>JADBWH010000057.1 GCA_020404105.1 Pseudanabaena sp. M53BS1SP1A06MG | reverse complement strand
CAACTGAAATATTAGAATTTAGTCCGCTCCAATGATGTGTTATGCCCCGATCGCTTATCAATTATTTATCTTTGCGATCGCCGACAATCTATCGGAACTCATCAACGAAGCAGATAATTTTTGCTTGCTTAAACTTGGCTGATAATAGACAACTTTAATGAGCGTATCGGTTAGGCATAACTATGTATTAGACAGAAACTTTCTGTCTAATCTGACTATACGGGATTTAGCCCGAAAGTCAAATTTCCGTCTAATCACCCTATACGTCACGTTATACGGAAACTTTCCACCTAAATAACCCATACGTTATGTTATGAAGAAACTTTCTGAATAATCACCCAAATAGCTTGTTAGCCCGACTAAATCGGGTATTATTTATACCAGTTACACTATTTATTTAGTTATGCATTCCGAGCAGCCACCTCGAAAGCTATTAGACAGGGTACGAGATCAAGTCAGGGTTAAGCATTACTCCTATCGCACCGAAGAGACTTATGTGCAGTGGATTCGGCGATTTATCTTGTTTCATAACAAGCGGCATCCTAGCGAGATGGATGGCGATGAAGTGAATACCTTTTTGACCCATTTGGCGGTAAATGAAAATGTGGCAGCATCAACCCAAAATCAAGCTCTATGCGCCATTTTATTTTTATATCGTGAGGTATTGCAGCAAGAGCTAAACCTCAATTTAGATGCAGTGCGAGCAAAGCGCCCCCATTATTTGCCGACGGTCTTGACTGTTGAAGAAACTTTAGAAATCTTAAAAAATCTTACGGGTGTTTATCAGATTGTTGCCAAGCTGCTTTACGGTTCAGGATTACGCCTTAATGAAGCATTGTCACTACGAGTTAAGGATCTTGATTTTGCTCAAAAGCAGATTATTGTCAGAGATAGTAAGGGGATGGAAAGTCGTGTAACTATGTTGCCTCAAAATGTCGTAGACCAACTTAAAGAACATTTGCAGCAAGTCAAACGTACCCACCAGCAAGACTTAGAAAGAGGTTATGGGGAGACTTTTTTACCTTTTGCTTTACAGAAAAAATATCCTAACGCCGCCAAAGAATGGATTTGGCAATATGTATTTCCTTCGGGTCGCATTGCTAAAGATCCGCGCAGTGAATTAATGTGTCGCTACCATCTTCATGAAAGCGGAATGCAAAAAACACTGAAACAAGCCGTGAGAATTGCCAAGATCGAAAAACGGATCGGATGTCATACCTTTCGCCATAGTTTCGCCACACATTTATTGCAAAATGGCTATGATATCCGCACAGTGCAGGAGTTATTGGGACATAAAGATGTCAAGACAACGATGATTTATACCCATGTTCTCAATCGTGGCGGTAAAGGAGTGATTAGTCCACTTGATCACTAGTAATTTCAATTATCCCGAAATTGCCTCCAACGAATAATTCAGTGATGAGCTTGGCGCATTAAGACCAGTCATCCACTGATTCACCATCTTGACCTGAACTTGTATCGCGTCTTAATAAATCATCAATCTCTTGCCAATTGAAAAGTCTTGCAAAGTCTCCCAGAATTGAGAGATTTATCTTGAAGAAATGCTGGAAATTACGCTTGACTGCGTAAGACATAGCCCACACCTCTGACTGTATGGAGTAATCGCTTTGAATTATGAACTTCTAATTTGATGCGTAAAGCGCGAATATACACTTCAATAATATTTGACTCGCCCATGAAGTCATACCCCCATACTGATTCGAGGATCTGGTCACGGGTTAAGACCTGTTGAGGATGGCACAGCATAAATTCTAATAAATCGAACTCTTTGGCAGTTAGATCAACCCTTTGACCCGCACGGTGAACTTCTCGAGCCGTATGACTTAAGGTAATGTCTTCAAATTGCAAATTGTCGATCGCTTCGGGGTACATCCGCCGCATTCTCGCCTTGACTCTGGCGAGTAGCTCCTCAAAGCTAAAGGGCTTAGTGAGATAGTCATCGGCTCCCGCATTTAGCCCCGTGACGCGATCGCAAATTTCATCCTTGGCAGTGAGCATAATGATCGGCATTTTTTCGCCTGTTTTGCGTAATCTTGTGCAAATATCTAATCCCGATATTTCAGGCAACATCCAATCTAAAATCACCAGATCAGGTTGTGTATCGCGAGCTAGTTGTAGACCATCTAAGCCAGTCATTGCCACAGTTACCTGATACCCTTCTAACCCAAGTTCCATTTCAATAAATTTGGATAACTTAGGATCATCTTCAATCAGGAGAATGCGATTATTCATTTTTGTGGTTTCCATAGCGGTAAGCTGATTGTGAAAATACTCGCTTCGTTGGGTTTAGATATGAGGCTGATTCTACCATTCATTCCTTCTACTAAGCTTTTGGCGATCGCTAATCCCAGTCCAGTACCATCACGGGAACGAGTAGAAGAATCGTCACTGCGATAGAAGCGCTCAAAAATTCGCTGTTGATTGGCAAGGGCAATCCCAATGCCGCGATCGCAAACATGGATCATCGCTTGGTCTTCTTTCGTTTCTAGCTTTATTTCCACAGGTTCAGTGGAATACTTAATGGCATTATCCACTAAATTAATCAAGACCTGTTGCAGTCGATCTTGGTCTGCTAGAGCCACAATATCTTGATCTGAAGTGATAGCTGTAACTGAGCGATCGCTAACTTTGGCACTCATCGCCGCGACTTCTGTAACTAGAGTATTTAAAAACACAGGAGCTTGCCGAAAATGCAAATTTCCGCTATCTGCCCTTGCAAGATCCAGCAAATCTTGGAGCATCTGAATCGTGCGTTCAGTTTCAGCACTGGCAGTTTCGATCGCCTGTTTCTGATAAATACTCAAATTATCACCACGCCGCAGCAAACTCTGCAAATATCCACAAATCACCGTGAGGGGAGTGCGTAACTCATGGGATACATTCCCCACAAATTGACGTTGCTGCTCCCAAGCCCCAGACAACCTCTGAAGCATTTCATTAAAGGTCTGTGCTAATCCCAAAATCTCATCAGGCGCTTTGGCAAGTTGCAGTTTGGCAGCACTAAGGTCTTCAATGGAAATCATGCTTGCCATCTGACTCATTTCTTGCAAGGGAGAGAGGGCTTTGCGAATACGCAGAGCGATCGCCAATATCAAGATTCCCGTTGCCATAATGCTCACGATGATTAATCCATAAATGCCACTATTGAGCTGCAATTGATCTTTGGTAATATCTTGAGAAAGATACACCTTCCCCACTACTTGCCCATTCACAGTTAGAGAACTGCCACACATCACCACATAGCGATCGCTGATTTTGATAATCTGTGGCGTAGTTGGGACTTTACTATAGCCAATATTTTGTAAATCCGTGGATAGATCGTAGTTATTTGCTGATTTGGCAATAATTTCACCATTATCGCCCTTGACCAAAATCGCTAATTCTGAAGTTGCAACTTTGTTTAATGTGCGTTCTATTCCTGCTTTGACTCCCCCTGTTTCCATATACATTTCCACTTGATCGGGAAACCGCATTGCCACATATTCCAACATTTGCTTGTGGTTATTGACTACAGCCTGTTCCATGCGCCAACCAGCCCACACAGCCACACTAGTTAAGCTAATTACCGAAAGTGCAATCAATTCTACTGTCAAGCGAAACTGAAGAGAGTTAGTGGAAACTCGCTTGCCAATTAAATTTGCGATCGCTGTTTTGATTGATTTATACATTGGTTCTATTCTGCAGGCTCATTAATCGGAGATGCTTCGCGTCTCTGAATAATGAAATTAAAATTTTTTAGCGGTATGCTGCTCCACATCAAACTCAAAACGCTGACTATAGTTAGTTATCCCGTAAATGTTAAAACTGATCGTGGGTTCATGCCCGAGCGCTTCGATCTGATGGATTGCGTCAGGCATCAGGCAGAGAATATCACCTGACGTAAGGGTATGTTCTCCAGTTTGGACAAGGCGATCGGGAGATTTAGCACAAGGCGATCGCTTCCAGAAGGTATTTTTCTCTTCACCATCAATTAGTGCCACAATTCCCCATGTGGCATGGTTATGGACTGGAGAAATACTCTGCGGTGACCAAGCAACAGTTTGCACCGTTAAGGCAAAATCTGGTTCATCATAGAGTGTCTGCACTGACCAACCCGTTTCGCGATCGGGTAGTGCAAAGCTAGTCAAAATCCATTCTGAATCATTCAGCAATCGCCGCACTAGTGGACAAATCTTTTGCAATCGCACACGATCATCTGTTTCTTGACAGAGAATATTTTCTACATCGGTCAGAAAACGGTAGAGTCGATAGGGGATTATGAAGGCATCTTTTTGAAGATCGTTTTGTAAATCTGCAAAGGGAAAACATTGACCTTCATTAGTAACTAACCAGTCTTGAGCGATCGCTTGCATTGATTTATAGATTAACCATTTTGATTTAGGATTCAGTAGCTAGGCTGTACTAAGTAGCTAGGTATAGATAAACTGAAAACCGAGAAGATTGTTCCGCCCACCTAGGAGGTGGAACAATCTCTGGTTTTAGGAATGTTATAAAGACTTTTGAATCGTCTCAGCATAAAACTTTTTGGGCTTAAGACCCACGATTTTTTCAAGTTGGCGATCGCCTTTAAATAGAACCACTGTTGGCGCAGAGCGCACCCCCAACTCCACTGCCAAATCTGGATCTTCGGTCATATCAATATCAACCAGATAGCAATTACCATTTTGTTCAGTAGTAAGCTGATGTAGTAGAGGCTTTAGCGTTTCACAGGCTCCGCAATGAGGCGCTCCCACCTCCAAAAGGATTAATTTGTTGGACTCAGCTTTCAGTTTCTCAAAAGCAAGACGACCTTGAAAGACAAATTGTTCTGACATAATTATGGCTCCTTATTCTTTATGTATTAAGTAGCTAGGCTTAAATAAACTGAAACCCGAGAAGATTGTTCTGCCCGCTACGCGAGCAGAACAATCTCTAGTTTTAGGTTTTACTTTTGCATTAGCCAGCGCTCTGCTTCCAGTGCTGCCATACAGCCACTACCTGCGGCAGTAATTGCCTGACGATAGATATGATCTTGAACATCGCCAGCCGCCCAAACTCCAGCAATATTAGTACTAGTGCTTTTGCCAAAAGTTTTAATATAGCCTTTATCATCTAAATCAATTTGATTTGCAAAAATTTGGGTGTTTGGTGTATGCCCGATCGCATAAAATAAACCACCAACCTTTAATTCAGATACATAATGATCTTTTAGATTTTGCATCTGAATACTTTGCAATACATCATCACCATGAGCGCTAATTGGTATGACTTGCCAATGAATTTGGATTTTGTCATGGTTGAAAATCCTTTCTTGCATTACCTTAGAAGCCCGTAGGCGATCGCTACGCACTAGCAAATGTACCTTACTCGCATATTTAGTTAGATAGAGTGCTTCTTCTGCCGCCGAATCACCACCACCAACTACTGCAATTTCTACATTCTGAAATAGAGGATTTGTGCCATCACAAATTGCACAGGCAGAAATACCGTTATTCCAGAATCGCTCTTCCCCTTGAATATTTAAACGCTTGGCAGTTGCACCTGTAGCAATAATTACCGCATTTGTCTTCACTTCTAGTTCATCAGCAACAATTGTAAAGGGGCGATCGGCAAAGTCTACTTTGACTACATCATCAGTAATTAGCTTAGTTCCCCATCGCAAAGCCTGTTGACGCATTTCTTTCATTAATTGAGGTCCTTGAATCCCTTCAGAAAATCCTGGGAAATTCTCCACTTCGGTCGTGGTCATCAACTGCCCACCTGGTAAACCTCCAGCGGAAAACCCTTCAAACATCAAAGGTTCAAGTTGAGCACGAGCCGCATAGATTGCCGCCGTATAACCTGCGGGGCCTGAACCAATAATTACCAGTTGTTCTACCATGTATATCTATCCACGAGATTCTCAATTAATTCCCAATAGAACTTAACCGCCAATAAACCACTTTACGCCTATAAATAGATAGTAAATTCCTGCCAGAATCAGCGCGACACTGCCAAATTTGGTGATTCCTTCTGAGTATTTCATCAGCAGGTTGGCTTGCTTGGCAAAGCCAGTCAGCAGACTAGATAAGAAGATCACAATCGTATAGCCCAGCGCATAACTTACCATCGTCAGCACCGATAGAACTTGCGAACCACTTGCCGCCGAAGCTGCAAGCACTGCAAACAGAACGGGGCTAGCACAGGGAGAACTAACCATAGCGTAGGTTAATCCAACTCCAAAAGGGCCAAAATTAGATCCGCCAACATTGATTTGAGGTAAAGGAATCCTAATCAAGCCCAACAAACCAAGTCCCATGATTAAAATAATTGCTCCGACAGCCACATTAATGTGACCGCGATATTCCACAATTACAAATCCTGCGAAGGAAGAAACTAAGCCAAATAGACTCAGAATAATCACATTGCCAAGTACAAACATTCCCGCTTTGATAAAGGCATCTTTGCGAGAGGTAATGTTGCGAGTGCCGATATAACTCAAATTGAGGGGTAGCATCGCCAGAATGCAGGGAGAGATGCTAGCAATCAAGCCACCAGTAAAGGCAAGAGGCATTAGTACTAATGGATTAGCTGTGTCTTGTTGTGCGAACCATTCCTGATAGCGATTTTCCACAACAGAGATGCCATATTCCAGTCCTTTAGATACTGGGTCAATAATCAACAGAGCGAGTGCAAAACCAAGAAGTGCTAATCCTCCAAAAACGAACCATTTTTTAGGGATTTTAGAACTGGTTTTCTTGCCTGTAGTAGTTTGCATAACCAGATCATCAGTATTGCGATCAGGTTTCTGAAGATGATTCATATAAGTTTCCTAAGATGAGAAATGAAAAGCATTCCATTCGTCTAATACAAATGGAATGCTTTTGAGGTTACTTTGTCAGCGCAGCATCCAAAACTTTGGTGTAAGCCATTTTGTCGGCATTGTTGCGATGTTGAGCTAAGATCTTGCCCGTGGCGGGATCAACAATTGTGAGTGAGCCAGTTTGGGTTTTATTCTCTGCCAAAAACTTGCTCAGCCCTAGCTCCTGAGCAGTAGCTTCCGCCGCCGCCGTGGTGGTTTTATCCGATACATCTAGTACCACAAATTCGACTTTGCCATCGTATTCTTTCTTCAGTTCAGAGACAGTTGGGGCAATATTTTTGCAAGCAGGACACCAACTTGCATAGACATCAACCACAACGGGCTTGCCCTGCAACTTTTGAGCAAGAGGACCGCCAATAGAAGCGCCAGAGGAAGATTTAGCAGCGCAAGGATCAGCTTTCTTTGCAGCACAAGGATCAGCCTTCTTTGCAGCGCAAGGATCAACCTTCTTTGCAGCGCAAGGATCAACCTTCTTTGCAGCGCAAGGATCAACCTTCTTTGCAGCGCAAGGATCAGGTTTAGTTGCAGTAGTAGTTGTGGCAGCATTGTCTTTGGATGCTTCAGGTGTAGCGCAAGCAATAAATACACCCGTACTCAAGAGCGCGATCGCTGCTAATGAAGCAAGATACTTAATTTTCATAGAACTTTTTGATGACGAATATTGATAATTGAAGGTCAAAGGGATTGGGATAGGAGATCGCCTTATTTTTTAGATAAAGCTGCATCTAAGACCTTTGTATAGGTAGCTTTATTGGCATTATTGCGGTGTTGCGACAAGACTTTGCCTGTGGATGGATCGACGATAGTTAACGAACCTGTTTGAGTCTTATTAGCAGCAAAGAAATTACCAAGTCCTAACTCATTAGCGATCGCCTCGGATTTGGCGGTAGACGCTCGATCAGATACATCTAGCACTACGAAATGTACTTTGCCTGCATATTCCTTTTTCAATTGCGAAAGAGTAGGGGCAATATTTTTGCAAGCAGAACACCAACTTGCATAGACATCAATTACAACGGGCTTACCCTGTAGTTTTTGGGAAAGCTTTCCGCCAACAGAATTAGATTGAGCATAGGCCGCTTCACCTGTGATCGCCTCGGATAGAGATTGTTGAATAGATGCTGGCTTTACCAAGGCGATCGCAGTACCTATACTTAGTAAAGTGATCGCCGCCAATGTTGGCAAATAATTAACTTTCATAGAAATTGCTCTGGTGAAATATTGGGCTAAATTCAAGACTGAGCCTATTAAAGATGACCAAAATGAGGGAGAGATGAGGATTAGATTGATATTACATAAAGCTTCCGCTCATGTGGGCAAATAAGTGAAACTTTATTTTGGTTGAAAATTTCATTTTTCAACTGTAAGGATCTCATTTGTCATTTTTAACTACCTTTACCTACTTACCCATATGAGCAAAGTCTTTTTGCGTAAGTCCTAAATATAGAAATTTACGAAAGTAGGGTAACGCTTTCTAAAATCAAAACAAAAGTAGTGCCCCTTAGCATCGCCACTTTAGTTTTGAGAAGTAAACCTTTGATTGCAATAGGTAGAATTTCAATTTAAAGTAATCTCTAGTAGTGATGCTGTAAGAGACAATTAATGTCAATAAATCTATTAGAAGCATTTGTTTTAACAACGATTCTCTGCGGTTTTTTAGGAATTCTCCTTAAAAAAAATTTATTCATGAAAATCATCTCGATGGACGTGATGAGTACAGGCATCATTGCCTACTTTGTTGTGGTTGCGTCGCGAGGAGGAGTATTTACTCCGATCCTTAGCGATACCCCCAGAAATAACTATGCTGATCCCGTACCACAAGCGGTAATTTTGACTGCGATCGTGATTGGCTTCTCAATTCAAGCTTTAATGCTAGTAGGTATCATCAAATTATCTCGTAATAATCCCACCCTAGAAATTAATGAGATTGAAAAGAGTGATCTGACATGACTGTCCTAACTTTAATCTGGATTGTCTTACCATTCTTGGTGGGCTTTACGATCTATCTGCTACCCAAAGGAGATCGCTACTTATCGTTGTTTGGTGCATTAGCATCAGCACTATATACGATTCCCTTATTTGTGCAGTCTGTAACGATCAATCTGCGATTACTCGATCACTTCGGGGTAAGCCTCATTGTTGATCCTTTGACAGGATTTTTTATCTTAACCAATGCCATAGTTACGGCAGCAGTTATTATCTATTGTTGGCGTAGCGATCGCACAGCTTTTTTTTATGCTCAAGTTGTGATCTTGCATGGGAGTGTTAATGCAGCTTTTGCCTGCTCTGATTTCATCAGTTTATATGTAGCACTAGAAGTCATTAGCATTGCCACCTTCCTGTTGATAGCCTATCCCCGCAGTGATCGCTCAATTTGGATCGGTTTGCGCTATCTGTTTGTCAGCAATGTCGCCATGTTGTTTTATTTAATTGGCGCAGTGTTGGTCTACAAAGCCAATCATTCCTTTGATTTTATTGGACTACGTTACGCGCCACCCGAAGCGATCGCTCTGATTTTCTTGGGACTATTAGCTAAAGGTGGCATCTTTGTAGCAGGGTTATGGCTACCCTTGACCCATGCAGAGTCAGAGTCCCCAGTTTCGGCGATGATGTCCGGGGTAGTGGTGAAAGCAGGCGTTTTGCCATTAGTACGCTGTGCTTTGTTGATCGAAGAAATTGCACTAATTGTGCGAATATTTGGAGTCGGCACTGCCTTGCTAGGCGTATCTTTTGCAGTATTTGAAAAAGATACCAAGCGGATGTTAGCATTCCACACGATTTCTCAGTTAGGCTTTATTTTGGCAGCACCAGAGGTTGGCGGTTTCTATGCCCTCACTCATGGCTTAGTCAAATCTTCATTGTTTTTAATCGTGGGCTATTTGCCTAGCCGTAACCTTAAGGACTTGAAGCATCAGCCAATTGATAATCCCATCTGGATTGCGTTAGTGATTGCTAGCTTTTCCATTTCTGGCTTCCCTTTGTTGTCGGGATTTGGGGCAAAAGTATTAACTATGCAAAATCTCCAACCTTGGCAAGTGATCGGAATGAACATTGCTGCACTAGGTACTGCAATCTCCTTTGCGAAGTTTATTTTCTTGCCCCATAGTAATTTGTCCCACAATCATCAAGATCCCAAAAGTCCTCAAAGTGTTAAGGCAACGGTGAAAACCGAATTTTGGATAGCGATTTTCATTTTATTGGGCGGACTAGTTATAGCGAACGTTGCTTACTATGAAGCTTATTCCCTAGAAAATATCGGTAAACCCTTAATAACAATTGGGATCGGTTGGCTTGCCTATTTCTTAATTTTTCGCCATACATCCATCAAATTACCTGTCGCTTTTGAAGACTTTGAGAACCTAATCGGTTGCATGACACTGATGTTAGTTTTACTTTTCTGGATGGTAATCTCATGATTGGGCAATTTATTCTACGCATCGTGATTTGGTTCTTATTAACCGCAAACTTCAGTATTACCAATGTCGTCATTGGTGTGAGTGTTTGCTTGTTAATGCCCCTATATCGTACTGAATCCTTTCGCATCGAAGATATCATGCAGAGTATTCTAAGAATTCTAGTCGCCATTCCTCAAGCCTACATGGAGGCGATCGAGATGATCTGGAAACCCCATAATCACGAAAATATCACTATGGAAAAAGCCCAAAACCGGCGATCATCAGCATTAGTGTTTTTGGATATTTTTCTGATTACATTCACGCCCAAAACTATTGTCTTGATGCATCGTGGAGATGGTTGGTATGCCATTCATCGTGTGGTACGGCGCATTTCCAAGAGCCAAAATTCAAGAGGAAAAAGCAATGAATATTGATCTATCTCCTAGTTTCGTGTTGAGTTTTGCTGTGGCGGCGATGGTGATATCTCTACTCATTCCCCTATATCAAGCATGGAAATTCAATCATGATATTTGGGAAATTATGCTTGCTTTTTCCAGTGTAGCGGCTAAATCCTCAGTCATGATTTTAGTAATATCAGTGCTGCGTGACGACTGGATGCTTGGTGTAGTTGGTGTGATTATTTTGAGTGTGGGCAATGCAGGTTTTATGCTCCTAGCTCATATTATTAGACGTATAGGCGAGTTATAAATGCTAAGTAGCTCAACTTAATTAAAACCCAAACCAGAGTTTTGTTCCGCCCGCGTAGCGGGCGGAACAAAACTCTCGGTTTTTAGTTTACTTATGTCTAGCTGCTTAGTTCTAAAATGTCAATTCTCAATGGAACCTATAGACTATGACTAATTTAGTAAATTTCATCAGTTATTTTTGCATTTTCGGTGGGTTATTCTTTTGGTTTTGGGGAACTACAGCCTTAGTGACTAAGAGATCAGTACTGTTTAAGCTTCATAGTCTTTCTGTATCTGACACCCTTGGCTCGATCGCAATTATATTCGGCTTGGTTTTACTCCGTCCTAAAGAGTTGCCATTATTAGTTTTGGCAATAATTTCTCTAGCTCTATGGAATACGATGCTGGGTTACGTGCTAGCTTACTGCTCTAGCAGTATGACTAAAAGAAAATCATCTTAAAATAATGTTATCTTCAAATTTGGAGGCGTAAATGATTGGCAATTACGATGGTTATGTCTATGCGATCGCATTGCTATTACCTATATCCGCGTCAATGTTAGTATTGCAAACTAATCCTTACAATGCCCTAGTCCTACGTGGCATCTTAGGCGCAATATCAGCGTTAATTTACACGATTCTGGGGGCAGCAGATGTCGCTTTAACTGAAGCTCTAGTTGGTGCTTTCCTTGCGACGATGCTCTATGCTGTAGCGGTGAGAGCCTCTTTAGTACTGCGCCTAGGAGTACTTGAGAACTTAGCGATCACCCATGATTTAGAAGAGGATTTGGAAAAAATTTATCTGCCTAACGAGCAGAAACCTTCCGAGGAATTAACGGAAGAATTAGTTACCAATAATGCTGGTGATTCTCATTTCAAGAATCTCATAGATGCTCTCAAAGATGCCTTCAGTAAACACTATATGCGAGTGGAATTAGTACCTTTTAGTAGCATATTAGAGTTAGAACAAGCATTAACTGACAAAAATGTTCATGCCACTTTAGATCAGGCTCAATCCTATAACTTCACAGTACAAGAAGATGGTAAAACCTATACTGATAAATATTCTGAAGATAATTCTGAGAATCAGTCTTATCAAATCAAAATACGTCTCCATCGTCTGTATGAAATTATGCAAGGTGATCCAGTTTTGTCTAATCCTCAATTAGCCAATGTTCGATTAATTTACCAAAGGTAAGTATCCAATATAGCAGTCCTAAATCATTTAGAGCTTGCTATATCAAGTAAAAAATCGAGTTGTAATTCTGTTTACTTAGCACAAAAATTTGGGACACAAGCCCCTACACCTCGCTTAATTTAAAAGTGCTATACAGAGCTTTCCTCTTTTTTGAAATTTATCTGAATTACACAAATCCTAAATAGGCTGTATTCCCAATCAATAAATAAATTATGAAATGGATGAGATGGATTTATATCACCGCAGGTATAGCATTTGTTATGAAAATGTTATATGTCGCTAACCCCATACCGCAGTTACCTTTCTCAATTGTTAAAGCGATCTCTGAAGATAGTGGCGTGAGTAATGTGGTATCAGGTATCATTTTTCGCAATCGTTTGTATGACACAATTTTTGAAGTAATTGTCTTCACGATCGCAATTATGGGTGCAAATTTCTTACTTGCCAATGAGAAGCCTTTTACAAGAATTTATCAATTTACCGATCAAACTTCCATTGTCCTCGCTCAGCTAGGCGCAACTGTTGCTGCCTTGGTAGGGATTGAATTGGCGATTCGAGGGCATCTGAGTCCAGGAGGAGGCTTTGCAGCAGGAGTGGCGGGTGGTACAGCGATCGGCTTAATAGCGATTACTTCCCCTCCAGAACGATTGCAAAATCTCTACAAACGCTGGCACGCTGCTACTTGGGAAAAGGTATCTGTACTGATTTTTATCGTCTTGTCAGTTCTTACACTCTTAGGACTAGAGATTCCCCATGGAGAAATGGGTGATCTATTTAGTGGTGGTATTATTCCGATCCTAAATATGTTGGTGGCAATCAAGGTTGCTCTAGGCTCATGGGCAGTAGTTTTAGTCTTCATTCGCTATCGAGGCTTGCTGTAATCCCCATCCTATTTAGGCTTTGGAGGAATAACAATGTCTATCCCAGTTAGATGTTTAAGTTCAATTTTTTGGAGACAGTCAAGAATCAGATGTAACTTCTAAGACTTGATTATCTGCTTACGAAGCGATCGCCGTGCCTGAAGTTTGGATTTATCGTAATGATAGTTTGCAGATATTTTTACTAACCGATGGACATTATCTAGAGTCAGAGAGTAGTTTGCTTTTTCCAGATATATCAATCAAGACACTGATTCCACAGCTTGTAAATTAAGCGATCGCGATCGTCACAAGCGCCATGTTAAGAGAGTTTCACAAATCTCTAATTTAATCTCTAATTTGTGGTTACATCGGAACAGATTGTTTTGCAAAAAAGGAGTACGAAAATGACTACAGTGATTCAATCGCCCGTGTTAGAGACAGTCACATCACAGCGAATGACATTGGCGGAATTTTTAGCAAGCCCTGAGTCGGATCAGAATTATGAATTTATCGACGGTCAAGCCATCAGAAAAATGTCGCCAAAAAGATTTCATGCTTCTTTATAAGCAGAATTATTGATTTTTTTGCGGACTCTGTTTGAAGGCAAAGGCTTTGTCTATCCAGAATGGGGAATTGTGTTAAAACGCAATAATCAGGATTGGTTTCCTGTACCTGATTTGACCTATATTTCGATAGAACGATTACCTAGTGATGTCGGTAATGCAATGTGTCCAGTACCGCCAGAGTTAGTAATTGAGATTATGTCAGAAGAACAGACTTTTAAGGAATTTGTGGCAAAGGCTGGTGATTATTTGAAGGCTGGAATATTACGAGTATGGATTATTGATCCAATGAGCAGAACTTTCACGGTGTTCTATCCCGATCACCCACCTGAAACTTATCAAGGCGATCGCCTATTAACCGATGAGTTATTACCAGACTTAGCAGCGACAGCCGAGCAGTTTTTTGTAAAGGCAAGAATTAGAAAATTAGAGAGCAATTCATGAATTGCCCTTACGATACTGGTTTCGTGTAAGCCTTATAAACGATGAATTCACAAAAGATTAAAGAAAGCTGAATCTATCTCATAGCCTAGACTTTGAGTCATTTGCTGTAACTTTGCCTTGCTTTCAAAGCCGCGTGATTTGAGCCAGAGAGAAATCGTGAATACCTTCTGCATGACAAAAAGCTCTAATGCTTCAGGATTGTATTGCAGCACATAGCCATCACCTTCGCGCTTAAATTCGTGGGGGACTAGCATTGCGGTATATCGGCTGAGTTCTAAACGCCAATCGAGGAGATAGCTAAACCAAGGATAAGTGGCATCGAGACGCACAAACCAGAGACGCACTTCCGAGATTTCCGATAATTCACGAGGGTCACCATCTTCCTTATCCCAGACAAGTTCAATTTGAAATGAGCGATCGCTTTCTGGCGTTTCATCCCAATTAGCTAATAACTTCTCGATCGCAATTTTAGCAGGAGTAATATCGAGGGATTCAATGCAAGCTTGACTGATATAGATGATGGTAGACATAGTATTTTCTCAATAGATAATTAATGCGTCGCACTGCGACGCATTACAGAGTTATTTCTTAGGTAAGTTTTCACGTGGATCGAAGGATTGAACTTTGAGCAATTGTTCGTAAAGTTCTCGTTCGCGGTTGCTAGGATTTTTGGGAACGACGATCTGGATTTCTACATATTGATCGCCAAAGGTTCTCGTATCCTTGGGAAAGCCCTTACCAGAGAGGCGCAATTGTTGCCCCGACTTCACCGCAGGGGGAATCGTCAGTTTGACTAGGCCGCTTAGGGTTGGGACTTCCACCTGAACACCCAAAACCGACTCGCTAGGAGAAATTGGTAATTGACAACGAATATCGGAACCTTCGAGTGTAAAGAAAGGATGAGGCTTGAGGATGATTTTTAGATAGAGATCGCCGCCTGATGCACCTTGACCTTTGAGGCGGATTCTCTGACCAGAGAGGACACCTGCGGGCATATTCACCTCAAGCGATCGCCCATCCTCAAGACGAATTCTTTCACGACCACCGACATAGGCGCGTTCGAGAGGTAATTCTAAGACAGCTTCGGAATCACGGCGAGGGTTGGGACGGGGTGGAGCTTGAGTATTAGTGCGATAGGAGGATGCACCACCCGTATCTTGGGCGCGCTCGTTAGTGCGGAATTTACCCAGCAATTGATCGACAAATTCTTGGAAATCGTTATACTGGCTAAAGTCCACATCGCCAGTGTAGCCACCACGTTCAAAGTCGGACGTGTAGGGTTCGCGGGATGAGGGAGTGCGTCCGCCTGATCCTTGGAATCCGCCTTGTTTCCAATATTGTCCAAAGCGATCATACTGTTGCCGCTTCGTGGTATCAGACAGTACCTCATAGGCTTCACCAATATCTTTAAAGCGTTCTTCGGCTGCCTTGTCATTGGGATTCAGGTCGGGATGATATTTTCGCGCTAACCTGCGATAGGAGCGCTTGATTTCGTCAGCCGTAGCTGTCTTCGGTACACCGAGGATTTCATAGTAATTGCGAAAGTTTTGCATATTTCCCGAACTGCAAACAAGGAGATAACTTAGCTTACCCTATCGTTGCTTTTGGAAATGCCAAGGGTATTTTCAAAAGGTCAGATCCAGCTACGCAACCACATTAACATGGGTAAATAACCCGATGAGATCGGTAAACCGATATAAATCGGTAGCCAAAATAAAAAGGCGATCGCTACAATTGCAAAAATTCCACTACCGAACACTCGCGTATTTGGTATAGGAGATCGCCAAAGGAGCGACACCAACAGGGCAAGGGCTGCAAAAGCAAATACCGATGCAGGCATATAGTGATACAAAAAGATACATCGTTTGCTCAAGCTCCATGGCAACCAATGCGCTAAAAAGCTAGCGGTTACATAAAGCATCAGCCACAATAATTGTGATCGCTCTCGCGATGGTATTTGGGTTATAGATGTAGGGGGAAATCTAAATTTCGAGGCAATGACGAAACTGAGGCAAATTAGCAAAGCGATCGCGCTGAGCCAATATAAAAAGGGATTGCCCATCGCATGGACAAATTCCACCATGCTATTGGGGCGATTTTCAAAAAAGTAAGCGATCGGGCGAATTAATAACACCCAACTCCACCAAGACGAACAGTAGGGATGAATTGGTTCAGTTTTACCGACTCCTAAGTTTTGATGAAAGCCAATAATCTGACGATGCAATTCCCAAATATCGCGCTCAGGATTAATCATTAAATGGGGAAGCCACTGCACGAAATAGAAAGCAATCGGCACAATGATTAAGCCAATGACGATCTGCGCTGCATTTAAGGTTTGGCGGTAGCGCGACCAAGCGTAACCAGCGATCACCATAATGCCAATAATATAAGCCAAGCCTGTCCATTTCACGCTTACGGATGCACCAAACATCAAGCCTGTAATCAATGTCCAGAACCAACGCTGTCGTGATCGCTTTAGCGCCAAAACCATACATAACTGACTGATCATCCCGAAGAACAAAATATAAATATTGATCAAGCCAAACCGTGACTCCACCAATAACAAACCATCCATCACAATAAACCAGCCAGTTAGCCATGCCCAACTGCGGCGATCGCTCAGTTGCCACACAAATTCATAGGTAATTAAGGGTAGCAGTGAACCAGCTAGTGCTGTCATACAGCGATAACCCAAGGGCGCGTAACCAAAAAGCTGAATACCTAAGGCAATGATGTATTTGGCTAGGGGCGGATGCGCGTCGAATAGAGTCTCACCACGCAAATAGTTTTGTGCAAACTTTGGGTAATAAACCTCATCAAAAACTATATCCGCAGTGCCATCAATATTCCAAAATCTCGTACCAAAGGCAACCAATGCGATCGCCATTACTCCAAATACAGGATGAGTCGATAGCCAAATTAAGCGATCAGAGAAACGAGCAAGGGGAGTAATAAAGTTGCTTTCTCTCCAATGGCTCATATCAAGATTATCTTCAAAGTTATTTACCCGCCTTGATTTGAGCAACTAGTCCTTCTAAATCCTGAATATTGGGCACTCCAGAGAAAAATACGCCATTGATTACAAAGGAAGGTGTACCGCGTACCCCTAAAGACTTGCCAAGCTCAAAATCTTTCTTGAGTGCTTCTTTCGCTTCATTACTCTTGCGATCGCGATTAAATTTATTGATATCAAGCTTTAAATTCTTGGCGAGTTCTACATAAAACTCTTCACCCAATTTGCTCTGTTGCTCGAACAAAGCATCATGATATTCCCAAAACTTACCCTGCTGAAAAGCAGCCCATGATGCGAGTGCCGCAGGTTCAGCCTGTTGATGAATTTGCTTCAGAGGGAAATGCTTATATACCAAAGTGACATCATTGCCATTTTTTGCCATGAATTCCTTAACGACCTCATGAGCCTTAGCGCAATAGGGACATTCAAAATCCGAGAACTCCGCCATAATGATTTTCTGGCTGCTTGCACCTGTCACAGGAGCATTACGAAGCAATAAACGTGGTTCTTGGCGAATTTGAGATAGTACTTTTTCGCGAGCTTGCTCTTCCTGTTGAGCTTGCCCTCTTTGGTAAGCCTGTACTGAATCCAAAATTACCTGTGGATTTTTGCGGAGAATCTCTAAAACTTTTGCTTCAAACTGAGCATCGGACAATTGAGCGCTTGCGGATTGCCCTGACGAAGCACAGCTTGTCACAATTAATAAGAGGGCAACTAAGGCTGATAGGAAATAGGGTTTGACACGCATCACAAAAATATCACAATTAGAAGGTGTAATTCTTTTCGTCTTAGTTTATCCCAATTCACCGAAGTGTCATCACCCTTCAGTAAATGGGAACATCTCACTTTAACGCAGTCATTTTACTAAGCCAAGAACAAGGTGCTTATGCCCATTGCCTTTACAAATAGGACTTACGCATCGAGTATTGAAATCGATATCAATGTTACTTACTCTTGATCCAATCAAGATGTGTTGGCAAATATGCAAAACTTAGAACTTTGACACTCCCCGCACTGAAGTGACGGGGATTCCTGATTCAGCGAGACAACTTGCCAGATAGACTTGCATCTAATTGGCAGAGGTCGAACTCTCTACAGGCGTGAATTTGGGTATGCCCTACCCTATTTAGACCAATAGCTAAAATATTCAGAGCCGCATTGTGGTCACGGTCTAATACAGTGCCACAAGGCCCACAGTGATGAGTACGCTGACTCAATGTTTTGACAACTTGCTTACCGCAGTTTGAGCAGTTTTGGCTTGT
>JADBWH010000056.1 GCA_020404105.1 Pseudanabaena sp. M53BS1SP1A06MG | reverse complement strand
TAAGACCTCATGGGGGCTTAGGCAAGAACAAGACTCCAGTTATGGCGATCGATCTGTATCATCGACCGATTTCGATGTTAGAGTTGCTCTCATTACAGGGCTTTACTTCTCTCACGCCTTAACTGACCAGTGCCAACATAGTAAAAGCGATCAAGAAAGCTCTGAAGGAGATCGGCGAAATTCTAAATCGCGTTTTGGAATCCCTTTTGGGACAAAACCAACCCCAACCTGAGTTGATTCCTATACCAGTAAGAAATAACTCTCGACGCAACCATCGCCATTAAGGTTACTTAAGACTCGCACCGCGAGTCTTATATTTTGTGGGGATAAATTTAAGACCCACGTTCTGCTCTTATTTTACTGAAAAAAGTATTTAGAAAACAAATCCTTACACAATCAGTGTTTTGAGCCTTGACTACAAAAATATCACTATCTTAATACTTGAAATAATTATGCACTAATAGAAATCATTGTTATTAATTTTCCAGAAAATCGCTGAAACCCTCATTGTCTCGTTTTAAATACTTTTAGGCTTCCATTACGAGCGGAATGTGGGTTAAGATATATTTGGTGATCGCTACTAAACGATAAAAGACTACAGATAGTCTTTTACTGTCTAAGCTCCATGCAAGTACGCGATTTTTGGGATTCATAAAACATTAATGAAGATAGCAATACATAATTCATTTGCAGAGAAGCCTTGTGCAGAAACAGAGCTTAGTCGCAGAATTTCTATAGCCTCAAAGAACTTAGGCTGGGAAACAATAGAAACCTCTTCTCCCCATGCAATTAAAGAATTTAATCCAGACTTTGTTTTAGTTATGCACTTTAATACACCTAAACTATATGAATTCCCAACTTATGGATGTATGTGGAATCCACCAATATTTTTTGATCTATATGAAGAGCTATTGAAAGAAATGCGATCATATAGTAGAGAAAAAAAAGATATAGTCAAATATGCCAATATTTTCACCTACGACGGATATCTCTCTTCATCTCAAATAGTAGACAACTGGCTTCATGAAAAATTAGATAACACAACAAAGCTATTTTGGATTGCTCCTTTTTTCACAAGTACTAATCAGACTAGATACATACCACCAAATATTCAAGATCCACATCTAGCCTATATAGGTATTAATTGGGATGGTGCTAGATTTAAAGAGTTATTTAAGCAATTAGATGATCAAAATTTTATGGAAGTGTATGGTCTTGCTAGTAAATGGAGATATTTAAAGAAATCTTATAAAATGAGCTTACCTTTTGATGGTGTTAGTGTCTTAAATACTCTTAGAGATGCAGGCGTAGGACTGTGTTTACATAAGCCAGAGCATTGTGAAGCAGAAACTCCTTCTATGCGTATTTTTGAGATTATTGCTTCTGGTGCTATCGCAATCTGTGGAGAGCATAAATTTATTAGAACAGCATTTGGAGATAATGTTTTGTATATAGACACTAATGCAAGCATTACTGATCAAGTAAAACAGATATCAGATCATATTGATTGGATTAAAAACAATCAAGAAAAAGCTTTGGAGATGTCTAGAATAGCACATGATATTTTTTCAGAAAAATATACACTTGAAAAGTTATTACTAGGAATTATTCCATATCATCAATCTTTAATTAAAGACAAGGGATTTGTTAAGTATAACAATAATCAAACTGCCAACAAAAAAGTAGATGTAATCCTTAGAATTCATGAGGGAAATTTAAATAAGATACGACACTGCCTTGATAGCATTATATCTCAAACCCATCTAAATACTAGTGTCATTCTAGTTAAAAATAAGGAGGTAGATGGTTTATCTAATCTTTTAAAAGAATATACAAGTATAGTAGATATTAAAATTGTAAATAGTAAATATTTGGGTTCTATCAGTACTCAAATTAAAGATGGACTGCATAATATTAATTCTGATTACTTTACTGTATTAAGTGAAAATGATGTAATTCATCCTAATCACCTATATTTATTAGTATCACTACTGGAAAAACATAAATTTTCTCATGTAGCATATTCTGGCTCAATTGTAAACTTGGAAAACCTTGATATTCCCATACATCTGAGTAAGGATTTAGCATGTTTTGAAGATTTCAAGATAAATAAAATAGCTCAATTTAAGAATTTTATCGCTCCTAATAGTTTTATCGCACGATCTTCTCTCGCTTCAGATATTTATGTAGAAGAATTAAAATTACCATTTGCGGAAAATTTTTATCTAATATTACGTCTTTGTCAAAAATCAATATTTATTTTTAGCTATGAGGTAACTTGCGAATTTAGTTATAAAAACAAATCAAATAAATCAAAGGATATTTATTCTTTTGATCGTAATGTCTTGACCTATGGAATCCCAGGACAAATAACTGACAGAGATATAAATAAATTCGACAAGATTTTATCTGATATATTCATAGGACAAGATTTTATCTGTATAGCTGACAAGTACCAAAATATATACAAATATCAAGAAATACAAACTAAATATGTAGGGTTTTCAAGCCTCAGGAATACTAAGATTAATAATTTGTCAGAGCGAAAAATAAAAGTTAGCTCATTTTCTCTTTACAAAATCATGAGAACTATATACTTAAAGCTATCAAATGATGGAAATTTTAATAAAAAACCTAACTTTTTTAATAAGTTATTAATTTATATCAAAAATCTAAGTGGCTACTAAGTTACATGTCTAACCTACCCAAGTTTTTATTTATGGTAAATTATGATTCCATGATTTATCGATATCTTTGAGCAAAACTAGCAAGAAATTTCAAGAAGCTCACTGGTATTAATAAAACGAATAACGATGTAATGTTAAATTTCCCTTGTTGTATTTGTTGCCATAATTTTTGAGAATAAACGTGAATTTCTGATTGATCTCCTAGCCATTTACTTCCCAGTAAAAGGAGTTCATAGGCACGATATTCTAAGTTTATACTTTGATAGACATCCAGATGCTTTTTAACTAACTTATACCAAGCTAAAGGTGTCACTTTCCGAGTATTTTTGCCTAAATATTTGCGCCAAATATAAATTACATGAGGAATTCTGGCATAGCCACAACCAGAAGCTAAAACTCTGATCCAAAATTCCACATCGTGTAAATCAGCCACTCCAAACTCATTATCATATCCCTCTAACTGCTCCCATAGAGTTTTACGAATGGGATTAGTCCTAATTAAGTTCCATCGTGAACTTAAAGAGAATCTTTTACTTCTAAGCATATTTTGGAGAGAGATGTCATCAGGATGGATGGTCTTTCCATTCTCGAAGTCTTCATCTTGGCGAAGATAGCCACCATAGACAAAGCCTACTTCTGGATTCCGAGATATAGCTTCTGTAATTAAAGCGATCGCATTTTCTGGAAGGAGATCATCGCCATCTAAGCAAAATACAAATTCTCCTGTTGCCGTAGCAAAGCCTGTATTAATAGCGACTGAAGTACCGCTATTTTTGGGAAGACGCACTAATTTAACCAAGGATTTTTGTGCTAATTCTTGACAAATGTTGTTGGTTGTTTCATCCGGAGAAGCATCATTAACTAAGATAATCTCTTTGGCAGGAGATGATTGATTAATCACACTATTGACCGCTTCTATGATAAGTCTCCCTTCTTGATAACAAGTAATTACTACACTGATGTTTGATTGCATATTTCACCTTCTAAATATCATCAAGTTGAGCTTCAATCGCGCCTAATAACTTTTCCTGTGTCCAGTTTTGATAGAGATGGGCAGCGATCGCTGCACCACCTGCCCCCACACCTTCTTTGACAAAGCCCTGCTCGTAGGCGCGTAGCTGGGGAAATTGGGACTTAGCAAAGCTCAATTGGGTAGCTAGTAATGGAACATCTTGCACAGCTAAGGCTAAGTCAATGGTCTTACCTGTAGCATCTTCGGCAACCCATCGAGTTGTGCCGATCATGATCACTTCTGGATTCCATACGAGTTTTTGATAATTGGCGATCGCTCTTGTGAGGGCATATACCGCAAGCATTTGGGTTCCACCTGCGAGTAATACGCCACTGTGCCGACTGGCAGCGATCGCCATACCTGCAACAACAATTTGCATCGGATCGCCCACTGCTGCCACTACTTCAAAGGGATTGGCATCAGGGCAAAGATGAGCTAAACCAGCTTGAACAATTTCCCACTTTTGGGAATGGTTGCAGGTGGGATGGGAACTATTAACTTTATCCTTAGCATCAATGCCTAATCCTGTTAAAACCGCTAGAGCTGTAGTCGTACCACCCACTACACATTCACTCAAAATGACATAGGCTCCTAATTGGGACAACTTTTCACCCCATACCAGTCCTTGCACAAATAATTGCAGAACCTTTTCTAAACTAAGCGCCTGACCTGTACTCACACATTTAGCAGGACATCCGCCGAGATCAATTGTTTCTACGGTCGGAGCGATCACTAAACCTGCATCGAAAATAAATAGGGGTAATTCCTGCGTGGCAACAACAGCACGGGAAATTAATACAGGTGATGCACCTGCCACTAGAGGCGGTAAAGGGAAATTGATATTTTTACCTGTGGCGAGAAATTCGGCATCAGCGATCGCAGTGTATTTGCGATCCTCAGGCGTTGCTCCTGCGGCGGAGATATTGGGAATGAGTCCTGTTTCGGTGAAACCTAGCACACAGGCAAATACTGGACGTTTACCACGATAGCTTTTGAGCCAAGCTTTGGCTTTTTTGCGTTGTGTGTAGGTTTTGATCATTTACTTTTCTGTCGACGACAGCGATCACTACAGTACTTTACTTCGTCCCAACATTTTTCCCATTTCTTCCGCCATGAGAAGGGTTTACCGCAAATCACACAATCTTTGCTAGGTAAAAAGGATTTATTGCCTTTGTGTGCCATTTGTAACTTGTCCTCGGAGTTGTCCACATGCAGCATCTGCTTCTAATCCTCTAGTACGGCGAACACTGACGGCGATTTTTGATCCTTCTAAGGTTTGGACAAAGGCTTGAATTGCTCTCTCGCTAGGGCGTTGGTAATCGGCATCGTTGACGGGATTGTAGGGAATTAGATTGACATGACTTTGAAAGCCGCGAATTAAGTGGGCAAGTTCCTGTGCATTAGCAGTAGAGTCATTCACTCCCGCCAGCAAAGTATATTCAAAACTAATCCTGCGACCCGTGATTTCCACATAGGCTCGGCAATCATCCATTAGGGATTCTAGAGGATAGCGATCGGCGGAGGGAATTACTTGAGCACGAATCTTTTGATTGGGGGCATGGAGACTTACTGCGAGCGTAACTTGGAGATGTTCCTTTGCGAATCTAGGAATTTGATTGGGAATACCGACGGTGGAAACGGTGATGTTGCGTTGACCAATACCGATATCTTGATTGATCACCTGAATTGCCCCAACCAGATTCTCAAAATTCAGCAATGGCTCACCCATACCCATGAAAACAATATGACTAACCCTTTGCTGCATCACTTCTTGGACAGTTAGCACTTGATCGATAATTTCATGCTTTGCTAAGTTGCGCCGAAATCCCCCTTTACCTGTGGCACAAAAATCACATGCCATCGGACAGCCCACCTGAGTGGATACACAAACTGTCAAACGCTTACTGGTAGGGATACCTACTGTTTCTACGATTTCACCATCAGCTAGTTGTAGTAGAAATTTCTCCGTGCCGTCACGACTTTGCTTATGCAGATGAATTTGCGATCGCCCAATTTCCACAGTTGGATTCGCGGCAAATTGTTCACGCCATGACTTAGGGAAAACCGTAATATCTGCTAAATTTCTTGCCCCTTTGATATAGAGCCATTCATAAAGCTGCTTACCACGATAGCGGGGTTGACCCTGCGTTTCTACCCATGCCGTTAATTCAGTGAGCGATCGCCCCAAGAGAGGTAGGGCTTGAGTCAAAGGTTTGGGTAAAGTATTGACGGTCATAGTAGCACAGGGAAATGGGCGAACACCTTAAGTTTACTCAAAAATTAGAATGAACGCTTGATCTCAGGCTTTACACCAAAAAATTTATAGAGGGTAAGGATGGACAGCGCGAAGCGCTACCTATCCTTATCAAAAAATCATCACTACCAAAATTTATTTCTTGGTAAATTGGAATTGATACAAGTAGGATCTAGTAGAAGAACTTTATGAAACGCCGTCAGCTTTTATTCGCAGTGGGTGGAGCCTTGATAGGAGTTCCTGTGATTGGGACCTTGATTTATGATGCGATCTCAAAATCCAAAAATCAAACCACATACGAATCCGCCGCCACCCAGTCGCCTACATCACCATCTGCCAATAATTTAGCTGAGGCAAATAAGGACAATAATGAGATCAGTCTTGAAACTACAGAGGAGCCGTTACTGCGTTTTGCCGCGATCGCCGATAACGGTTTTGGTAGCTCCGATCAATTTGCGGTAGCTAAGTCAATGTGGGAAACCTACCAGCAAAAGCCCTATGCCTTCGTATTAATGGCAGGCGATAACATTTACTCCTACGGGGAAATTAAATTAGTTAAGTCATATTTTGAAGAACCTTATGCGCCATTGCTCAAGGAAAATGTGAAATTTTATGCGGTGCTAGGCAACCACGACATTATCAAATCTAATAATGGTCTCGACCAAATTAACTACAAACCCTTTAACATGAGCGATCGCTACTATTCCTTTACTCAAGGTGATGTCAAAGAAGGAACCGTAGAATTTTTTGCCCTTGATACGAATAGTAATGCTGCTTGGGAAGCGCAACTAGCATGGCTCGATCAGCAACTAGCGAAAAGTACTGCCCCTTGGAAAATCGTGTATGGACATCATCCCCTCTATTCGTCGGGTAGACATGGCAGTAATCCCGAATTAGCCGCTAAACTCGCACCAATTTTTGCTAAGCATAAAGTGCCGTTATACCTCTGTGGACATGATCATGGATATGAAAGGTTTAACCCGATCAATGGCACGACCTATATCGTCAATGGCGGCGGCGGCGCACCACTATACAAATTTGGGAGATCGCCACAAACCGCTTTTGTAAGCGCCCAGTTTAGTTTCATGACTTTTGATGTCTATCAAGATAAGATCATCACCAAAGCGATCGCTACCAATGGCAAAGTATTTGATCGTTCCATCATTACCAAAAATATCGCCTAAATCTTGCATTAAGGATGGGTGGTGCTTCGCGCCGCCCATCCTTAATGCTATCTTGTCCCTGAATTTCACTAAACCTATTCATTCCTATGAGCTTATACTTACAGCACTTTGCGCTTACTCAAAACCCAGAAATATTTTTAAAAGTGGCGCTTTGCACCACTTTTAAAAATATTTCTGTGCTACCCAAAGCTTCAATAGAATGTACCAGTTAAAATCTCATATCATATAAACAGAAACTGATTAATAGCAATGAGTATTCCTAATCCTATTATTTTTACGCACTATGGTCATAGTGCTTATCTCTCAAAAACCCTGAGATGTGCAAAACTCACTAACCAGAATACAAAAGTAATTCTGATTGGGGATGACAATAATTTGGAATTAGCAACTAGTAACCATGTTGAACATCATCATTTTAATTCTTTAGTGGAGTCTGATTTAAGAACTGAATTTTATAGAGTATTCAAGCCCATAAAGGGCACTTTTCATCCACTAATTAGAAATGGGAGAAATTGGTTAATGTATGTATTTGAAAGATGGTTTTATGTCTATGAACTAGCTCAAAAAATGCAGCTTGAATCATTTTGGCATTTTGATTCCGATACAATAATTTTAAAGGATCTCAGCAAATTTAGCGAGTATTTTTCGGATTATGACTCAACAGAGCAATGTAACGGTAATGGTCTTAATGGATTTGTTAAAACATGCATACTCAAACAATATCTTATAGTTATTAATCAGCTTTTTTTAGACGATGATTTTCTAAAAAAACAACAAGAGGAGTTCGACACTATTAATCCTGAATATGCATTTACTGAGATGCGTGCATGGGTAAATGCCAAGCAAAAGCTGTCCTTTAATACCTACCATCTTGGCAAGGTGTTAAAGGGAAAGACTTGGGACGATTCTATTGTACAGGGAGAAGATATAGGTTATCAAATGTCAAGGCTAAAGAGTGGACAGGTCATGAAAAATATATATTGGGAAAATGGATTCTATTGCTATAACAAACATTTGCAACAATCAGTAGAATTTGTTACTCTCAATCTAAGTCATTCTCCTATTTTTGTATTTGATTGGGTTTTAAGCCATATTGAGAATAAACCTTCAACTAAATATTTGCACAAGACTCCAGTACCACTTAAAGAAATCATGATAGGTATAGGAAGAAATCTCAAAAGAAAAACAACTCATTATTTGAGTAAATTAGCAGCTATTTATAAAACATTTTGGAAACCTTTCTCATAGTTATATAATACAATAAGTTATAAGTTAGTATTTTGAGTTAATTAGCTATTAAATTAAGTACTAAAGACAATTTCAGTAAAGGCTAAGATAATAGAGATTGTATAAAATTAGATATACAATTTTTTAGACTATCAGAAGTATTGTTTTAAAAATTGATCATTAATTTTGTAATTGAAATGGCGTATATTTACCACCTAATCCCTCGACAATTGTTTTGGTATTTGCAATTAGCATTTTAGAATAGGTTTCTGCTTCGCTGCCCTTTGCGCCTAATCCGTCAGCATAAATTTCGCGATCACTAACTTTGACATTGGCTTCCCTAGCGACGGCATTAATCAACTTGGGATTGATTGATACCTCTGCAAAGATCGTGGGAACTTTACTACTTTTAATAACCTCAACAAGTTCTTTAATTCTAGTTGGTGTGGTTTGCTCTTCAGTACTAATCCCATTCAAAGCACCTTCAACGGGAATGCCATAGGCTTTCGCATAATATCCAAGAGCTTCGTGAGTCGTGACTAGTTTGCGTGAACTCTCGGGAATTGTGGCAATTTGCGCTTTGATCCAAGAATCAATCTGTTCAAGTTCACTAACTAGTTTCGTAGTGTTTTGATTGTAGGTATCTGCTTGATCAGGACGGAGCGTGATTAAATTTTTGTTGATTGTTTGAGCAATCTTGATCCCATTTTGAGCATCATTCCACACATGGGGATCAGCCTGATATTTAGGTTTAGTAGATTTTTGATCTTCCTTATGATCATGATGACCATGGTCATGCCCATCAGTGGCAATTAGAGGACTAGGGATCGCCTTCTCATGCACAGCAATCTTTGGAGCAGAATTAGAACTTGATTGAACCAGTTTGATGAGGCTTGACTCAAAGTCATAACCGCCATAAAGAACTAACTTTGCAGAGTCGATCGCTTTGCGGTCTTCTGGTTTCGGTTGATACAGGTGTGGGTCAGTACCAGCTTCAATGAGACATTTGAGATTGATCGTCTCCCCTGCAATTTGCCTAGCGATATCGCAGATCACGGAATTAGTCGCTACAACTAGGGGCAAGCTCTCTTTTTTGGCAGAAGTGGTGGTGGGGCTAGGACTGCTGACAGTTGGACTAGTGGTGATGGTGCAAGCATTGATGCTGGTAGCGATCACTATTAATAAAGGTGCGATCGCCTTCATCCTTGATCCACTTGAACTTGATCTTAAGCATGATACTAGTAAGGGCGCTAGAGTAAACATGGCAAAACCATAAAAACGATAATCATTATCATAATATCTTATTTAAGATATTATTTCTATAGTAATGCGGTGCTTTACGGGAGGATTAATCTCATTGTCTTGTTTGTAAACCTTGCAAAACGAGCAATCATAGAGTTTAATTTATAGAAGATAGCCCAATCATTAGATCCGCAAATGAAAATCTTTGTTTATCACACCCCTGAATTAGTGCCTGACACAGAACGTCCTGACTGCGCGATCGCCGTTGATATTTTGCGAGCAACAACTACCATTGCCACTGCTCTGGCGGCAGGAGCCGAGGGAGTACAAGTATTTTCCGATCTTGATGAACTGCTGCGTGTGAGTGAAGCCCATCCTCCCGAGTTACGCATCAGAGTTGGTGAGCGGGGTGGTAAAACGGTGGAAGGCTTTGATTTGGGTAATTCTCCCTTTGATTTTACGCCAGATGTCGTCAAGGGTAAGCGGATTTTTATGAGTACGACCAATGGCACGCGATCGTTGGAAAAAGTCCAAAATGCTAAGAGTGTATTGGCTTGCGCGATGATTAACCTTGGTTCCGTATTGAGCTATCTGCGAGAAACTAAGCCTGAAACTGTATGGATTGTTGGTTCGGGATGGGAAGGTAGCTATTCCCTCGAAGATACGACCTGTGCAGGTGCGATCGTTGCTCATCTTGAGAATGAGGCTGACTGTGGTAATGATGAGGCTGTCGCTGCGGCAACTCTTTACAAGGCATGGAAAAGTGAGGTTGAGGAGCTATTTTATCAAGCAAGTCATGGCAAGAGATTGTTAAATCTCAATGGTGCTGAAGATATTGCCTACTGTGCCAAAATTGATGTGGTGAGGGTATTGCCTAAACAGTCCAGTGCAGGATTACTAGTTGCTGCTTAAAATTTGATGTACATTTGCGCGAATGTAATCGCAGGTTTAAGAGTGTTGAAAAGCATTACTTCATTACATTTAGCAAAAATATTGGTTTTCATTTAATCTCATAGAATAGTAAATAGCGCTAGATTGGATAGGCTTAAAATCTTTTCCTTATTCCCATGTCATCGCTGCGCCGCTCCCCATTGATCATAAATACCTTGGCAAAACAACCCTTGGCAAAACAAGTGGCAAATATTGCTGAACCTGTGTCCAAGCTAGAACAACTGACTCCACCTCTAAAATGGGCAGGTGGGAAACGCTGGCTAGTGCCGTATTTACAAAAAACTTGGCAAAATTACAGTAGCTATCGTTTAGTTGAACCTTTTTGTGGTGGCTTGGCGATCGCGCTAGGATTGCAACCAAATCAAGCACTCCTCAATGATATCAATCCCCATGTTGTGAACTTCTACAAATGTTTACAACATGGATTGAAGTTAGATATTGAAGTTCAAAATGATCGTGAGTTTTACTATACTCAAAGAGTGGAGTTTAATCGCTTAATTCACTCAGGAAGAGCAAATACTCCTCAAGCCGCCCAAATTTTTTATTATCTTAATCGTACTGGATATAACGGTCTGTGCCGATTTAATCGTAATGGCGGATTTAATGTTCCCTTTGGTAGACATAGGACTATTAATTACACTAGAGACTTTTCTGCTTACAAACTTGTATTTGCTGAATGGAATTTTATTAATGTTGATTTTGCCAAAATCTCTGTTGAATCTGGTGATTTTATTTATGCTGACCCGCCCTACGATGTTGATTTCCGTCAATATACTAAAAATGGCTTTGAATGGACAGAGCAGGAACGTTTGGCACGCTGGCTAGCTCAGCACAATTGTCCTATGATCGCATCAAACCAAGCCACACCTCGAATTCTCGAACTCTATCAAGATTCAGGATTTAAGATTCATATTCTCAATGCTCCACGTCGGATTAGCTGCAATGGCGATCGCATCCCTGCGAAAGAAATGCTTGCTTATAAGGGATTTGCAAAGGAGTTAGAACTATCATGAGTCTTCGGAATACGGAAACTGGTGCAGTTTTAGAACAGATGGTGTTACATTCCCTCATTTATGGTGGTTATCTTTATCAATCTCAGCAATACATTGGCAGTCGTCCAGGGGGAGGCAAACATATCATTGATGTCATTGCTAATCGTGGCGATCGCAATATTTTAATTTCTCTCAAATGGCAACAGGTAGGCGGAACAGCAGAACAGAAAGTTCCTTTTGAAGTAATCTGTTTAATGGATGCAATGGAGCAAAATCCTAATTATCAAAAGGCTTATTTAGTCCTTGGTGGAGAAGGCTGGACTTTAAGGGATTTTTATATTTCAGGTGATTTACAACAATACTTACCCTATGGTGATCAAGTAGAAATCCTCACTCTTGAAAGATTTATTATGAAGACAAATACAGGCAAACTTTAGGGGGTATTGCTGCAAAGTAATTTTTTTAGTAATTGTGTTGCGGGCGCTTTGCGCCCGCAACACAATTACATTGTATGACTACGACTTTAGAAAATAAATCATATTAGTCGTTGATAGCGCATTCCAGGGTAAGGCGCGATCGCACCGACAAGTTCTAAATGGGTCAAAGCACCTAACACCTCGCCCGAAGGCGTTTTTACCTGTTCCACAATCCAATCTAAACCAACAGGCTCACCAAAACCGATCGCTTGGAGAATATTCTGTTGTAGAGGGGGCAGATTAGAAATAGCGATCGTAGGTACAGGAGTATCTAAATTGGGCAACATTCCCAAAGCTTCCAACAACTCATCTATACCTAAAATTGCCTGAGCACCTTTACCGAGGAGTTTTAAGCAACCTTTTGCTTCAGTTACTTCAATAGAATTTGGCAATGCATAAACATCGCGTCCATATTCATTAGCTTGATAGGCAGTAATTAAAGCCCCAGAGCGATCGGGAGCTTCAATTACCAAGGTGGCACGGCTCAGCCCTGCAATAATCCGATTACGGGCGGGGAAATGTTTTTTATCGGGTGGAGTACCTTGGGGGTATTCACTTAATACCAGTCCTGAGTCCACGATTTGCTCATACAGAGCCTTATGTTTGTGGGGATAGATTTGATCGACACCTGTACCAACGACAGCAACTGTTTGCCCAGAAACATCCAAACAAGCCTTATGCGCTTCTCCATCAATTCCTTCTGCCATACCAGAAATAATCGTGAAACCACTCTTAGCTAGAGCGGATACTAATTTCTTCGTCCAACGTTTGCCATAGGGAGTTGCTCGGCGTGTACCCACGATCGCCACAGTATTACGTTCATTCCAACTAGTGAGATGACCACGATAATAGAGAATTGCTGGTGGATCGGGAATTTCCCAAAGCAGTTGTGGATATTCGCGATCGCTAGGTGTCCAGAAATTGAGATTATTATGCTCATGGATTGCTAGTAGAGACAATGGTTCCACTTCGCTTTGTGCCTGACGAATAGCTTTAAGGGTTTGACCACCAATTCCTTCAATTTCTTGTAAATCGCTTGGTGAAGCCTGCCATGCCTCAGACATCGAACCAAAAGCTTGATAAATTCGCTTGGTTAAAACAGAACCAATGCCCCGTACTTGCGACCATGCTAACCAGTAGGCTCTTTCCATAGAAGTTTTGCTGAGTCTCAAACCTGTTTTCACAAGTCCGAGACCAAAAATTTAGAAGGATTGTAAATTATTTTGTTAGATCACGCTTTTAAAAAAGGCGATCACTTCTTTGAGAGCAGTTACGAAGGTATCGACTTCAGCCTTGGTGTTATAGAAATAAACACTCGCTCTTGCAGAACCACTAATTCCTAAAAAGCGATGTAATGGCTGGGTGCAGTGATGCCCTGAGCGAATCGCAATTCCCTCTTGATCGAGCATTGCCGATAAGTCGTTAGCGTGAATACCGTGGGCGATCGTAAAAGCTGCTAAACCTGCACGATGATGACGTGGCCCATAAATTTTAATGTCAGGAATCTCTACAAGATAATCCATCAAGTAATTAATTAATTCCTGTTCGTAAGCGTGGATTTTGTCCATTCCGATCGCTGTTAAATAATCTACGGCGGCACCAAGGGCGATCGCTTCGCCAATTGCTGGCGTACCTGCCTCGAACTTGTGAGGTAAATTTGCATAGGTGGAATGATCAAGGAATACCTCTGCAATCATCTCACCACCACCCATAAAGGGCGGCATTGCTAGCAATATGTCCTGCTTGCCATAAAGGAATCCAATACCCGTAGGCGCACACATTTTATGCCCCGAAGCCACTAGCCAATCACAATCTAAAGACTGAACATCAATTGGCATATGGGGCACACTCTGACAAGCATCCAACAACACCTTAGCTCCCTGAGCGTGGGCTAAGGGAATAATCTCTTCGACTGGATTAACACAGCCAAGGGTATTAGACACATGGACAATCGATACAAGCTTAGTTTTGGCATTGAGTAAAGATTTAAACTGCTCTACGCTTAATATTCCCTCATCAGTTGGCGCTAAAAACTTCAACACTGCGCCTGTACGCTGAGCAATTAACTGCCAAGGTACAATATTGCTATGGTGTTCCATAACCGAGAGAATTACTTCATCTCCTGCCTTGAGATTTGCCCAACCCCATGTATAAGCAACTAGATTAATGGCTTCGCTGGCATTACGGGTATAAATAATTTCCTGTGATGACTTAGCATTGACAAACTTAGCAATCTTATCCCTAGCGCCTTCATAGGCATCAGTAGCTCTAGAACTAAGAGTATGCGCGCCCCGATGCACATTGGCGTTGTCATGCTCGTAGTAATATTTCCAAGCATTGATCACAGACTTAGGTTTTTGCGAACTAGCGGCATTATCAAAATAAATGAGTGGCTTGCCGTTAACCTCTTGATTCAAAATATCAAAATCTGCTCTGACTTGATCTGCTAAGGTCTTTTCGTAAGTTAATGTCATGGATTGCTGCTGTCATAACTGCTACTTGCATCTTAACAGTTGTAGGGGGCGTTCATTTTGACTGTAGCAAACCGAACACCCTCAAATGATATATAATCAACGGTATCATCGCGATCTATTAGTAGTTTATTAGGCGTGATACCGTTGATTACTCCCAAATAACTTGAGGCAAGAGCAGCGTGGGCATTGTTGTAGAAAATGTAAATAAAAAATTTGGCGATTATGTAGCTCTCGAGAATATTAATTTTGAGGTCAAAACAGGATCTCTAGTCGCGCTTTTGGGACCTTCTGGCTCTGGGAAATCAACCTTATTACGAGTAATTGCAGGCTTAGAATCTCCCGATAGTGGCAAAATTTTTCTTACAGGTAAAGACGCAACCGATCAAGATGTCCGCGATCGCAATATTGGTTTTGTGTTTCAGCATTATGCACTATTTAAGCACATGACAATTCGTCAAAATATTAGCTTTGGGCTGGAAGTCCGTAAAATATCTAAGGCGAAAATAGCTGATCGCGTAGAGGAGCTACTCGAACTCATTCAACTCAAAGGACTTGGCAACCGCTATCCCTCACAATTATCGGGTGGACAACGCCAAAGAGTCTCCCTTGCTCGTGCCCTCGCTGTCCAGCCGAGCGTATTGCTGCTTGATGAGCCATTTGGAGCACTAGATGCCAAAGTCCGCAAGGAATTGCGAGCATGGCTACGCCGACTCCATGATGAAGTCCATGTTACGAGTGTGTTTGTCACCCACGATCAAGAAGAAGCGATGGAAGTATCCGATCAAATTGTGGTGATGAATCAAGGCAAAATTGAGCAAATTGGCACACCTGCGGAAGTTTATGATAACCCTGTTACACCTTTTGTTATGGGCTTTATTGGACCTGTGAATGTACTGCCAGTTAAAAGCGAGCAAGTTAGCAAATTCCAGCAAACTCAGAAACAGAATAGTGAAGGTGATCTGTATATTCGCCCCCGCGATATTTTGATTGAACTTGAAGCAACGGCTACTTCTGTAGCGGCAAGGATTAATAGAATCATTAACCTTGGTTGGGAAGTACAAGCTGAATTAGTGCTAGATGATGGTCAAGTACTAACTGCCCACCTAACCCGTGATCGGTTTAATGAGTTAAATTTACAGCCACAGCAAAATGTTTATATTGAACCGAAAGGCTCAAAGTCATTCTCGTTAGACTATTCAATCTAATTGGAACTAGAGCTACGGCCTATTGAGGCTTTGAGTAGCTCAGTGTTACTTGCTACGCTACTCAAAAATTTGATATAGACTAGTAAATAGATGTTATCAAGGAGCTAAAACTATGCTTGGCAAGACCATTTCTGTAGTTGCGACTAGTTTAGTCTCGACAACTATATTTACTGTGGCTGGCGCGATCGCTCAAGTCAATACCGCTCCCACATTGTCTGAGCAAACCCTACGCGAAGCACAGCAGCAAGAAAAGGGTTCGATGAATATTGGCGGTAGTAATCTCAACTTATTGCAATTAATGAATAGTATTAATCTTGCTGGCGGTAAATCCCCTGAGCAGTTTCGGGCAAGCCAAGGTGAAGCACTAGATGATGCTGTGTCTAACTTTAAGAATCAACAACGTCGTGAAGTTAAGTTTTCGATTCCCGTAGCCAATCCTGAAACTAATAAATAAAAAAAGCGGCTCTAGGAGCCGCTTTTTTTATTTTAAAGTGAGAAATTTTTCGAGGGCAACAACTAGCGACGGGGGCCAGCGACGAATATTTTTGACCCAATTTATGTCTCGGTAGCGGGGATCAAGATTTTCGACCGATACCCAATTACTTTCTGCTTCACCCTGTTTCTTGTCAGCCCAGAGAGCCGCCATCAAAGCTGCCCTTACATCGGTGAAGTTAGGATATTTGCGTAAGATATTTTTCATAGCCTTGATTGCCGTATCGGTATCACCAGTTTGAACGCCAACCTCATATAAAGCGATCGCTTGATTGCCAAAGGCAGTGCTAAATCTCGGATTTACTTGCATCGCGGTTTGATAATCAGCGATCGCCTCTTGCCATTTACCTAGCCCAGCCTTAGCGTTACCACGGTTGTTATAGGCAGCCGCGTCTTGGGGGTCGATTTCTAACACACGATCATAATCGGCGATCGCTTCCTCCCATTTGCCCAAACTTTCTAACGCGGCTCCACGATTGAGGTAAGGATCAGGGAAATTTGGTGCAAGCTCTACGGATTTGTTGTAATCTTCGAGAGCTTCCTGAGGGCGATTTTGGCTCATTCTGGCATTACCGCGATTGCTCCAACCTGCGGCATTATTGGGATAGAGCTTAATTAAATCTGTCCAATACCATTCAGCCTTGGGAAATTCACCTGCATCCGTGGCTGCAAAGGCTTTTTTAACGAGTTCATCCAGTTGATGAGATTCTGCTTCGGTAATATTCAGTTGCGCCTGTACTGGTGCGATCGCTGCGGGATGAAAGAACAAAGATAAACTAAGAAAAATTGCAATTATCGAACGCATGGGCATGTGATCCATTTACACATCACAGAGAATATAAGCATTATTACTTATAAAGGATATACAGAAAAAATTGAGATTAATATTGATTACGCCATTTTGGATGGTCGAATCTTAGATATCAATGCTTAATTGATATTAAGCACTGGGTTGAATCGTGATACTGCCAAGCATTCCCGCTTCGGTATGACCAGCGATCGCACAATGCAGTTCATAGGTTCCTGATTTAATTGGCACAAAAGTCCATTCCGCAGTGGCATTGGGCTTGAGTTCTAATTCACGGATATTGCCCTTAATTTCCACATTGCCAACCACGACATTTTGCGTCCAGACCGCATCAGCAAAATCTTTACTAGTGAAATAATGTTTCATGCCGCTAGGATTACTCAATATGAGTTTGTAACGCTTACCAGAGGTGAAGGTAAAGCGATCAGGAGTAAATTTTAATTCGTTAGCGGCATTACTGAGACTGACATTAACAGCAATCACCTGTTGCTTCGTAAAATCAACAGAGGTTTGTTGGGCAGTGGTGTTAGTAGGGTCTGCGATCGCCAGATATGGACTAATTACCATACACAACATCCCTAACATGCCAATTAACAAAGCTTTGAAGATACGACGCATAAGATCCCTCTTAAATTCCATAAATTTAGAGAAGGGTGCTTTTGCACCCTTCTCTAATCTAAGCCATGACCATGCCACCATCGACATTAAAAACTTGACCAGTGATGTAAGCTGCCGCAGGATCAGCCGCAAGAAATCTCACCATCCCTGCAATTTCCTCAGGCTGACCATAGCGACCGAGGGGAATAAATTTGAGAATTTCTTCAGTGTTCTTTAAATCTGCGGTCATATCCGTCGCAATAAATCCAGGGGCAACGGCATTGACTGTCACACCACGACTTGCCATTTCCTTAGCAACAGTTTTAGTAAAGCCGATTACGCCAGCTTTCGCGGCACTGTAATTACCCTGACCAGGGTTGCCCATTTGTCCTGCAACGGAAGCAATATTGATAATCCGCCCTGACTTTTGCTTGAGCATGATTTTGGAAACAGCTCGGGTCACAAGGAATACGCCTGTTAGGTTGAGGTCAATTACCGACTGCCAATCCTCTAGCTTCATGCGTAGCAGCAGTGTATCGCGGGTAATCCCTGCATTATTGACCAATACATCAACACGTCCCCAAGTATCGATCGCTGATTTGACCAAGCTATCCACCTGCGTTTCGTGGGATACATCTGCATGGATTGCGATCGCCTCACCGCCTTTACTTTTGATTTCGGTAACTACTTCTTCGGCGGCACTGACCGAGCTGGCATAGTTCACAATCACCTTTGCACCTTCACCTGCAAGTGCGACAGCGATCGCCCGTCCAATTCCTCTAGATGCACCTGTGATGATCGCCACCTGACCTTCTAAAAATCCCATGCTTAGATTCACAACTCCATAAACGACATTTAAGTTAGTTTAGCGAGTTAAGTGACACTAAATCTAAAAAGAGACTGTGCAAAGCACAGTCTCTTTTTTATGTAATTCCTTGTAATGCTTGGATTGCTTGTCTTGTGCGTTTAATCCACTCAGCATCACGATTTTCTTCGTAGAGCTTAAGTGCTTCTTGATAAGAGCGAATGGCGTTACTCACCTCACCTTTAAGCGTATATAAGGCTCCTAAGCCAAAATGTGCTTTTGCAAACTTAGGGTTGAGAGATAGCGCTTTGAAATAGGCATTTTGGGCATCGCCAAGTCTACCGCGATCAGCATAGGCAAGCCCTAAACTGGTGTAGTCTACCCAGAGATCCTCTTTGCCAATCTCAATAGTTTTTTGGAAAGCATTGATCGCTTCATCACTATCCCCCTGAGCACGCAAGAGATTCCCCAAATTACTATAGGCAACTGCATTTTTGGGATCTATGGTGATCGCACGACGAAATGCTTTAATTGCATCAGCATTACGATTTTGATCGGAGAGAACACGACCGAGATTATTATACGCTGCCGCATAGCTAGGATTAATGGTGATCGATTTCTCATAGGCTGCGATCGCACCCTCGAAATCTCCTTGGCGACGCAGGGCTAAACCTAAACCATTAAAACTACTGGCTACTTTGGGATTAAGTTCTGTACTGCGTCGAAAGGCTTCGGTAGCCTCGGGAACATTATCCTGACGTAAAAGCGCACTACCTAAAGCAGCATAAATGTCGGCATTACGTGGATCTTGCTTGATCGCTTTGCGAAAAGTCAAGGTTGCATTTTGCTGATCACCTAATTGGTTATATGTTAGTCCAAGATTGTAATGAACATTCGGAAAATTTGGATCGATCACAATTACCCGTTTATAAGACTCAATTGAGCCAATGTAGTCCCTTTCTTCATATAGGGAAATTCCCAGCGCAAAATGAGCAACAGCATATTGGGGAGCAAGCTCGATCGCCCGACGATAGGCTGTGATCGCTTCTTGGCGATTGCCTTGCCGTCGCAGCACCGTACCTAAGCCATTATAGGCAAGGGCATATTTCGGATCAAATTCAATGGCTTTGCGAAAAGCAGCGATCGCCCCCTCGATATTATTGCGTCGCTCATAGGCAAGCCCCAAATTGTAATACACAGGAGCCAGATTAGTACCCACTTTACTGAGTTGAATAAATTGGCTATAGGCTTCGATCGCGCCATTCGCATCCCCTTTCTGATACAGCGCAATACCTAGTCCATAGTAGGCAGGTGTATAGTTTTTATCAATCGTAATTGCTTGGCGATGAGCATCGATCGCGCCTTGAATATCTCCTTTTTGGCGTAAAGTTACCCCTAAGCCATAGTAAGCAGGTACAAATTCGGGACTTGCTGCGATCGCCTGACGATACAAAGCTATGGCCCGATCCAGTTGATTTTGTTCCCTGAAAGAATTAGCCTGTTCTACTAATTTAATCGGTGTATTGGTATCACCCTGAGCCATCAGTGGTGCAACCCGACTCGTTGATTCTGGCAACTTTTGGGCTAAGGCGATCGTGTCAAGAGCAGGAGCGAGGCTACACATTAGCGGGAAAAACCCTACTAGTGTGATCTTCGTAATTGCGGTTTTGATCATAGTTACACAGTGCTTATAGCTTGTTTCTGCCATGAGGAATTGAGTGATTTGGCAAAAGCAGAAATAAAAAAAGTAGTAAGGTTTCCCTTTTAGTTGAACATTAAAATTTGAGCATCAAAAACTCATTTTTTTAGAAGAGTTCGTCCTTAGTCCGTCGCACCACATTTTGTTATTTTGCCCTAATTTGATAGTTATCGCTATAGCCACTTATAGCAATCCTACATCAGTTGTGGAAGCATACCCATTCAGGATGCGCTTCCACAGACCCCAAAATATACAAATGATCTAGGGCTGCAATATAGCGTTTACCAGTCTAGCCTTGTTTCTGCATTGGTTAGTTAAAGCATGATCGACGAGTTTGCGTCATTTTTACCGTCATGAAATGGGCGTTTCAGCACCTATCCCTGATTAACTGACCAATACCGAATGTATCAACTTATGTTTTTGCCCTTAACATCAAAAATTTTTGGATTAATATCCATAAAGTCGTTAATTTTTGAGAATTAGGACAATAAATGATAAAAAAGTACATTAGAGGCAGTATAAACAAATGAGACTTTTTATGAAAAAGTGCATAAAGAAGTCCCTTTGGTTTCTTCAAATTCAATTTCTTTTGATCAGCATGAAAGTCATTCAATAGAATAATTGCTGGACTGACAAATACCTTGATTCCTCGACTATGAGCACGCATCGTCATTTCTGAGTCAGCATGATAATGAGGCAAAAATTTCTCATTGTATAAGCCGATTTGCGTAAATACCTGCCGCGAGATTAAAACACCATTACCTGCCAAAGCATCTACTTGGATGATTTCTGAATTTCTCACATCTCTAGACAACGCTTCGAGATCAGTATCATGATAATTTAAACTCAGAAAATTAGCAGTTCCCCATTGATTAGAAGTACCTAGAGACCAGATCAAATTAGGATTATTAAGATAGTTAATACAGTTGCCTAAAATTAACGCCTGATGCCTTTGAGCAATTTCTAGCATTCTCTCGACATGATTTTGCTCAACTACCGAATCATCATTAATTGTCAGAATATATTCACAGCCATCCCTCAAGGCGGTTTTAACTCCAGCATTTGTCGCACCAGTCCAATATTCGCGATCGCTTACACAGATCAGTGTCACCTTTGGAAAACGTTGAACCAGTTCTTCCCTTGTGCCATCCGTGGAATTCGAGTCCACAATAATCGTCTGAAGATAAGGATAAGTCTGGCATGAGAACTTCTCTAAAAAGCGAAATAACTTATCCTTACGGTTACGAGTCGGAATAACCGCCGCAACTTTAGGAAGCGTAAAAGCTGGAGGAAACATACAAACTTTAGGTGGGTAAACGCAAAATCTGCTGGAATAATTTTTGGTAACGTGATGCTTGAAGTGATTGGTTAAACTCTTGTTCGGCTTTAGCCCTAGCAGCAAGTCGCAAATTTTGATACCGATGAGGATCATTCAAGACCCAATCAATTCCATTTGCCAGATCTTGACAATCAAAAGGATCTCCTAAATATCCCTGCTGTTGATGTTGAATCATCTCAGGAATACCGCCAATCTTAAAAGCCACACAGGGTGTTCCACAACTAATAGATTCCATAACAGTGTTAGGTAAATTATCTTGAGTGGAAGGGACTAATAATAGATCAACTGCGGCATACATCACTGATAGAGATAGCTGATCATGGAGTTGTCCCAAGTAGTGGCAGGGAAATCCAAAATCTACGGCTTGCTCTGGTTGCGAAGCTCCAAATATGACTAATTCTATACGGTCATGCCAATCTGTTTGTTTGAGCAGTTGTAAAGTTGGTTGCAAAAATTGCCATCCCTTACGAGGATCACTAGTCGCACGCATTGCCCCAAAAAGAATCAGATGCTTATCCTGTGGCAGTTTGAATAAGTATCTAGCAAGTTTCGGATCTATCGGTCTATAGATCTCTAGATCTATCCCATTCGGAATTACATGAATAGGGTGATCGCCTACAAGTGAACTTGTCTTTGCCACATTTGCTAACCATTGACTAGGTGTCACAATTGCGAAATCAAGATCTTTCCAAGCTTTAGCCTTACGGTTCCAGACCCAACGTGAAATATCATCATCGCGATGACTATGTAATTGCGGACAATTACCACAGCTAATGGTGTATCGATCGCAATCTTGGCTGTAGTGACAACCTCCCGTTAAAGCCCACATATCATGCAGTGTGAGTACAATAGGTTCCTTAAATTTTTTGAGGGTTTCTATCTGGACAAAGCCACCTGAAATCCAATGTAGATTGAGAATATCGGGATGAATACTTTGAATTTTATTCGGTAGATTATCAGGTAGCCATTGTGGGAAAAAAGCCCCGTAGTTATCAAACTGACGATAAAAACGTAAAGGCAAAGAATCTATTGTGGCTCTGGTTTTGGCAATTCCCATCTGGATGCGGCTCTGAGGTGCGATCACCGTCCAATCATCGCTAGACTTTTCCTGTACAAACATTCTGGAATCTATAGAAAGCGATCGCAACCCTTGATGCAATCTATAAGCTGCGCGTGCAGCCCCTCCCCGAATATCACAAGTACTAAGCAGTAAAACTTTCAAAAGAATCTATAGCGGGAAAATAAATTGTGTATGCCATCATATCTAGAAAATGTTTATTGAGCAAATAGTCGCAGACTCGTAAATTTAGGCGAAGATCAACTTATTATAGGCAATATAAAGATTTTCTAGTGCAGCTTTTGTATGTCTGCTCCGTTACATCATGATGCCAAACCTCGACGCGATCGCCATCAGCTTTCTCTGAAGATATTGCTGATTGTTCCACTTGTGACACAGGTGATCGCGGCGGTGGGGATCACAGGATGGCTATCAGTACAGAGTAGCCGTGAGGCAACACAGGATCTAGCACCTCTAATTGGGCAGGAAGTCAGCAATAACATTGAAACTCATGTACGCGGATATTTTGATACACCTTTAGAAATTCTCCAATCCTATGGTGTAAATGCAAGGAGCGGTAATTTGGCTTTAGAAGACCTAGATAAGTTAGATAACTTATTTTGGCAGCAGATGAGACAATCACGAAATTTACATTTTTTCTATGCTGCTAATCCTCAAGGTCAATTTATTGGGGTTGAACGCAGAGGCGAAAATGATTTAGTCTTACACCGATCACTTTTGTTGACCCCATCTTTAGGGCAAAAAGATGTAGGACAAAAAGTTGTCTATCGTTTAGATGCCAATGGTAAAGTTCTCAATCAAATTCAATCGGATATTTATGATCCTCGCGATCGCCCTTGGTATCAAGGAGCGATTAGAGCAAAGCAAGCAGTTTGGAGTCCTATTTATCTGTTTGTGGCAAGTCCTATTTTAGGGATTACGGCTTCTGTGCCAATCTATGGTGAATCAGGAAACTTACGTGGAGTCTTAGCGATCGACTTAACACTTTCTCAAATTGGCGAATTTCTTCGACAGTTACAGATCTCTAAAACAGGACAGGCTTTTATTCTAGAGCAGTCAGGCGAAATAGTTGCTACTTCAACTTCAGAGAATCCATTTATAAATACATCGCAAGGACAAAAGCGGATTCATGCTCTCCAAAGTCAAAATCCTTTACTACGTTTAGCTTTTCAAAATCTGCAAAAAAGATATACCAATCTAGCTGATATTCCTCATCATCAACAGATTCAAATAGAATGGGAAGGAGCTACACAATATGTGCAGGTTACAAAGTTAAGGAATGCTCAAGGATTAGACTGGTTATTAATCGTAGCTGTATCAGAGCAAGACTTCCGTGATCAAATTAATATCAACACTCGTAACACTATTGTTTTATGTGCCCTAGCGTTAGTTTTTGCTATTCTGACGGGCTTTTACACATCCAAATGGATTGCTAAACCTGTGGAGAGGCTCATCGAAGCATCTCATTTACTTGCTACCCTATCTGCCTCTGCCAACCTTGCAAGTGGACAGCCCTACCATCCCATTGAAACGGCAAATATTCGTGAGTTGTCGGTTTTAGCAGAATCTTTTAATCAGATGGCACAACAGTTGCAAACTTCATTCATGATGCTTGCAAGAAGCAAAGAAGAGCTAGAAGAGAGAGTTGCGGAGCGTACTGCGGATTTAGCAGAATTTGTAAGCTTACAAAGAGCAACCTTTGAATCAGTCGCCGATGGCATTTTGGTTGTAGATCATGTTGGGCGTGTCACTACCTACAATCAACAGTTTGTGGATATGTTTTCTTTATCTCTAGAGATCCTATCCATTACTGATTATTCCCTGCGATTAGAATTTCTTGCTGAACAAATGGTTGATCCTCAGAAATTTATGCAGCGATCGCATAATTTCTACTGTAATTCTGAAATGGAAAGCTATGATTTGCTGGAATTAATCGATGGCAGAATCTTAGAGCGTTATTCGCGCCCACAGAAGCTTGCAGATCAGATAATCGGTCGCGTCTGGAGTTTTCAGGATATTACGGCGCGAATTAAAGCAGAGCATGCACTCAAAGAACAGGAAGCTTATTTACGATTAATTATCGATAGTATTCCTCAACAGATTTTCTGGAAGGATGTCAATTTAGTTTTTCGAGGCTGTAATAAAAACTGGGCGATGTATGCTCAGCTTGATTCACCTGAAAGTGTAATTGGGAAGACTGATTATGATCTGATTAGTAATCCCGAAATAGCCGATAACTTCCGTAAGCATGATCGGCAAATTATGGAATCAAATATGCCTGAAATGCATCTAATTCAGCGCAAAATTAATCCTGATAAGCAAGGGCAATCGATTTGGTTAGATGTTAGTAAATTACCCATTATTGATGCAGATGGTAAGACTATAGGTATTTTGGGGGTACTAGATGACATTACACAGCGTAAACTTGCCGAAGAAGCCCTGTTTGTGGAGCAAGAGAAATCAGAGCGATTGTTACTAAATATCCTACCAAAAGCAATCGCTGATCGTCTAAAACAAGCGCATGGGGTCATCGCTGATAGTTTCGAGTCTGTGACAGTTCTCTTTGCTGATCTGGTCAGTTTTACCAGAATGTCTTCAGAACTCTCTCCTCAGGATTTAGTTGATCTGCTAAATCTAATTTTTTCTAATTTTGATACTCTCTGCGAAATCTATGGCTTAGAGAAAATCAAAACTATTGGTGATGCTTATATGGTAGCTGGGGGTATTCCAATTGCCAGAACAAATCATGCGGAGGCGATCGCGGCGATGGCATTGGATATGGTTGAGAAAGTCAATGAACTCCGTATCTCGACAGGTAGACCACTACAAATCCGCATTGGTATTCATACGGGAGCAGTAATTGCTGGTGTGATTGGAACCCAAAAGTTTATTTATGATCTTTGGGGTGATACGGTAAATGTGGCGAGTCGCATGGAATCCCATAGTGAAGTTGGTAAAATTCAAGTTACAGCGGAAACCTATCAACTTCTCAAACATAATTTTGATTTAGTCGAGCGTGGCACTATTGAAGTTAAGGGGAAAGGTCAAATGCTAACCTATTGGCTCACTGGCAAAAAATTCACTTAGCCACGTGCTCCCTACCTATAGCAGTCCTAAATAACACGTAAGGTAGTGTTAAAGAGGTAAGGACGAGTTGTAATGGCGAGCAAAGAAGAAAATAGCACCGATATGATTTTCTAAGTTTTTAGAAAACGAAAGGGTCTTTCTTACTAACCGTCCGACTCTCTGTCTCAGAGTGCAGTTAAGTCTCTCAATGTAGGCAGTATGACCAGTTTCTTTACCCACAGGACGATGG
>JADBWH010000055.1 GCA_020404105.1 Pseudanabaena sp. M53BS1SP1A06MG | reverse complement strand
GCGATTGAGTCGATGAATAGCAGTTTGCGGAAAGTGATTAAATCTCAACAGATTTTTCCTTCCGATGAGGCTGCTTTCAAACTAGTTTACTTAGCCTTGCGGAATATCTCCAAGAAGTGAACGAGGCTCTATTCGTGACTGGAAACCTGCGCTCAATCGATTTGCTATCCTCTTAGAGGAGCGCCTCCATCTCTAGCTTCTAGACATTGATAAATATGATTAGCCCGTTCCTGTAACTCTGGGAACATAGGCTCCAAACCCTCAATCAACTGCTTCGCAATCTCCCGTATAAATACCCCCGACTTGCACACAGGATCAAGAAATTTTGCATCAGGATTTGACCACAACTCCACAGGCAACAAATCCAAAATCTGATTCACCTAGCTCGGAGTCGTAAACACCCCATAATTGCTCAAGTTTGCCAAGCAAGTTAAAACGTCAGAATTGTAATTAGTATTTTTTAGCATCATCCCCAGCCCTCAAAAAATGCACCACAGGAAAATCCTCAATCGGAGTCGGGATAAACACATCCTCACCTGTATCCGCAAACAAAGGCAAATCCATCATGCTCTCATGATGCAACAACTCCTTAAAACTAAAATCGAGCCGCTTAATCATGCTGCCATTCACAGGCGACCATTCCGAAAAAATGATCGGCTCAGGACAATCATCCGCCGTTTTTAAAGTCAACGCATCGCCATGAATGGTATTACGGCTCAAGATATAGCGCACTACCTCCCGACATTGATCATTCGCCAGATCTGCAAAAAGTCTCGTATATTCCTGATCAAATATATTGAATAGGCGATCGCGACATTCCTGAACATTGTCCTCTAAAATATCAATTCCATAGATCGAAGAAATCGCCAAAACTGCATTCCGTTCATACTCTAGCTGCACCTTGCCATAACGCATCTTTACAACTTGCAGCTTACGCTCTAAAACCTCCGCCAAAAAATTCCCCGTTCCACAGGCAGGTTCTAAAAATTTCGACTCAATGCGTTCTGTTTCATGCTTTACCAACTCCAGCATCGCTTTCACCTCACGCTGGTTGGTAAAAACCTCACCATGATCGGTTACTCTCCGTTTCGAGATTACCTGTTTTTCCGAAGTTTCTAGACTCATTAGTTTCACTCTTGTTGTAACTCTTGGAGAACATTTTGATATTTCTCTAAACGCTGAAAATCCTTTTCTGTGGGATTGGCAATCCGACTGAGATCCATATTGTGAGTTACATCCGCAATCTTGACTTTATAGGCGATCGGATTAGACTTTACCCGCAAAATATAATCTTCATAAGGCTCCCCAACTAACTTAGTAATTGCAGCGATCGCTTTAATGATAAAGTCAGGAAATCCTTGTTGTACCAAGTCTGTAATCTTCAGATCAGAATCCTCGATCGCATCGTGTAGAACCGCCACAATCTTACTTTCGAGTGTGTCCATCTGCGCCATCACCGCTAAAGGATGCAAAATATAGGGCTTACCTGCTTTATCAAATTGACCATCATGGGCTTTGGTAGCGATCATGATCGCTAAAGCAAGCAATTTTTCATCTACTGGATGAATTGTAATTTTTAAATTTGCTGCAAGGTTTTGCATAAAAGAGAGTAAAGGTAAAAGCGATCACTACTTCATCAACAGATTAATAACAAAAAATCAAGGAGCGCAATGCGCCCCTTGATTCTTCTAGCAATTAGACTGACTCAAGCTTTGCTCAGTAAATCTATATTTATGTAATGACTAAGCCTTAACAGCTTGACGGCTAACTTGCTTCAATTCGCCAGTAGCATACTTAGGAACGAAGTCATAAATGCTAACTTGCTTGATCTTGCTAGCTTGACCAGCAGCTTCAAACTGAACATAGCGATCAGCACATACTTTTTGCATGTACTTGATCGATGGCTTCAAGAAGTGACGAGGATCAAACTCCTTAGGATTCTTCGACATCGCTTCACGCACTGCAGCAGTGATCGCAAGACGACAATCGGTGTCAATATTAACCTTGCGTACACCACTCTTGATGCCCTTTTGAATTTCTTCAACAGGTACACCATAGGTTTCAGGAATTGCACCACCATACTCATTGATCATGGCAAGTAAATCTTCAGGAACTGAAGAAGAACCATGCATGACAAGGTGAGTATTAGGTAGACGGTTATGAATTTCTTCAATGCGGCTAATAGCCAAGATTTCGCCAGTAGGCTTGCGAGTAAACTTATAAGCACCGTGGCTAGTACCGATCGCTACAGCCAAAGCGTCAACTTGAGTACGTTCAACGAAGTCAGCAGCTTCATCAGGATCAGTTAAAAGCTGGGAATGATCTAAAGCACCTTCAAAACCATGTCCATCTTCAGCTTCGCCCTTACCAGTTTCGAGAGAACCTAAGCAACCTAATTCACCTTCGACGCTTGCGCCAAATGCATGGGCAACTTTGACCACTTCCGAAGTAACAGCTACGTTGTACTCATAGCTTGCAGGAGTCTTAGCATCAGCTTCCAAAGAGCCATCCATCATGACACTGGTAAAGCCGTTTTGAATTGCTGAGTAGCAAGTCGAAGGTGCATTACCATGATCTTGGTGCATCACGATAGGGAGATGAGGATAAGTTTCGGTAGCAGCCAAAATTAAGTGACGTAGGAAATTTTCACCCGCGTAATTACGCGCACCACGAGAAGCTTGTAGGATTACAGGGCTGTTGGTTTCATTCGCAGCCTGCATGATCGCTTGAATCTGCTCCATGTTGTTGACGTTAAATGCAGGGATACCATATCCATTTTCAGCCGCATGATCGAGCAGCAGGCGCATTGGTACTAAAGCCATATATAAAATCTCTCCTAGACAAAATCGAACTTATGCGATTATTAACAATCTTAAATCATTTTGAAGATTAAATAAATCAAAAAAGGGGCATGCTAAGCACACCCCTTTTTTAATCTAGCGATCACTATAGATTTTTTTCTGCCAATTCACTAGCCATATATTCAAAAGGTTCACCGAGCCATTCGGAATCATCACCTACCAGATCAAAAACTAGCTCCTTCAAAATTTGGATGCCACGTACAGTTGGACCAATGGCTACACCCAGAGAACTATAGGTATCACGCAAACCTTGTAATACTCTTTCGTCGAGGACATCATTGTTCCCTGCAACTAGCGCATAGGATGCATAACGCAGATAATAGTCCAAATCACGCAAACAAGCCGCAAATCGACGGGTAGTGTAGGCATTACCACCAGGACGGATCAGATCAGGAACTTCTTCAAATAATTGTGAGCCAGCCTTACGAACAAGCGATGCAGCATTAGCAGTGATTGCCGCCGAAGCCGCCAGACGAGCGCTACCTGTAGCAAAGTAGGATTTGAGGGTATCCAAGGCATCACGATCAAAATATTTACCAGTGGCATCGTATGTACTGATCAGGCTAGTGATTGCATCCTGTGGCATATAGTTTTCTCCGTTGATTAAGCTGTAATAAATGTATCTGTAAATGGATTTGTAAAGTTTGTAAACTATATATAACTTAAACTTCATAACTTGCCTTTAGGGCAGTTATCGAAATTATTTTACTGTGGTTTCAGCGTCTCACCAAATCTTGGTTTACCAAACGCCACATTAACATTACCAGAAAGTCGATTCTGACAAAATTCGTCAAGATCCACTTTTTTGTAGTATTTTTCCAGTAAGCAAGTCACAGAATTGTGATTACCCGACAAAAGCGAGGAACTTGAACCGTACTTTATGAATCAGTAAATCTATATATCGAATTGAGGAAATGTCGGAAAGATCTCACTGCGATGTAAGCTTAGATACTAAGCTAGATATAAATGGTTTAATTTAACCTTTTATAAGCAGGTTTATAAGCATTTTATAAGGAAATGACTGGAAATGAAATTGATGTGGGGCTAGGTGTATGAAGTGGATTACTAGTCTTTCGACAAAAATATCGTTAGAAGCTGCGGTACAAGATTTGTCTCAGCAAGTGCTGGCTACACTAGGTGAGCAATCTCTTGATTTAGGTTTTTTATTTATATCCACGGCTTTTTCCAGTGATTATCCTCGCTTATTACCTTTACTTGCCGAAAAACTACCAATCAAAAAGTTAGTTGGTTGCTCTGGTAGTGGGATCATCGGCAATGGTCGTGAGTTTGAAGATAAGCCTGCGATCGCTCTTTTAGTCGGTCATTTACCAAATACTGAAGCAAAAGTATTTCATCTCGATGATAATGAGCTACCAGATCTTGATAGCTCCCCTGATCGATGGGAAAAATTGACGGATGTTAGTCCCTCCCTCGATCCTAGTTTTGTATTAGTGGGCGATCCATTTTCATTTCCGATTAACGACTTGATTCAGGGATTAGACTTTGCCTATCCTAATGCTGTGAAAGTTGGTGGATTAGCTAGTAGCGGCGGCATGGGAGCGAATGCCCTGTTTTGCTTTCATGAAGCAAATAAATACAAGCTTTATCGCACAGGTTTGCTTGGTGTAGCGTTATGGGGAGATGTAACTATTGATCCTGTAGTTGCTCAGGGTTGTCGTCCTATCGGCAAGATCATGCAGGTTTCTGAATGTGAGCGCAATTTGATTTTGGGATTGGAAGGTAAGCCGCCTTTAGCTTTATTACAAGATACGGTTGGCGATTTGAGCCAAAGCGATCGCGAACTCGCGCAACATTCCCTATTTATTGGGGTGGTAATGAATGAGTTTAAATTAAATCCATCACAAGGCGATTTCTTAATTCGCAATATAATTGGTGTCGATCCACGCTCTGGAGCGATCGCTGTTGGCGATCGGATGCGTCCTGGACAAAGAATTCAGTTACATTTACGGGATGGTAAGGCATCGGCTGAAGATCTAGAGGAAGCTCTAATCAATTACATGAATCAGTTAAACCTAAAGGCTCCTAATGTAACCCCTACGGCAGCCCTGATGTTTTCCTGCATGGGACGTGGTGAGCGTCTCTATGGCAAGCCCAATTTTGACTCAGAGTTATTACAAAAGCATATTGGCTTAATTGCCTTTAGTGGCTTTTTCTGTTCAGGAGAAATTGGACCTGTTGGTGGTACAACCTTTTTGCATGGCTATACCTCAGTCTTTGGTATTGTCAGACCTAAAAGTTAGGTAGTTCTGCAAAGTAATTTTTTTGGCTCAATAGGTGTTTCGGGGAGGTTCTTTAACTTAACGCGAGTTCGGAATAATTTGGAACAGTCTTTGAGAGAGGGTTTGCGTAGCAAACCCTCTCTCAAAGCTCAAAAGTAAAAGCCTTGCTTAGCAAGGCTTTTACTTTTGAGCTTTTAAAATTTGCCAGCTTAACTCGAACTGACGTTAGAAAAATTTACAGACCTAACTAGCACTTGCCGCAGTTTGTTTATTAAAGGCAAATTGGTTGAGAATGCGATCGCAAATCTGACCGCTAGACATACTAAGAGAATTAAAGGACTGCTCTGGAGAAGCATGTTCCACAAGAATGTCAGGAACACCAATGCGGTAAACTGGGGCTAACACATTAGCATCATTCAGAGCTTCTAAAACCGCGCTACCAAATCCACCCATCAAGCAGCCTTCCTCAAGGGTGGCCACTTTACCAATTTTTTGGGCAAGGGGCAAAATTAACTCGGTATCGAGGGGCTTGGCAAAGCGAGCATTAACGACGGTAGCGCTTACACCATGCTCATTGAGAAGTTCCGCAACCTGTAGCGAAGGATAAACCATAGAACCATAGGCAAGTAACAGGATATCCTTACCTTCGCGCAAAACTTCCGCTTTGCCAATTGGTAATGGCTCGATATCTTCATCTTGCAATGGTACGCCCACACCGTTACCACGAGGGTAACGCATTGCACTTGCGCCATTGTGGGTCAAGCCCGTGACGATCATACTTTGCATTTCTGCTTCATCCTTAGGAGCCATCAGCACTATATTCGGAATACATCGCAGATAGGAAATGTCATACATCCCTTGGTGAGTAGGTCCATCGGCTCCAACAATACCTGCACGATCTAAACAGAAGAAGACGGGCAAATTCTGGATACAGACATCATGAACGATCTGATCGTAGGCGCGTTGCAGGAAGGTAGAATAAATCGCAGCAACAGGACGCATTCCTTCACAAGCCATACCTGCAGCGAGGGTGACTGCGTGCTGCTCTGCAATACCAACATCTACAAATTGATTGGGTAAGACGGCTTGGAATTTGTCTAAACCTGTACCTGTGGACATGGCGGCGGTAATTGCTACGATGCGCTTGTCATGCTCAGCGAGTTTGATCAGGGTATCAGCAAAAACCTTGGAGTAGCTAGGAGGTTTGGGTTTACTAGAACTAGAAGGCTTAGCTTTACCTGTGGCGAGGTCAAAGGAGTTTTGAGCATGGTAGCCAACGCGATCGGCTTCAGCATAGCTGTAACCTTTGCCCTTAGTGGTGCTAACGTGAACCATAACGGGACCCGTGAGCGTATGAGCCATTTTGAAAGTATCGATCATTTCTTTAATGTTGTGACCATCAACAGGACCAATATATGTAAAACCAAGTTCTTCAAAGACGGCTCCAACTTTGTTTTGTACCATCGTCACAATCTTTAGATTGTCTTTGATCCGCTCAATCTCAGGGCTGATTTGTTCGCCAACAAAGGGGATATTGCGGATCTGTCCCTCAAGATTGTTGGTGATGAATTTCATCGGTGGGCTGAGGCGCATTTTATTCAAATACTTGGGAATTGCGCCCACGTTGGGAGAAATTGACATTTCATTGTCATTGAGGACAACTAATAAATTCGTTTTGGGAAGATGTCCTGCATGGTTGATTGCTTCTAACGCCATGCCACCTGTCAAGGAGCCATCACCGATGATCGCCACAGTTTTGTAATTATCGCCTTGCAAATCACGGGCGATCGCCATACCGAGAGCTGCCGAAATACTGGTCGATGCGTGCCCTGCCCCGAAGTGATCAAATTCACTTTCACGACGATTGAGATAACCTGCAATCCCGTCCTTTTGACGCAAAGTATGAAAATTTTTATAGCGTCCTGTGATCAATTTATGGGGATAGGCTTGATGCCCCACATCCCACACCACCTTGTCGCGATCCAAATCAAGGGTTTGGTATAGAGCGAGGGTTAGTTCGACTACGCCTAGCCCCGGACCAAGGTGTCCGCCTGTAGCCGCGATCGTTTCTAAATGCTTTTGCCGAATTTCCTTGGCTATAGATTCCAATTGCGAGATCGTCAAACCATGTAACTGGTTAGGGTGGGTAACTTCACTTAACCGCATATATACTTATTTTTATAAAATAACTTCCTTTAGTTTAACTGAAGCGCACCCCACAAACGTTCATCGCGATCGCAGTTCTTAAAACCCAACTTCTTGGCAATACCACATACTGGAGGCTTTGGCACAGTTTAGTGAAAAATTAGTGTATATACAAATTGCCATTACTATGTAGGTGATAAACAACAGCAATAGTACTTTTGCTAATGTTTTATTGCGTAAAAACTTAAGTTTCGGGGCAACAGTTGAGCCTAAAATTGCACCTACTGGGGCAAGAATTATTCCTAGAAACATTACTGGTAAAATCGCATATCCTGAGCCTTTACCAAGTCCCTGTATTATTCCAGGAATAGCAAACATCGGAATCATGCAGACAATTTCTATCCCAAAAAAACAGCCGATCAAAGCATATACAAAGGTATCGTCATCTTCAGGTTTTGTTATAAGAAGAGCTAATACTATCAGTACACTAAATAAAACAGACAGAAATGCACTCCATAAAGTGCTTGTAAAAAGACTCGGTACAATGTAGTTAAGGATGAAATTGATATTCAGCATAGTTACTAAAGGTGATTACGATTAATTTTTTGTAAAGTTACAAGCCGAATATGTCGAATAAAGAGTCGTAATAGTTTTGTAGCAAATTTTTCTAGAATTTTATGTCCTTATTTATCCATTGTATTGATCAACTCATTGGAGAGTTATACTGAGATTTACATAATATTTACTTTCCCATGCTTGTCGCGAGTCCTGATCTCATAGCCTTAGCGCGATCGCAAATTATATTACTGACCCAAAGTTTGGGGGCAGTAGCTAGTGCTATGTATATTACGGAAAATGCTGCGGATGGGATGCCACCCCACTTGATAGAAGTTGCCGTTTTCCCTGAAGAGGGGGCGATCGCTTTACCCGAGTCTTTTGCGACTGAGGCTTTGCCAACTTTATCTATGGGGGCTGGTGGTTTAGTCAGACAACGTCGCTTTATTTTGCCCTTAATCTATGAGGAGACAATTTTAGGTTTTTTGATGACGGGACGGGAAGATCGCGACTGGTTGGACTATGAACAATCGCAAATTCAACAAATTGCGAATACCTTAGCGATCGCCTGTGCTTTGGATCGACGCAACCAATGGTTAGTCGCCAATCAACAACGCAACTACGAACAGCAAAGTAATTTTTTGTCTTCACTCTTGCATCAACTCCGTAATCCTCTAACTGCAATTCGTACCTTTGGTCAGCTATTATCACGGCGGATTGTGACTGATGATCCCAATCAAAAGTTTGTCAAGGGAATTTTGCGTGAAACTCAGCATATTCAAGATTTGCTAAGTGAAATTGATCGTCCTACTCCGCTCTTATTATCGGAAGCGGAACACGAAAAAGTCTTCTTGCCTGCAGCAATAATAGAACTTAGTGCTATTGACTTGAGTGAAATTTTGGACGGGATTACCAACTTCGCCAGCGCGATCGCCCAAGAACGGAATATTCAATTTCTATCAAATATCCCTTCCCATTTACCCAAGGTTTTAGGTAACGAGTCTGCCCTCAGAGAAGCGATCGGCAACCTTGCCGAGAATGCCCTTAAATACACTCCCAAAGGCGGCTATGTGTTACTAGGTGCAGATGTAAAGCCTGACACAGTTTATATCTATGTCCAAGATACTGGTGTGGGCATTCCTGATGCAGATTTGCCCCATTTATTTGAACGTAATTTTCGTGGTAGACAAGCAGAAGGTGAGATTGCAGGTACGGGATTAGGACTAGCGATCGCCAATGAGTTAGTCCAAAAAATGGAAGGTAGTATCCATGTGATCAGTCAAGTGGGCAAAGGCAGTACGTTTGCTGTTACTCTCAAGCGATCGCTATTGGATTAGCTCCTACCCAGACAAGATATAGCGGTTTTCAAATGAGTGTGTACTCATTTGAAAACAAAAAATCAGTCCCATTAAGAGTTTTGAGTTTTTATTTTGCCGTAGGCAAAATGAAAACCGCTATATAGACGATTTCAGGAAACTGATCGCACTATACTGGCTATAGCCTATAATCAAAAAGTAATTATTTATGGTTTGGATCTAGGTGGCACTTAAGTTTAAATTTGCGATCGCTTCGGATTTGCATATTGCATTGCCCCACACTATTTGGCAACATCCTGCGCGATTTCATCTTGTTGAGTACAGCATTCCCGCCTTTGAAGAGGTGCTGTCTCATCTGGCAACCCTAGACTTAGATTTTTTACTATTACCAGGGGATCTCACCCAGCATGGTGAACCTGAAAACCACCAATGGCTAGCTGAGCGACTTGCAAAACTTCCCTATCCAGTCTATGTCATCGCAGGAAATCATGATTTACCAAGGGTCGAGACCTTTGATCAATTTACGCTGCACTATACGCAATTTGGATTTACAAAAGGAATCAGCGAACCCAACAAACTCTATTATGAATGCGAAGTATTACCTAATGTACGGTTAATTGGATTGAATTCTAATCGCTTTAATGAGGAAGGTCAGCAGATTGGCTGGATTGATCAGGAGCAGTTAGAGTGGTTGCAGAATGTTCTTGATCGCAAGGATTACGGATTGAACTTGGTGACGATCCATCATAATGTGCTGGAACATATGCATGACCAGTCTCGCAATGCTCTCGGAAAGCGTTATATGCTGGGTAATACGCAACAACTATGCGAGATTTTGCATCGGGCAAATGTGAAGATGGTTTTCACAGGACATCTGCATGTACAAGATATTGCCTATAGCGATCGCTATGATCTTTATGACATTACTACTGGCTCCCTTGTGAGCTACCCCCACCCCTACCGTGTTCTCAGTTATATTTCCGATGATTTAGGCGATCGCTTAGAAGTAGAATCCTTTCGAGTGAAATCAATTCCTGAGCATACTGATTTCTTGCATTTCTCTCGGGAATGGATGGGCAATCATTCCCATCCCTTTGTATTGCGCCTACTGACGCATCCACCCCTCAATTTGCCTTTAGAAGTAGCTGAGAAAATGACTCCTGACCTTCGTTACTTTTGGGCATATATCGCTGATGGTGATGCTGATTTCCATTTTCCCCATTTCCCTAAAGTGGCTCAGGAATATTTTGAAGCCTTTAGCGATGTGCCGCCTAAAGATAATAATGTAACTCTATATCTAAAGCGATCGCTTACCATACAATCAGCTTAAATTATTGATCAACACCCAATTCCCATGCAAAATCTCAATCTTCGCCTTAATCGTCGTAAATTTATTGGATTCTCGACGCTATTTTTACTCGGAGCCTGCGGAGTACAAACCAATCAATCCCCAAGCTCTTCAGGCAAAAGTAAAATTGTCTTTTGGACAATGCAATTAAAGCCACAATTTGATAAGTATATGACGGACTTAATTGCTGCCTTTGTTAAAGAGAACCCTATGGCGGAAGTGGAATGGGTGGATGTGCCTTGGGGAGAAATGGAAACTAAGATTTTGAGTTCTGTTGCGGCTAAAACGGCTCCTGATGTGGTGAATCTCAATCCTCAGTTTGCATCTAAACTAGCGGAGAAAAAGGCGTTAGTCGATATGGCAGCAAACATTTCTGAAGCTGATAAATCTAGCTATTTTCCAAATATCTGGAAAGCAAATCAATTGGATACTGCTACCTTTGGCTTACCTTGGTATGTGGCAACGGATATCACTATTTACAATCGTTCTATTTTTGAGAAGGCAGGTTTAGATCCTGCAAAACCTCCTAAAACTTTTGAGGAACTGACTAAGGTTTCGGAACAGATTAAGACGAAAACTGGTAAATATGCCTTCCTCTTGACGATGGATGGTGGACAGGTTCTCGAAGCAATGGTGCAAATGGGTATGAAGTTGCTCGATGCTAATGGTAAAGCAGCCTTTAATGATGCGGCGGGTAAAACTGCCTTTGACTATTGGGTCAATCTATTTGAGAAGCAATTGATTCCCCGTGAAATCTTAACGGAAAGTCACCGCAAAGCGATCGAGCTTTATCAATCTGGAGAATTAGCAATTTTATTGACGGGACCGCAATTTTTAAAAACAGTAGCTCTGAATGCGCCAGAGGTCGCCAAAGTTACTGATGTGGGCGCACAAATTACGGGTTCAACTGGCAAAAAGAGTGCGGCAGTGATGAATGTTGCTGTACCAACAACATCAACAAATAAAGCCCTTGCGGTCAAGTTTGCGCTCTATTTAACTAATGCAGAAAATCAGCTTAGCTTTTCCAAAATTGAAAATTCTTTGCCATCAACGATTAAGAGTGTGAGCGATCGCTATTTTACAGAATCTGCTAAAGATTCGTCATTACTTGATCGCGCCAGATTGATTAGTGCCTCGCAACTGTCGCAATCTGAAGTCTTGATTCCCCCTGCTAAGGATATTGAGAAATTGCGGAAGATTATCTATGAGGAATTGCAATTGGCAATGCTCAAGCAAAAGCCTAGCGATAAAGCGATCGCCTCAGCTGCCGAACGTTGGAACTCTTTATAACACTTCAAAACCTAAAAGATGAGTTGCGGCGCGAAGCGCCGCAACTCATCTTTTGGGCTTTATGTCCTAAGCAAAGCTTGCATTGCTATACCATAGGAATAATTAGATTTTTGACTTTTGATTTATTTTTGATTTAGTAACATGAACGCATTAGAATTTTTTCAAAAGAGCGCAGGCAAATGGCGATCCCAACGTACGACCCATCACCTTGCCTTCCGTCGGGCAGAGAGAGGTGGTTCCGAAATTTTGGTTAATCCCCTCAATGCCGACGATCCCAAGGTCATCGAAATTTGCCAAATGCACGAAATTGAACCCACTAATGCGATCGGTGGAGCCTATGTGAAATGGGATGGCACGATGGCTTGGGATAAAGACGATGGTGAAACCCACTCAGGGGAAACCGTATTTGCCCTTGTACCAGATGACGAAACAGGTCGTAAAGGCAAGCTATTAAGAGAAGTGGGCTATGCGGAAGTAATGCCTGTAATTGGTCGTTACGAAATTGATGACGAAGAAGCACTAGTACTCATTACTGATTATCCATCGATGAGTTCCTATGAGCGTTTCTGGTTCCCTGCACCAAATGTAAGGGTAAGGGCTAGCACGGTGCAACGCTTCGGCGGATTTAGTCAAGCGACTTTCTGTACCGAAGAGCTAATTAGTGAAGATAAAGTTGAGGTTGTAGCAAGTGCTACTTCTCAACCAGCGATCACTTCGGTTTTTGGGTGGTAGTTATTAGTTTCTCTCCCTATAAGGAGAGAAACTAAATTAATTAACGAAATGGTGGAGAGTATATTAAACCTCCATTTCGCCAGAGTTCATTTTGTCCTCGCGGTAGTTTAAAAGCACTATCTTTACCGAGATTGCGATCATAGATTTCGGCATAATTACCTACATGCTTGATCATTTTTAACGTAAAGTCATTATTAATACCCATATCCTTGCCAAGGCTGCCATCCACACCTAAAAATCGGCGTACTTCCGCATTTTTGTTTTGTAATTGAGTGGCTAAATTAGTTGAAGAAATGTCTAAATCCTCAGCCTCGATCGCTGCAAAAATAATCCATTTCACAATATCTGACCATTTCGAGTCACCATCGCTAACGGCTGGCGCAAGCGGTTCCTTAGAAATAACAAAATCTAAAACTACATGATTCTCTGGATCAGCTAGGCGAGTACGGCGCACTACTAAAGCAGAGCGATCGGCAGTAATTGCCTTGCAACGTCCTGATTGGTAAGCATTAAAGGTGGCGTTGACCTCTTCATATACAACAGGCTTATAGGGAATATTGCGCTTACGCATTTGGTCAGCAAGGTTCTGCTCAGTAGTTGTCCCTGTTTGGGCGCAAATATCAGCATCTTTAAGATCGCCGATCTCCTTAATATTGCTATCTTTGCGAACCATTAGCCCCTGTCCATCATAAAAAACTACGGGCATAAATGATAATCGCGAACTCGTATCACGGCTCAAAGTCCATGTAGTGTTGCGACTCAGCACATCTACCTCCCCCGACTGCAAAGCGGTGAAGCGTTCCTTCGCATTGAGATTTCGGAATTGCACTGCATCGGGATTGTCAAATAAGGCGGCAGCGATCGCCCGACAAATATCAACATCTAGCCCCGAATATTTGCCTTCTTTATTAACAAAGCTAAATCCAGGTAATTCGCCACTAACTCCACAATTTAGTTTGCCCCGTTTTAGAACCATTTTGAGATAGTCACGATTCCCTGCACTGTTACCACTGATTTGTTCAGTCGTGGGGACTGGCTCACAGGCGGCAAGAGTAAATAAACACAAAAATAGACATAATCCTGTGATCAACCAAGCGATCAGACGTTGCCAGAATTGCTTGGACATTTGGCTAGGCAAAATTCTGTGCCAGAGATTTTTCCATAAGTGCCGAAAACCTTGACGACGCGATCGAAACTGGGGATCCATAGAATTTGTTCGTAATGCATTTTTGAGTGCATTATAGCGGCTTATCTCTATATAACATTTATACGGTTTTGAACTAACTAAAATCTGATATAACACTCTGCATCCTAATTGCAATAGCAACTAGAAATACAGAGTAAAATAAAGAACTGATTTCTTGTGGTTAGGACTTACTCAATAGCTCTGTAATAAATTACGGGCTAAAAGCTTAAACCCGTTGAAATGGGTTGATCATAAAAGTTCTTTAGTCTACTTCATCTGACTTAAGCCAACAACCAAGAAATTGAATTCTTGGTTGTTGGCTTAAGTCCTAGTGGTATAGCATCGAGAGCATCTCAATTAGGTGCTGAGTATAAATACTTAAGAGAAATGAGAGGTAAAATAGAAAAAAGATAACCAGTCCAAGCAAATGCCACCAGAAGAAAAAGAAAGACTTGAAGCCTGCACCAGAGAGATAGCGGAAATCTTGTATCGGAAGGCAGAAGCAAAAGATGCCGAGCAATTGAAAACACTAGAAGGCATAGAAATAGCGGTG
>JADBWH010000054.1 GCA_020404105.1 Pseudanabaena sp. M53BS1SP1A06MG | reverse complement strand
TATGAAATCGACATATCACAATTAGAAGCGGCTCTTTCATCCAAAACCCGTGCAATTATGCTCGCCCATACTTTGGGTAATCCCTTTGATATTGATGCAGTAATTGCCTTTGCCCAAAAACACGATCTCTGGTTAGTTGAAGACAATTGTGATGCGGTAGGCTCTCTCTATAATGGAAAGAGAACTGGAACTTTTGGACATTTATCGACAGTAAGTTTTTATCCAGCCCATCACATGACTATGGGGGAAGGCGGCGCAGTTTTGACCAATGACACAAAACTCAAAAAAATTGTTGAATCTTTTCGCGACTGGGGGAGAGATTGCTGGTGTGCGACTGGAGTTGATAATACTTGTAACAAGCGTTTTGAGTGGCAATTGGGAGATTTACCCTTTGGCTATGATCATAAATATACCTATTCTCATCTTGGGTTTAATCTCAAAATGACCGATATGCAGGCGGCTATTGGTTTAGCTCAATTAGATAAGTTACCTAGTTTTATTACTAAGCGCCGAGAAAATTTTGATTTTCTGAAGCAAAAACTAGAGGATTTGCAAGACTTTTTGATATTACCTGAAGCAACATTCAATTCTGAGCCTAGTTGGTTTGGTTTTTTAATTTCAGTTAAAGATAATGCTCCATTTACACGCAATGATTTAGTTCAATATTTAGAGAAAAAGAAAATAGGAACGCGACTATTATTTGGGGGAAATTTAACTAAACAACCTGCATATCAAGATTTATCCTACAGAGTTGTTGGAAATTTGTGTAATAGCGATCGCGTCATGCAAAATTCCTTTTGGTTAGGATTATTTCCCAGTTTAACTGTGGAAATGCTTAACTATATATCCTCAGTTGTTCATGATTTTATTGAGAATTTAGGCAATGAATAGAAATATTATAAATAACGAGAAAAATAATGAAAAAAATATTATTCAAGAAGATTTGATAAGAATTATTTCTACTGATTTGCCTTGGGAAAATCTTAAAAATTCAACGGTTTTAATATCAGGTGCAAATGGTTTTTTGCCAGCTTATATTGTGGAATCACTATTATATTTAAATAGTATCAAAAATCTAAATATCCAAGTTATTGGACTTGTGAGAAATAGAAATAAAGCCTTAAATAGATTTTCTAAATATCAAGATAGGATTGATTTTAAAATTTTAGTACAAGATGTATGTAATCCCATAGATTATATTGAGACGATTGATTATATTATTCATGCAGCGAGTCAGGCTAGTCCTAAATATTATACAAAAGATCCAGTTGGCACACTTAACGCGAATCTATTAGGAACTCATAATTTGTTGACTTTAGCACATGAGCATCAACTAAAAGGTTTTTTATTTTTTAGCAGTGGTGAAATATATGGTCAAGTTGATGATTCTCAGATACCAACTAAAGAAGATCAATATGGATATTTAGATCCCACAAATCTACGTTCATGCTACGCCGAAAGCAAAAGAATGGCAGAAACAATGTGTGTTTCTTGGTTTCATCAATATGGATTACCAACCAAAATTGTCCGACCATTTCACACCTACGGATTTGGGATGAGTTTAGATGATGGCAGGGTCTATGCAGATTTTGTGGCTGATATAATTAATGATCGAGATATTCAGATCAATAGTGATGGCACAGCAACTAGAGCATTTTGTTATATTGCGGATGCGACAATTGGCTTTTTTACAGTATTGCTTAAAGGTGAAAATGGACAAGCTTATAATATTGGTAACGATCAATGTGAAATTAGTGTTTTTGATTTAGCAAATAGACTCATTAATCTATTTCCTGATAAGAATTTAAAGGTGATTAAGAATATGGTTGCTAATGATCGAGAATATCTCAGAAGTAATGTTTCCAGAAATTGTCCAGATATTACTAAAGTTGGAAATTTAGGATGGAGACCAACAACATCCATTGAAGATGGCTTTACAAGAACAATTTGCAGTTTTTTAAATTATGTTTGATGCTAGGTTTGATGCGAAAAAGCTACGGCAAACTATACTCAACATGGCTTATGCTGGCTCGACGGTACATATTGGTTGTGCTTTTTCTATAGTTGAAATTCTAGCTGTGCTTTATCGATCGCATCTCAATTTTGCTAACAATAATCCTGAAGATGCATTGCGAGATTATTTGATTTTGAGTAAGGGGCATGGCGTAATGGCGCAATATGCTTGTATGCATGAGCTAGGTTGGCTAACTGATCGCGATATTCAAAATTATTTTCATGATGGTACGGGATTGAAAGGCTTATCAGACTGCCATGCAAGGGGATTGGAAGTTAGTTCTGGCTCGCTCGGTCATGGTTTATCCGTAGGTGTGGGTTTAGCTCTAGCTGCCAAGCGCCATCAAACTGATCAACGTTGCTTCGCGATCACGGGTGATGGCGAAATTAACGAAGGGTCTATCTGGGAAGCTTTACTCTTCGCAGCTCATTTTGAATTATCCAATTTACTGGTGATTGTCGATAACAATGGCTATCAAGCTATGGGAACAACTAATGAAGTGATGCGCCTTGGTAATATTGCTGATAAGTTTCGCGCCTTTGGGTTTGAAACTAGAGAAGTTGATGGTCATGATGAACTAGCCATAGATCGTACAGTTCATGAACTAATGGTGCTAAATTCCCCATTGCCTAGGGCGATCGTTGCTCATACAGTCAAGGGTAAGGGCATATCATTCATGGAAAATGATAATCGATGGCACTATACTCGCCTCACTGATGAAACTTACAAATCGGCGATCGCTGAACTTCAAGCTTCAGAGTAACCATTATGAGAAATGCTTTTTCGCGGGCTTTAGTGACCGCCGCCCAAGCCGATCCCCGCATCCTTTTACTAACAGGAGATCATGGCTACGCCCTATTTGATGAATTTCGTCAAGTCTGTCCCGACCAATATATAAACGCTGGAGTTGCGGAACAGAATATGGTGGGAGTCGCCGCAGGTTTAGCGAAGGGTAGTTTTCGACCTATTGTCTATGGGCTAAGTTCATTTGTGCCGATGCGTGTACTGGAGCAAATTAAGCTAGATATTTGCTATGAGCAGTTACCAGTAATATTGATCGGTGATGGCGCAGGGGTGGTTTACAGCAATCTTGGTTCTAGTCACCAAAGTACAGAAGATATTGCGGCGTTACGAGCGATTCCCAATATAACGATCCTGTCACCCGCCGATCACTACGAAATGACTGCATGTATGGAATTAGCTTTGCGATCGCCTCAGCCCGTTTATCTACGCATTGGTAAATCAGATTTACCAACAATTCATGCTGCACAGCCAAGTTTTCAGTTTGGAGAACTATGTCCCATAAAACAGGGAAATAATCAAATATGTTTTATTGCAACTGGATCAATGGTATCCACAGCCATAGAGGTTAGTGAAAAAGTTAGTGAGAAGATTAGTGAAAAGTTTAATAATATTGCTGTTTGGAGTGCGCCTTCGATTAAGCCCTTAAATATTGAGCAAGTTGTAGCGATCGCTCAATCTCATCAAATAATTGTAACTTTAGAAGAACATTCGATCTATGGAGGACTAGGATCGGCGATCGCAGAAATTACAGCCGAATATGCTCCGACTAGAGTTTATAGAATTGGCATTCAAGACAGATTCTCAAAATTTTGTGGAAGCTATCAGTATCTAATGCAGGAGCATAAGCTAGATGTTGAGTCCGTTACATCCCAAATTTTTCTGGCTTTAAAAACATAATTGGACCAAAGATGTTAAACCAGATGGAAATAGCAATACAGAATAGGGGAAGTGGACGCAGAACATTAAATTTGGTTTTGAGCAGTAAAAAAGAAACATAAGGGAAATAATCTAAAAAATAGCGATAGCCAAACTGCCGCCAACCCGTTGACACATAACTAAATATAGGTATCGCAATTATTCCTATACATAACCAAGCCAAATTACGCCCTAAATTATTGCCCCAACTCTTATCCGTAAAAATATAAATAAATAAAGGGCTAACCGCCAGAGTTCCACTTCCTAAATCATCAACTTGGAAAAAAGGAAATTGGCTGATCAGTCTGGGAATGCCAATGATGCCATGATAAATATTGGGAAGAACATAGGCTAGACTATGCATCCCATACTTTTGGATGCTAGGTTCAAAAAAGGACGCTCCCGTAATGCGATCGTACCCAACGGAAAAGGGATAGCCGAAACGCACCCAGTTCCACCATGCCACAAAGGCGATGTACATCACAGCAGGAATACATAAAGCCAATAAAGCTTTGTAATTTTTAGGATGACGACTGAGCCAAGCCTTAGCGATGAAAACTGGTAATAATATTGCCAAGTGATATCGACCTGCCGCCGCGATCGCTAATAAGGCGATCGCCAGAACATCATGTTTAAGATTTGTGGCGTAGTACAAAATTAACCAAGCCAATGCATGAAACAGACAGCTACCAAGTACAGCATTAAACCAAGATGTGGAAATAATCGCACAGGGTAGAATCATCGTCCCTAACGCCAAAAAAATAAACAGCAGCCCACGTTGCCAAATATTTCGATGCGCTGCAAACTTTTCTACATAGATAAACTGCACAATAAGCAGCAAAGTGTAGAGAATAAAGGAAAACCAAGTTTCGGTAAATTTTTCTTTAAATAAATAGACAAATGGAACCATCAAGAATCCATTTAATGGCGCTATTCCTAAAAATATTTTGCCGTCAAACTGGATCATGTCATGCGTCCAATCACCGCCTACATCAATTCTGCCCTGTAAAAAGGCATTCGCTTGGGCATAAAACATCGAAAAATATCTTTCTTCAAAATTGCCACTGACGGAATAAGACACACCAAAGGCGATCGCTGCACAGATGCCAACTAGGATAAACCCGTATAAAAATTTATTTCTTATTGCCGAAAATATTGTGTTAGTTACAGAAATAACAAGGCGATCGCGATTAACCTTCTCGGATGATTCTTTTAGTATTTGATTTGGTTTGTCGGTTAAATCTTGTTCATCAACTAGCCTATAAAATCTAGAGATCAAATTAGAAAATTGATACTTAAAAAGGATAAGTTTACGCTTAAATAAACGATTGCTAGAAGATTTTATAAAATTAATATCCAGTGAAGATGAAGACTGACTATTGGAAGCAGTAAAAATATTATTACAAATTTCACAACGATACTTAAAATCACCATTAGCGATCGTGCCACATTGCTTAAATTTCTTACTTTCACATAATGGACATTCCATTATTCATCTCCTGACTTAGTAACAACCTCAAAATTAATACGCTCTCTTTCTAGCACCAACGGACGTTTGAGCATTCTCATATGGATCAATCCAATATATTCCCCAATAATACCGATAAAAAAAAGTTGAATAGAAGCAAGTAAAAACAAACCAACTGAAACAGTTGCTGTACCTAGGGGGAATGCTTGCCAAAAAAGAAGCTTGGCGATGATATAACCAATGGCAACTACCAAACTAATAAAGGACATGATCATCCCGATAATCGTTGCTAATCTTAATGGTATGCGAGAGTGACTGGTAACACCAAGCATAGCCTCATCGAAGTAACGATAAAGATTGTAACTACTTTTCCCTTTTTTGCGTTGCTGTTGTTGGTAAGGAATTTTGATATTAGAAAAGCCAAGCTCTTCTAGCAGACCACGAAAGTAGGGATAGGGATCATTAATTTCTCTCAGGACTTCGATAACCTTTTTATCGTAAAGACCAAATCCCGTAAAATGACTAGTAACTTCAGTGTCAGAGATTTTACTCATTAAATAATAATAAATACTTCTTAACGAGTACATCAAAAAGTTTTCTTTGCTGGAAGTTTTAATTCCCTTAACAACCTTATAACCCTCTTCCCATTTTTTGATAAATTCAGGGATCAATTGAGTTGGTTCTTGCAAATCCGCAGCTAGGTAAACTACAGCGTCACCAGAAGTTTGCAGAAGAGCATAATATATCGAACGCACAGTCCCAAAATTTCTACAATTAATAATGATTTTTACATTTGCATCTTTTGTCGCAATTTCTTTTAAAATTTCAACCGTGCGATCGGTAGATGCATTATCTATAAATAGATGTTCATAGTTATAATTTTCTAGTTGCGTAAAAAGCTGTTTTACACATGAATAAATATCATCAATATTATTTTCTTCGTTATAACAAGGAGTAACTATACTAATTGTTTTCATTTATTATTGACATT
>JADBWH010000053.1 GCA_020404105.1 Pseudanabaena sp. M53BS1SP1A06MG | reverse complement strand
ACATTGGACTTTTATCATGCCACCCAGTACTTAGACAAAGCAGCTAAGGCGATTTATCCACACGATGAACAGGCTCAAAAAGCTTGGATGGATACTCGTTGTCACAGCCTTAAACATGACGTTGGGGCTGCATCAAGGATACTCGCAGAAATGCAAACTATTCAACCCAAGCGTATTTCTCAATTTGTTTCACAAACGATTGTCTAGCAATTAAGCGAATCACTACAAATAGAGATAAACTCGTTACTACAATCACACTGATAATCGCAGGATCTTCAAAGTTTGTACCCGCAACGATTAATGCTCCTGCAATATTGCGCTGAGCCGTGCCTACACCAAGGGTTAACCTTGTGTCGAGATTAGGTCCACCGAGCAGATATCCTACGGCAAAGGCGACGATGATAAAAATAGCGATCGCTAAAACAATACCGCTTTTGGCTAGGACAATCAGACTATTGAATTGCAATGAAAGTGATGAAGCTAAACCCAATATGAGCGCAAAGTTAGTAACTCGACGTAGGAATGGAACGATACTAGTGGCGATCGCCTCAAAGCGAGATCTAATCAATAACCCGATTGCTAAGGGAGGTAATAGGGACACAAATAGGGGCTTCGCAACTTGCCAAGGGCTAATCTGTACACCATCTAAAACTAGGGGTAAGACAATTGGCATAAAGATTGCGGAGGCAAGCATTAATACCATCATCAATCCTGCGGCAAAGGCAAGGTTCCCATTTACCATTTGCGCTAACTTCGGTAACACAGGGGGACCAGCCGCAACCGCAAGGATTGTAAAGCCAATCTTAATCGGTTCACTTACGGGTACAAAGTGCAGTAGTCCTAGAACTAAAATCGGTACAATTACAAGGTTTGCGATCAGAGATCGAATGACTAACCGCCAATTGCGAAGAGGTTCGATAATCTGGGGAACGGTGAGACTTAATCCTGTAGCTAGCAACATCGCTAGAATAAATAGCAAAAATGACAATCGATTAAGGAAGATAAAGTCGATTTTGTGGAAGTAGAAGTCTAGCTGTTGGATCAGATTAGGATTGAGACGAGATAATAATTCGTTCATAGAGAATTAGGGGATTGATGATTTGAGGGGAATCAATGGCAGAATTTCTTGGGGGGAATGAGCAATAGCATCAGCACCATGATTGTTTAACTCTTCTATAGAGCCATAGCCATAGGTGATTCCGATCGCAAAAACTTGATTTTGCTTTGCGCCAATCACATCATGGGAGCGATCGCCGATCATCACGGTTGCTTTAGCATCAAGATTTTCCGTCAGCAAAATATGACGAATCAATTCACATTTAATGCTGCGTGTACCATCTAATTCACTGCCATAGATGCCATCAAAGAGCGCAGACAACTCAAAATGTTCGACAATCCGTTTCGCATATACATGGGGTTTAGAGGTTGCTACATAGGTTTGATAGCCTTCTGCACGAATAGAGGCAATAGCCTCAGGGATTTCGGGATAAAGCTCATTTTCAAATAAGCCGACGGTTGAGAAGCGATCGCGATATAAAGAAATGGCACGATTAATCAAAATCTGATCCTCAGTTTCTAGCAGTTTTGCAAAACTTACGGTCAATGGTGGACCAATACACCACAGCAATTCATCGGTGGTTGGCGGTTGGCTGCCAAGTTGGGCGATCGCATATTGAATGCAGGTTGTAATCCCAATCTTCGGATCGGTCAGGGTTCCGTCGAGATCGAATAAAATTGCTGCCATTAGATTTTAAACTGCTCATCGACGGGAACTTGATAGCCATTAGCAAGGCGATTAGTGGAATTTGCAGCCGCGACGATCGCTAGTAACTCACCTCGAACTTTTTCGGTTAAGCCTTTAGCACGGGCGGCGGAAGTGTGGGAGGCGATACAGTATTCACAGCCATTTGTAACGCTAACAGCGATGTAAATCAATTCCCTTGTCAGGGGATCAATCTCACCTTCACCACCCATGACCTCCTTGAGGGTTTCCCATGTGCGACGGAGAGTGGGGGGATGATTGGCAAGAGCTTTCCAGAAATTGTTGATATATTCGGTTTGGCGAGTGGTGCGAATATCGTCATAAACTGCGCGTACTTCGTCACTAGCAGATTCGTATTCGATTAGATTAGTCATAGTAATAAATATGATTTAGGGAATGAGCAAAGCTCATTCCCTAATTTGGTGTTTTGGGGTTACAACAAATCGACTTTAAGCTGCTCTAAATTGCCCGTGAACTTAAAGGGAACTTGATAGCTATCCACTACAGGCGTACCCGTATCTTGACCAATATCAAAGGTATCATCAATGCCAAAACGAGCCGCTACGGTTTTCTCAATCCGACCTTCCGCAACCTGCTTGTCATTGATAAAGATCTTGCCCGTGCCACCAGCACCGATCGCACCACCATCGGCAGTGAAATCAAAGCGGATCTTGGACTTGCCGATCGCGATCGGTTGAGAGGCTTGAATCGTCGTGCGATCGCTATTGAGATAGTTATACACAAAAGTAGGTTTATTATCCTTCAAGAACAAACTCCAACCTGCAAATCTTCCGCCTTGGGTGGCTAACACACCCTCAGCACCAGCTTTTGCCGTATCCACATCGGCAGTGATGCTAAAGGAACGATTTTTAATATTCGGAGCGCTGGTTTCAGGAATACCGACTACGGCGGTGTAGTAGGTAAAGCTATCGCGTCCATCATTGATATTAGGACGATGTTCCACTTCAAAGCGTTGATAGAGGCGATCGTCGAGAGGAAACACCTTATGCTTCTTCGCTTCCTTTTGGAAGAGGCTTTGGAGTTCTGCTAACTTCGCAGGATTCTCTTTGGCTAGATCCTTGGATTCACTGAAGTCATTAGCAACATTGTAGAGTTCCCATTTATCTTCATCGAAACTGGTTTTAGAAATAAGTTCCCAAGGTAAACGTCCATGACGCGCCGCCGCAACCCAACCGTTATCATAAATGGCACGATTGCCCAGCATTTCAAAATATTGAGTTTTGTGGTGAGAGGGAACCGCAGGATCATCAAAGGAATAAACCAGACTGGTTCCTTCGATGGGCTGTTGTTTCGCGCCATTGACCACTTCAGGAGTCTCAATACCTGCCGCTTCGATAATTGTCGGTGCAATATCAATTACATGATGGAATTGACTACGAATACCACCCTTATCCTTAATGCGATCGCCCCAAGCAACAACTAAGCCATTCCGAGTACCACCAAAGTGCGAAGCAATTTGCTTAGTCCATTGAAAGGGGCTATCACCCGCCCAAGCCCAAGCAGCATGGTAGTGATTGAAGGTTTTAGGACTGCCCAAATCATCGAGAGCCGCTAAAAACTCTTCGGTGGTTTCCTTCACACCATTAAAGGTTTTAATTTGGTTTAATTCACCTGTCAAACCGCCTTCGGCACTCGCGCCATTATCGCCAGCGATGAAAAAGACTAGAGTATTGTCCAATTCACCTAACTGCGCGATCGCATCAATCACGCGCCCAACCTGAGCATCGGTATGGCTAAGGAAACCTGCAAATACTTCCGCTTGACGAGCATAGATTTTCTGCTCCGTTGGCGATAGAGAATCCCAAGCAGGAATTTCCGCAGGACGAGGTGTGAGTTTCGTGTCAGGAGGAATAATGCCATTGGCAATCTGCCGCGCAAAAACTTCTTCACGAACTTTATCCCAACCTTGATCGAACTTGCCCTTATATTTATCAATCCATTCCTTGGGGGCATGGTGGGGCGCATGGGTTGCACCTGTGGCAAAGTAAGTGAAGAAAGGTTTATCAGGAGCGATCGATTGCTGGGTGCGAATCCAGTTAATCGCATGGTCAGTCAAATCATTAGTGATGTGATAATCAACGCGATCGCGAGATTTTTCCACATACTTAGTATTCTCAACCACCGATGTATTCCATTGATCGGCTTCACCGCCTAAGAATCCATAGAAGTAATCAAATCCTAAATGAGTCGGCCAGCGATCAAAGGGACCGACAGCGCTAGTTTCATTGGCAGGTGTATTATGCCATTTACCAAAGGCGGCGGTATTATAGCCATTGCTGCGTAATACTTCGGCGATCGTTGCCGCGCTGCGAGGGAGAATGGCGGTATATCCGGGGTAGCCCGTGGCGATTTCGGTGACTACGCCTGTACTTACAGAATGGTGATTGCGTCCTGTCAGTAAAGCGGCTCTAGTGGGGGAGCAGAGCGCTGTGGTGTGGAACTGGTTGTAACGCAATCCCTGCGAAGCTAATCGGTCTAAATTGGGAGTGTCAATTAGTCCACCAAAGGTGCTAGTTTGTCCAAAACCTACGTCATCAAGGATAACTAGCAGCACATTGGGAGCCTTTGCAGGTGCTTTAATTGGTTTAGGAAAGTCGGGTTGTGATTCCTTATAAGTTGTGCCAATTTTGCCCTTGAAAGGTGGTTGCGGTAATGGCAAGGTGTCGCCATAGTCCGCTAAGGCAGGTAAAGGGAGGATGCTAGAAAACATTAAGGCGATCGCAGTTAAAAAACTGATTTGTTGGGCGATCACTTTTTTAGTTTTCCATTGCAAAATAGACTTAAGAGAGCTTTTCCAAAAATCTCTCTGTAAAGAATTTGTAACTTTTGTCATTATTGTCTCAAACAAAGACCAATAGTTACAGTTATCACGAGGGTTTAGCAAAAGTCGGTCGTCGAGAAGACATCATTGCTAAACTAGCGATCGCGGAAATCCTATTAAAACTTGCTATCCTAAATCTAGACACGAATTCAAAGTATTCATGATGCCAATACTAGCCGTGACTGATACTGTCACCACAATTGCGGAAGCAGAACAAAAGTTTGGCTTGAGTCGTAGTGAATCGAAGGATTTTTTTACGGAATGGTATGACCATTTACCAAAGGTTAATTCTAGCGATCGCGCCAATCTAGAGATTCTGTGGCAGCGTTATATTTATCATTGCTCTGGTGGACATTTGCTAGAGAGTACGGTGATGCTCTTGCTGGTTTCGCCATTACTCACGATCGCTGGTTTATACGATCCTCCTTTTCGGATTAAGGCTGAGGAGTCGATTGCGATCGATGTTGCTGATAGTGAAGAAACTCTACAAGGTCGCATCGATGTGTTGGTATTGCGCGATCGCCTGTGGATTATTGTTTTGGAGTCAAAGAAAACAATGCTGTCGATTTGGTCTGCTTTACCGCAAACTTTGGCTTATTTGATGCCGAGTCCAAATGGAGATCGCCCGAATTTTGCGATGTTGACGAATGGTGATGATATTGTGTTTGTAAAGCTAGAGGGTAAGCAATATGCAATGTCTCAGGTTTTGGCTCCTCTGATTAATCGGGGTGACTTAGAGGTAGCATGGCAAGTTTTACGCAAGATTGCAGAAATAGAAGTTTGATGTTTGGATGTTATTAAGCAGGTTGTTTTTCTTGAACAGTTACCGAGAGTTTTAGCCCTAATTGGTTTAGTAATTTAGCAATAGTCATTAACTCACTGGGCTGTTGGTTTAGAAGTAGTTGGGGGTTGAGATCTAAATTCAGCTTATTGTTTTTTGAATTGTTAGTAATATCTTGTTGAGCTTCTGCAACATTTTTCAAAGCCAATAAAATATGTTCAAAGTCACCATCTTCTATGACTGCATCTAGGTAAGCGGCAGCTTCTAGAGGATCTTTTAAGGACTCAATTAGGTAAGAATGATAACTTTTATAGGTTGGCATTTTCTCTCCTCTGAAAGTCTACCCAGTAATGCTTTGCTTTGATGATATCTTGATTTTGGGTGCTTTTGTCACCGCCACATAGCAAAAGAACTATGGTTTCTCCTGCTTGAGCAAAATATATGCGATAACCTTGTCCATAGTCAATCCTGAGTTCCATGACTCCTGAACCAACGGGTTTATAGTCTCCAAAGTTTCCATTTTCAACTCGATCAAGCCGTGCTTTAATTCTAGCTCTTGCTTGGCGATCGCGTAGTGACTCTAACCAAAGTTCAAAGGGACGCTCGTCGTTTTCAGTTGTGTAAAAGATCACCTCTTGCGGACGTGCTTCCATGAAACTGTATTGCTTATAAAATGAAACTTTTTAATTTTGTCATGGAACTGGAGACTTTTTGTCTTTTGTTAGGAGATCGCTCTTGTTGCTCCTGCCGCGATCGCTAAGCGTTGGTACAATGCTTCTGGTATTTGTAAAGTAACAGTTTCAGACATGTTTTTTGCAAATATTTGAGATCGTCCAAAAATATCAATAGGGTTCTTATAATATATTCAAGAAAATAAGAATTTGAGGAGTAAATAATTTGCCAGCTAGAGACTCCATCCATGATGCTGTAAAAGAAGCAGTTATTAAAGATGGATGGGAAGTTACTGACGATCCCTATGTTATTTCCTATGGCGATCGCTTTTTATTTGTGGATCTTGCGGCAAGTGGCTTTATTGGAGTTCGGCAAGGAAATAAACAAATTGCGATTGAAATTAAGCAGTTTCGAGGTCAGTCTCAAGTTGTTGATTTAGAGCAAGTGATCGGGCAATATTCTTTGTATCGCATCTTGCTTAACCAGATTGACCCAGAGCGTGATCTCTATCTGGCAATTTCTGAGGCGACTTATGGCGATATATTTGATGAGCCAATTGGTAAACTAGCGATCTCTGAAATTCCGTTAAAACTTGTTATCGTAAATCTAAGCACTAAGGAGATAACTCAATGGATACCATCAAATCCTATCAAGCAGTAATCAAGCAGGTAATTAGTGAGTATGCTAAGTTGCGTCCTTCTCATGGCAATATTCACTTGGAGCCGATATTTGATGATGTGAATAGTCGCTATGCGCTGATGCAGTTTGGTTGGGATCGGGAGAGACGGGTGCGGGGTAATTTGATTTATGTGAGTATTAAGGATGGGAAAGTACTAATTGAGTATGATGGAATTGAGGGGGGAATTACTCAAGATTTGATTCAAAGGGGGATTCCTGAGCAGGATATTGTACTTGCGTTTCTGCACAAATTTGAGACGATCAGTGTAAGGTGATGTAATACGGTAAGTTTTTTTCAACTTTCTGGTGGATGCCAACCAATTGTAAACCAACGTTTACGAGTAGCGACAATGACGGCATTATTCATCCGTAAAGCGATAACTGTTGCACGCCCGATCGCTGTTAAACCTTCAACTTGAGAGGCATCATTATTCCATTGAAAATGCTCCTTCCAATTTTGTTGTCGGGGATTAAACAACGCTACGAGTTCGCCTGTGAATGGATCGATCGCTTCTGTGATGTCAGATTTATATTCATTGCAGGTTCGACAGGCAAGACATAAGTTTTCAGTTGTATTCAGTCCTCCTTTTGAAACTGGTTGAATATGATCGATTGTCATAGGCATACCGCTATTTGCTTCAGTTGTGAGGCAGTAACAGCAACGCTTACGGTCAATTGATTCTATTTGCGATCGCAGATTTTGGGAAATATAGCCTGACACAAAATCTACCCTGCTAGTCTGGGAACACTATGACCACGCCATTTTAGGATTGCGGCGGCTTGAGATTTGCGTAACATAAAGCGATCGCTATCTTTACGCAGGTTATCTAATTCCAGTCTTTCAGAATCAGTAAGTGTTGTATCTTGTTGTTTTGACAATAGGGATTCGTAGCGTTCCATTTCTAATTGAGTTTTTTGGCTACGAGCAATTTGCCATAGTGAATCGTCATCAAGTCGGTCTAAGCTGGCAAGGTCGGTTTGAAATTCTTCGGGTACGTCTTTCCATGTTGGGGGGCTGCCAATTTGTAAGGCTTGTAAAATTACGTCTTCTAGCGATCGCTGTGTTGCTCCAGCCGCGATCGCTAGGCGTTGGTACAGTGCTTCTGGTATTTGTAAAGTAACTGTTTCAGCCATATTTTTCTCGGTAGGTTAACTCATCTTTATTTTATAGTCTATAATCATAGATAACGTTGATTTTGAGGCTAAGTACTAATATGGCTGTAGCTAAAAAAGTTAGTCAAGAAAAACCAAGTAGTACTAGTAAGAAATCTGCTGGTGCTAAAAATCCTTCTCGGAAAAAAAATTTAAGCCGTAAGGAGAAGTTGGAGTTGATTAGAAAAGCTAATCAACTTCTAGAAAGTGTTTGGGATAAGATTTACGATTCTCATCAACAGCATTCATTAGAAGCTGATCGCTATGTATAGAAGGTATGATCTTAAAAGAAATAGTTGCAGAAGTTTTGATTGATCCTCAAAAATTAACTAGCTATGCTCTTAATCCCAAAAGTTTAAAAGGAGCAGATAAAGCACTCATGTTTAGAGCGTATCTCGGATTTACACAGCAAAATTATCAATTACTCTTAACTCAAATTCGGGATAAAGTAATGGAATCGGAAGCTAAGTTAGGTGTTTGTGATGAATATGGGCAGAGATATCAAGTTGATATATTGATCGATGGAGTAGAATTTGATCAGCAAGAGATTGTGCGGACGGGATGGATTGTTAAACCTAATGAAGATATTGCAAGGTTTGTGACTGCATATATTCGGAGTCGAAAATGATTAAGCCAGAGTTGTTTGATGCGATCGAACTTTTAGTTGATTTGCCAGAGGTAAATATTAAGGCTGGTGAGATCGGTACGATTGTTGAGAAGTACGATGATCGCGCCTATGAGGTGGAATTTGCCAATAATGATGGTGAAACTTTGGCTCTCTTAGCTTTGACTGTTGATCAGTTTATTGTGGTGTGGAAGAATGAAACTCAGGACTGGATACCTCTCGGCGATCGCATTGCAGCGATATTTCAGATGTTGTCAGAGGATCGACAAAAACAAGTTTTAAATTTTACTCGTTCCCTCTATAAAACATCTGCATAGAAGATGCGATCGCTAGGCGTTGGTACAATGCTTCTGGTATTTGTAAAGTAACTGTTTCAGCCATATTTTCCTCAACAACGTTAAATTTAATTTTCGCTAATTTCTACTAATGATTCACTTGCAGTTGAATTTCTAAGGATTGCTGTTGATAAATAGTCATCCATCTAGATAGTCATTCAAATTTTCTTCTCTATGTCTCAGTTCCTCTTTACAAAATCTCATATACGCAAAATAGTTTCTATTGCTTTCGTTCTATCAAACTTCGTGTCATATCCTCAATGATATCTTTTTCCAAGGTAAAACCATTGAATATTTCAAATAAAGGTTGTACAGCGTCTTGCACATAATTTGACACGTTTGAAATAGGTGTATCAAGAGGTACATTAACAAAGGTAATACATTCATCTTGATCAGCAGAACGACCTTGCAAACTTCCAAGACGCATCCAAAGATCGCTGTGTGCCCAACAACTAAGTTTTCGATTATTTAGCTTAGTCCACTTGAAAGCAAAAGCAAGAGAAGTTTCTTCTGGTAAACAACCAAGTGCTTTTGCAAAGTGTATACCAACAGCAATTATCTCGGCTGTCTGCTTGATTGGGAAACCAACATCTAACTCTTTCAGTGCTTGAGGTGACTTGTCGCTCCTTCCCATATCATCCCTATGTGCACGACTCAGGAAAAACTGTCCTTGAGGAGAAAGTCTCATAAATTCAATATCATCAAACCATTCAGATTGAAGACTTATCAATAATGCTTCCCATCCTCCGTCAATTACATAAGGACTATAATCTCCACCTAACGGTCTACTATCTAACCATACAGGCCAACCAGTATAATTGGGATTACTAGACCTTAACAAATTAAGAAACTCGTCATTAGGTCTATGAGGTGGTACTGTACCCTTCAAAATCAACCCTACTTCCGATACACCATGGTTGGGTAAATTATGAACGTTTTGCTTTTTCAATCTCTGTTCATAGTGTTGCTCACTCTCTTGAAGATACTCTCTCAGCAAGTCATCATTAGATATTTCTGGTTTAATACTTCCAGTAATTGCAGTAGCTAAAATATGTACTTGATCTGAACTTATTCCACTAAGCTGTCTTCTTATAAAACGACCAATATCTGCTTCACGATTATCAAAACAAATTTCCATAAGACTAGACCAATCTTTCGATTTTGCCTGTGTTGTGCTTGGAGTGTTGTTGGAAGATAGTGATCGTATATAGACGGTATCTTCTCGGATTAACGGTTTACTTTGCTTATCTTTATCTTTAGAGAAAAGATCTGATTTTGCAACTACAGGAGTTTTAACACCAGTAGGAATAACGATTACTGGAAACTCTTGACCATCACGTTGTGGGAAATCTATATTGATTTCAAAAAGCTCAGAAGAGTACTTAGATATTGCTCCTTGAATTTTGTCAATATTAAACATTTGTCTCACATTGCTTGGCGCATTATCAAGAATTGGCTCTAAAGTTTTGTCGTCAAAACCAATCACCATGTAACCACCATTGTTATTACGCATAGCAAGAGCGGTTTTAATAATTTTTGCAATCCCATCAGGTTGATCGGGATCAATCCATGCTTTCATTTCTACAAAAAGATTTTCTTGAGGATGCTGGATTAACTCTTGTGTTCGTTCAGAACTGACTTCCATAAATTGAAATAGCTTGATTTAGAATCGATTATAGCTTGATCGACAAATAGTATGGGTAAAATTCATCTCTACCTTACTCCCCTTAAGACTTTTACCGCGATTATTTTTATCTACAAGGCTCTGTTAGCGATCGCGCTTGATGATGACAAAAGGCGATCGCCCCTAAACGAGTAAAGCTTATAATAATAGCAACTCATAGATAATTCATCGGCACTTAAACCTATGCTACAACTCCAAGAACAATACATTACCAACGCTCAAGGCGATCGCATAGCCGTTATCCTTGATATAGCCGCTTACCAAAAGTTACTTGAAGAAATGGATGAGTTTCTTTGCTGGAAGGGATATCAACAAGCAGTTGAAGAAACAGACCCAGAACTTACTAATGGCGATTTTGTAACCCTAGATCATTACCTTGCAACTGAAGCATAGCAAGCATCATGAGTTATCAAGTCAACTTACCAAAAGCTGTCCAGAAGCAACTAAACACATTACCACAAGAACTCAAACAACGGATTTTAAAAGCCCTAGTGCAGTTACAAGAAGAACCTAGACCAGCCAACTCATTACAAATGAAAGGAGGACAAGGCTTTCGATTGAGAATTGGAGACTATCGCGTTTTGTATGAGATTGACGACAGCAGCTAAATCGTCAACCTGAGACGCATAGAACATCGCCGTGAAATCTATCAAGATTTGTAAAATATTGCACGATCGCCTATCTCTACCTTGCTCACATTCTGACTTTTGAAGTGAGTATTTTTATCTACAAGGCTCTGTCAGCGATCGCAAGATTATTCAGTAGCCAGAACCAATCGAAACCCAATATGAGTAGTTCCTGTATCAGGAGATTCTGACTCCCGCGCCGCAGGACGATAACGACTACAGTAATTGGCAGCGCAGAGATAGGAGCCACCCTTAATGACGTGTAACACTGACTCATCAGGCTTTTTCGGATCGAAACTTTTATGGTGATCGCTAGCGATCGGATTATGTTGATATGCCATGCGATCGTGTCCAAACTCAAAGAAATCAGAAGTCCATTCCCAAACATTACCAGTCATATCATAGAGACCGTAACCATTAGGAGGGAACGAACCAACAGGCGCTAAACCTTTATATCCATCAGCTTTAGTATTAAAAAATGGAAAAACCCCCTGCCAAGTATTTGCCCTCTTCTCTGAATATTGATCGCCCCAAGCATAAGTCGTACCATCTAATCCCCCTCGTGCTGCGTATTCCCATTGCGCTTCTGTGGGAATTGATTTGCCAATCCACTTTGCATAGGCTTCAGCATCTTTATAGGCAATATGCACAACAGGATAATTATCCTTCCCCTTAATAGAACTATCTTTTCCAAAAGGATGCCGCCAATTTGCACCCACTGTCCAACTCCACCAACTCAGAAATGGTACTTGCTGAGCATTCTCCTTAGGTGGTTGAAAGACTAAAGAACCTGCTAAGCGTTGCTCATCAGGTAGATCGGGAAATTCTTCTTTTGACAAAGGAATCTCGGCAATAGTCTTGTAACCAGTCGCCTTCACAAATTTAGCAAATTCAGCATTGGTGATTTCATGCTGATCCATACAAAAACTGCTTACGCTGACATTATCGGCAGCTTTCTCCTCAGGAAACCGATCGCTATCCGAACCCATCCGAAAAGTGCCACCATGAATAAACACCATCCCTTCAAGACAAGAATTAGCGGCAAAAACTGGCGGTGCGATCGCGAAAAGGCAGACAAGTAAAAAGTAAAAAGTAAAAAGTAAAAATTTATTCAACACCATCAATCACCCAAACCCCAATCACCAATCACCAATCACCAATCACCAATCACCAATCACCAATCACCAATCACCAATCACCAAAAAGCCAAAAGCCATTCCCAAATTACCAATACTGCGTCGTCGGACGAATCAAAATCTCATTCACATCAACTCGTTCTGGTTGACTGACGGCATAGGCGATCGCATTGGCAACATCTTCCGCTTCTAGAGGCGTAATTGATTTGCGGAGTGCTTGACTTTTTTCGTAGGCAACGGGATCGGAGATATGCTGATCGATTTCTGTATTGACCATTCCAGGTTCCACAACCGTGACGCGAATATTTTGCGGTGTTAGTTCTAAACGCAAGGCTTCAGAAAAGGCATTCACACCCCATTTCGTTAAGTTATAAAGCCCAATTCCTGCGCGGACAGTACGACCTGCTACGGAGGAGACATTGACAATATGTCCAGACTTTTGTTCTAAAAGCGTTGGTAGGACTGCGTGAGTGGCATATAAAACCCCAAAGATATTCACATCGATCATTTTGCGCCAATCATCGGTATTCGCATTGGCGATTTGTCCAGCGATCGCAATTCCTGCATTGTTCACCAGAATATCAATCCGTCCAAAAGTCTCTTTAGTTTTAGCAATCAAATTTTGAACTTGTACTTCATCGGTGATATCGGTAACTACTTGGAGAACTTTGCCGCCCGATGCTTCAATTTTTTGAGCAACTTCATTGAGTTTATCGGCGCGTCTAGCAGCGATCGCCACATATGCACCTTCCTCTGCTAAGGCGATCGCAGTAGCAGCACCGATACCTGCGGAAGCACCTGTAATAATTGCGACTTTGCCTGCTAATTTTTGGGTCATGGGAAATCCTTGCTTATAATTTACGGTATCTACATATTAATACCGTAGTATTTTGGATTTGGTATGTCACTAGGGTGACAAAGAGCAATCAACAAACAATCAAAAAACATAAGAGTTTAGACAGCAGAATATTTAGTTAAACTAATAATTAGGTTTACAGAAAAAATGTAGCCTGGATGACATTGGTTTTGAATAGGTCTATGTCAGACTGATAGCAATAATCTACGGTAAGTCAATCGGAAAACGAGAGTATTGTCGATAGTAAGGAGTTAACAAAACTGTGATTGAGCTTGTCAGTGCTACCCGTTGCATCCAATGTAATATCTGCGTCTCCGTATGTCCTACGAATGTTTTTGAGCGTGTTGTCAATGCTCCTCCTGTGATCGCGCGGCAAAGTAGTTGCCAAACCTGCTTTATGTGCGAGTTGTATTGTCCTGTCGATGCTCTGTATGTGGACTCGAATGCCAATGAGCATGTAGTTGTGGATGAAAAGACTCTCATTGCCTCAGGAGTTCTCGGCAGCTATCGCAAGAGTATTGGCTGGAGCAAAGAGAAGGTTCCTGCTTTAGCAACATCGTGAATTTAGTAGAACAGTCGATCGAAAATTTAAGAGGTGTGGGTAATGCAACCCAAATCTGGACATAGAATTTTACCGATATTTGCACCGAAATGGACAAAATCAGCGATCGCGGCGATCGCCATCCTTTCTTTGACCCTAGCTACAAGTGGCTGTAGCACAGGCACAGTACAAGCAACTAAAGATGCCGATGCACCCAAGGTCGCCGCCGCCAAGCAAACATCTACGGAATCTGTGGTACTCCGAGTTGGATTTATTAGCTCTGAAAGCAAGATTCCCATTGGTCCCGAAGGTTGGGCTTTAGAAAAAAATTGGTTAGTTCCTGAACTCAAGGAATTTGGAATTACCGAAGTAAAATTTGTGCCTTTTGTCGGCGGTCCCCCTCTAAATGAAGCGATCGCAGGTAATCGTCTTGATTTAGGAATGTATGGTGATACTCCTGCATTAGCTGGGCGATCGGCAGGTCTGAAGACCGTCATCATCAATCAAAATCGTGTTGGTAATGATGCCTATTTAATCACTAAGAAAAATGGTGCGAAAACTGTAGAAGAGTTAAAGGGCGAGAAAGTTGGCGTTACCAAAGGAACCTATTTACATCGTTATTTACTGGGTCGATTAGAAAAAGCGGGCATTGCTAAGGATGTCAAGCTCGTACAGGTTTCTACTGCGGATTCTAAAGCTGCTTTAGAACGTGGTGATATTGCCGCTTATCCCTTTTCGATCGCGATCGGCTTAGAGTTAATCGCGCAGGGCTATCCTGCGATCGATCAAGCCAAAAATCATAAGGAACTGGTTGGTTCAGGTGTCACGGTGATCACTGAGGATTTCTTGAAAAAGAATCCTCGGTTTGCCGAGAAGTGGGAAAAGATTCGTCTCAAAGCCTTAGAGGATATCAAAGCAAATCCTGATGCTTTCTATAAGTTTGCATCTAAGGCAAGTGGATATTTTGACGAAGTCATCAAACAGGCTTATCCCATTGAGCTATTCACGCAAGAAGCCTTTCCTGCGGAAGGTTTGCAACTACTCAATTCCACTAAGGGCTATTGTGGAACCAGTGGTGCTGCCGCCGCCGCAGGCAATGGCGTATGGTATATTCCCCCCGATCCAGAACAGCGCGAACAAGCAATGGCAAGTCGGGAAGCGATGGGCGGATTCTTAGCCGATCGCAATTGGATGCAGCGTGTACTCGATCGCACCTATGACAATGTAAATACCTTGGCTGACTGGGGCTATCCTTTCCAAGCCGATGTTGATGGTCAGCCCATTAAGCGATCGCTGCAAGGTCCTGAATACTTACGCCTAATGCGGAAAAAAATTCGCAAAGCAGGGGTGGAAATTCTGGATAACAGTCCTGCTTTGGAATTGTTGGTTGATAACGAAGGTACGGTAGCTGGCGCAAGAGGAGTTAATCGTCAAACTGGTGAAAGCTGGACTGTGAAATCATCGGCGGTAATCATTGCCACAGGTGGTTGCGCGTTCTTGAGTAAATCCCTCGGTTGCAATGTGCTGACTGGCGATGGCTACTTGATGGCAGCCGAAGCAGGAGCTGATTTCTCAGGGATGGAATTTTCCAATGCCTACGCGATCGCTCCTAGAGATTCCTCAGTTACCAAAACTCGCTTCTATTCATGGGCTTCCTTTACCTACGAAGATGGCACGATTATCGAAGGTGCAGGATCGGCAAAGGGTCGTTCTGTCATTGCCAAGACTCTAATCGATCAGCCTGTCTATGCCCGTCTCGATAACGAAGTCACTGACGAAATCAGAGATTGGATGCGAGCTTCTCAACCCAATTTCTTTATCTATTTCGATCGCGCTGGCATCGATCCCTTTACCGATCGTTTCCCCATCACCTTGCGTCTAGAAGGCACTGTACGCGGTACGGGCGGTATTCGCATTGCTGACTATTCCTGCGCCACTTCCGTAGCAGGACTCTACGCCGCAGGGGATGCCGCTACTCGCGAATTAATTTGCGGCGGCTTCACTGGTGGTGGTAGCCATAATGCTGCTTGGGCGACCTCTTCAGGTTATTGGGCTGGGCAGTCTGCGGCGGAATATGCGGTGCGTTTGGGTAAAAAAGTTAGCGATCGCCAAGTCCGTGCGGTCGGTGATGCGGGGCTACAACAGGATGGACGCAAAGCCTTCAATCCTGAAAAAGCGATCGCCGCCACCCAAGGCGAAGTCTTCCCCTATGATCGCAACTGGTTCCGTTCGGAAACTACGCTCAAAGCTTCTCTCCAAAATCTCGACCATCTATGGAATGAAATCCGCAACAGTGGCGCACAGGCAAAGGATCAAGTTGTCCGCGCCCGTGAAGCTGCATCGATGGTAGCGACTGCACGATGGATGTATAACAGTGGTTTAGCACGTACTGAAACTCGTGGTATGCACCGTCGGACTGATTTCAACAAGCAAGATGTAACCCAGCATTATCGCTTGCTTAGCGGTGGTCTCGATCAAGTGTGGGTCAAGCCTGATCCTCAGTCGGTCAAGGTTGAGAAGAAAGAATTGGTAACGGTTTAAATTCCCTCACCACTTCGCCCATAACTTCCCTGTAAGGCTCATGAGTTATTAAAGATCCCCCCCAGCCCCCCTTAAAAAGGGGGGAGAATATTTTTTTCTTCTTCCCCCTTTTTAAGGGGGATTGAGGGGGATCTACACCTTGAAACGTAGACAGAGAGAATAAAAGAGAGACAACAATGACGATCGCACTCGAAAAGCCTAATCAACAGAACGAAATTAATCAACCCGTTGATCAAAACACCGTCCGCCGTCGTGGGACAGGGCTTCGCGGTTACAATCCTGCTAAGGCTTTCAAGGGCTATACCCTATTTACTCCCTTGACAGGACAAGGCGAAATCTATTTGATTGATATCGAAGGCAATCTTGTCCATGAATGGAAATTACCCTATGCTCCCGGACTCTATGCCTACTTTTTACCTAATGGTAATCTGTTCTATAACGGCAAAACCGTAGAAAATCCACCAAGGTTTTCTGCATGGCAAAACTTTAAGGGTGGTGTAGTTGCTGAGGTTGATCCTTCAGGGAAGATTGTTTGGGAATATCAACATCCCGATCATCATCACGATGCGCGTCGCTTGAAAAATGGCAACACGATCATTTTAGCGATCGAGAAGGTTCCCGCCGAGCTAGTTCCCAAAATCCAAGGTGGCGTTCCCAATAGCGAAGTCAATGGCACAGATATTTACTCTGATGTGCTTTACGAAGTCACTCCCACAAACGAGATTGTCTGGACATGGCACGCCCATGAACATCTCGATCCTGAAACAGACATCATCACCAAGATAGTTCAGTGGTTTAGCTTCCTACCTTTGCCTCAATCCAATAGCGACTGTTACGTTCGATAAATATCACTGTCCACCCTTTTGATTCTCTGGGTGGGAAGGTTCTCGCCTATGTGAGTATAAATTTCATCTCCTTCGATGGTTACATCTCCTCCTGCTGGCGCATCTGGACTCCATTACTGTGACTGGTTCGCCAGTTTTTCCTCCCATCTCATGATGCTGATGTGCGATTTTTCTAGCACTCTCCCACTTGCTCTGATTCCCATCCCCTCTGTCCTCATTTTCAGCGCATAGGACACGATACTTGCGGGTGTTCTTAGTCTTGACATCGCTGTTCCTGTCCGTTCGTTGAATCGCTTGCCACATCCTTTGCATAAATAATTTTGGATTGCTTTGCCGTCTTGGTGGTAATCTCTGCCATTTTTGACCACCTGTTCACTTTGGCAGTGCGGACATTTCATCTT
>JADBWH010000052.1 GCA_020404105.1 Pseudanabaena sp. M53BS1SP1A06MG | reverse complement strand
TAAGTAGCTCAACTTAATTAAAACTAAAAACCAGATTTTGTTCCGCCCGCTACGCGGGCGGAACAAAATTCTCGGTTTTTAGTTTACTTATGTCTAGCTACTTAGTACAGAAATACTTTTGAAAGTGTTGCGAAGCGGCACTTTCAAAAGTATAGCGGTTTTCAAATGAGTGTGTACTCATTTGAAAACAAAAAATCAGTCCCATTAAGAGTTTTGAGTTTTCATTTTGCCTACGGCAAAATGAAAACCGCTATATTTCTGGGGTTTAAGTAAGCGCAAAGCGCTGTAGCAATCCTAGATAGTTTGTGGAAGCGTAACCCTTCGAGGTAGACTTCCACAAACTATTTTAGTTTTAAATCTACTATCTTCATGACAACACCTATCCATGACTCTGTTTGATTTAGCTAACATTTCAGTCGATCGCTATGTCACGGTAATCGTTGATTGCATTGGGATTGATGATTTGCTGACCTATCGGATTCCTGAAGATGTCGAACTTCAAGTTGGTGATATTCTTAATGTTCCTTTAGGTAATCGTCAAGTGGGGGCGATCGCGTTACAAATTACTGATACTTCCCCAATTGCTGATCTTGAAACAGAAATTAAGGAAATTAGTGCTGTAGTCAGTTCAGGGATTTTCCCAAAGACCTATTGGGAATTGTTAACGCGCACGGCAGATTATTATCGGACTCCCGTGATGCAAACGGTGAAAACGGCTTTACCTCCCAAATTGCTCGAGCAGTCTCATTACCGTATCAAAATCAAGCAATTAGAAGTTCCAATGATGAATCTAAGTGCTACCAAGTCAGCCCAAATGGTGTGGAATTTTTTGCAAGAGCATCAGGGCAATGCTAAAGGGCTAAGTCGTCGCTATATCCAACAAAAGCTTGGTAGATATACAGGTGCAGGGCTAAGGGAATTACAAAAACTAGATTTGATTGAAACGGTTTTAGAATTACCCAATCGTCCGCAGCCTAAGTATGAAGATATTGTGGTTTTAATTAAGGTTCCTGATCGCGAAATCACGGCTAGACAAGCAGAAGTATTAACCATTTTGCAACATCAAGGCGGAGAATGTCTCAAGACTCAATTATGTAAGTTAGCAAAAACCTCAGCCTCCGTGATTCAGAACTTAGAGATTAAAGGATATGTCGTCATCTCTAAAAGAGAATCTCTACGATTAGGGGGCAAAAGTCATACGGTCATTCGCGATCGCGCTAAAGCTCTCACCTCTGATCAAGATTGTGCCCTACAGCAAATTTTAAAAGCGATCACCAACAACAACTCATCCCAATTTCTGCTGCACGGGGTAACAGGCTCAGGTAAAACTGAAGTGTATCTGCAAGCGATCGCGACTGTCCTCGAAGCTGGCAAATCGGCATTGGTACTAGTACCTGAAATTGGTTTGACTCCGCAATTAACGGATCGCTTTCGAGCAAGATTTGGTGACGCTAAGGTAAATGTGTATCATAGTCAGCTGTCGGACGGTGAACGCTTTGATACATGGCGCTTGATGCTGACAGGAGAATCACAGGTAGTCATTGGTACGCGATCGGCGGTCTTTGCACCATTATCTAAACTGGGATTAATTGTGATGGATGAGGAGCATGATAATAGCTTCAAGCAGGATCAACCTCAACCCTGTTACCATGCGCGGACAGTAGCCCAGTGGCGATCGCAGTTAGAGCAAGTTCCTCTTATCATGGGTTCCGCAACTCCTTCCGCCGAATTAGTCTTTGCTCAGAAAAAGCAGGAATTAATTTATTTGGAACTGCCTCATCGCATTGGCAATCGAGCAATGCCACCGATTGAAATTGTGGATATGCGAGATGAATTTAAGGCAGGTAATTACTCGACTTTGAGCCGCAAATTACAGATCGCGATCGCCGAAATGCTAGAAGCAAAGCAGCAAGGAATTCTATTCATCCATCGACGCGGCTATAGTACCTTCGTTTCCTGTCGCTCCTGTGGCTATGTTGCGGAATGTCCCCATTGCGATGTTTCTCTCTCCTATCACGATCCCATTTCGCCCACCGCCCATCAACCCAAATCTGCCCATTTGCGCTGTCATTATTGCAATTACACCCAAATCCAGCCAAAATCTTGTCCTCAATGTAATTCACCCTATTTTAAATATTTTGGTAGTGGCACGCAAAAAGTAGAACAGGAACTTACCAAATTATTTCCCAATATTCGCCTGATTCGTTTTGATAGTGACACCACCCGCAACAAGGATCAGCATCGTCTGCTCATTGATCAGTTCCGCTCGGGAGCCGCCGATTTGTTAGTGGGAACCCAAATGTTAACTAAGGGTTTAGATATTCCTCAAGTAACTTTAGTAGGTGTAGTTTCTGCCGACGGATTATTAAACTTTTCCGATTATCGTGCAGGAGAACGAGCCGCACAAACTCTCTTACAAGTGTCAGGTCGAGCAGGTCGTGGCGAAGAAGATGGCAAAGTCATCATGCAAACCTATACCCCAGAACATCCTGCCATCCAAGCAGTTCAAAGCTATCGCCTAGAAGAATTTATGCAAACCGAACTAGAGATGCGAGAAGCATTGTGCTATCCCCCCAAAGGGCAAATGGTGTTGATTCATCTCAGTAGTGAGAATTCTCAGACAGTAGAGAATTCTGCGAATGAATTGGCTGAATATTTGCGACAATTAGAGAACAATTGGCAAATTTTAGGAGCGACTCCCGCTACGATTGCGAAAGTTGCCAATCGTTATCGCTGGCAAATTTTATTAAAATTCATGCCCGAAGATTTACCCAGTTTACCTAGCTTAGAAGAGTTACGTATGCTAGTAAATTCTAAAGCAGTTAGAGTTGCGATCGATGTCGATCCACTCACAATTTTATAAACGTTAACGTCAGTTCGGGTTAAGCTGGCAAATTTTAAAAGCCCAAAAGTAAAAGCATTGCTAAGCAATGCTTTTACTTTTGGGCTTTGAGAGAGGGTTTGCGTAGCAAACCCTCTCTCAAAGCCCGTTTCAAATTATCCCGAACTC
>JADBWH010000051.1 GCA_020404105.1 Pseudanabaena sp. M53BS1SP1A06MG | reverse complement strand
TCGGGTGGTGTTTTACATTCTTGCAGCAATTCGTCTAGCAATTCTTTGCGGATATTCATCGGTTTTATTGTTGGTAATTGTGTGTCTTGATCATCTCTCTCTATATATCCCAGACTTTACACACTTTAATTTACACTCTCTGAATCTTAGTCGTCTGGCAAAAGATGTATTGCGTGATGAAAAATTGCGCGATCGCTTTCTGGTCAAGATGATTTATATCCTGATGGTGAAGTTGTCGTTCGACGGCATAACCGTTATACACACTATAGTCGTCACTACACAATACGCCGTCATAGCTTTCTCCTTTGCTTTACCTCATCAATTACGGCATCGGTAACATTGGAAATAAGGGTTGGTGATACCTCGACACCATACATTTCTTGCAACTGCCCTTGGATATCCCTGACACTCATGCCTCGCGCATACAAGGCGATGATCTTTTCGTCTAGTCCTGACAAGCGGCTTTGCCCTTTCTTTACCATCTGTGGTTCAAACTCGCCTTGGCGATCTCGGGGGACTGCAATTTCAGCTACACAAAAGTCGCCTTGGAGCTTTTTCTGGATATAGCCGTTGCGAGGCGATTAATGCTTTGGTGTTGATGTGGCTTAGCCATTTTGTTAAATTTACACTCCCTGTGGCGATCATTCCCATCATCATCCATACCATTACTCCTAAATGGCGCACATCTGACCATGCGCTGTATTGACTCCCGAATTTTGTTAGTTCATTATAGATGCGTGAGGCGTTTTGGGGCATTTGTCCTTTGCTCTTTCTTTGATAAAAACAGCTTACGCCTCTTTTTTACTCAAATTCAATTTCTATATACTTTCTCGCTACTTCTCTTAAGTAGCTCGACTTAATTAAAACCTAAAACCAGAGTTTGTTCCGCCCGCTACGCAGGCGGAACAAACTTTTCGGTTTTTAGTTTACTTATGTCTAGCTACTTACTACTTTTGTCAGTCAATCATCTATGCTGGTTGCTGCAAATTTATCGGATATTGATTAAAATGATCGAGCAAATTACACCGCTAATTCTTACTTATAACGAGGCTCCCAATATTAGCAGGACATTAGAATGCTTAACTTGGGCAAAAAGAATAGTTGTCATTGATAGTTTTAGTGATAATCAAACTCTAGAAATTTTAGCGAGCTATCCACAAGTAGAGACCTATCAACGTAGTTTCGATCATTTTGCAGGACAATGTAATTATGGGTTAGAGCAAATTACAACGGAATGGGTGCTCTCATTAGATGCTGACTATACTTTGAGCAAAGAATTAATTGCTGAACTCCATTCTTTACCAGATTATTTATCCAAAGATGCCTATTTTGCCAACTTTAAATATTATATATTTGGGAAACCTCTACGCGGGACTCTACTTCCTCCTCGCAAAGTTCTATACCGCAAGGATAAAGCTCATTATATTGAAGATGGTCATGCCCATCGGGTTAAGGTTGTAGGAGATTATGGATATTTAGCTGGATATATCTATCATGATGATCGCAAATCCTTAAGTCGGTGGTTGCAATCCCAAGATCATTATTTATTGCTTGAGGCAAAAAAATTAATGACAACACCAATAAAAGAATTGAGTTTTGGCGATCGCCTTCGCAAACAAAAAGTAATTGCCCCAATTGTGATTTTGTTCTATTGCTTAATCCTGAAAGGTGGAATTTTGGATGGCTGGGCAGGTTGGTATTACGCTTGGCAAAGAACACTTGCAGAGATTTTATTAGCCATTCGCCTCATCGAGTTAGAGCAATAAAGAAAGAGAACGCTTTGCGTTCTCTTTCTTTATTGCTTAGTTCTTTGGGCTGTAGTTGTGGTCGGCATGAAACCATCGTTATTGGGTGAAGCTATTTCGGTGGGATCAAGCAACTTAATGGTCATTTGATTGCTCTTAATCAAACCTTGCTTTCGCAGTAACATTTCCCTTGACTGACCTGAATTTAAAGTTTGCGGTAATTGTTCACGCAATGTATTTACGCGCTGCTCAGCAGAACTTACCTCTGTTGTAATTTCTTCGAGGCGATCCTTTTGGGATGACTGATAGGGTAATAGTCTCATTATGGCGGCGATTGCGGCAAGAGACAAAGCTACATTCACGATAATTACAATGATGGATTCGGTAGCTTTCGCACGACAATATTGCTCTCTTTTTCTTTGAACCGTATGAGCGACTGCCTCACTATGGCTATTAGCCATATTCAAATCAGGATTTGCAACCATCGGCATTACAGATAATTTATTACTTACTACAGAAGATTTATTGCGCGAATGAATGCTCACCACTTCATTTTGTCCGCTCTGATCTAGTGATCGGCGTAGGGCTGGTTTTGCTGTTGATGGAGGAATACGTGGGGACAGGTTTCGCTTGGCAACCATTTGCCACCTCTATAGTCTTAAAAAAGTAAATAAATAGAATGCCTAAAGAAAGAATACTTAGAGATATTTAGAGAATGTTTGGGAATGTTTTTATAGGATGATAATCGCCCTAAATAAACATTCCCGTTTATGAACAAATAAATGAGGACTAGGATTCAGCAAGAGCAGAGCCTAATAAAGTTGCTAGGACTGCGGGAAAAAGGGCAATTACTAGTGCAGAGAAAATCTGAAAATCCGAAATAGGATCGGGAATTTGAGCAGTTGCCAGTGTTGTGAAAATATGAAGATCTGCAAGATGCATACAATATCTCCTAAATATAGTTTATATAAGTGATTATTTCGATCTTAACAATACACTGTCACATCAAAAATTGACTAGCCGTTAAAGCAAATAAAAACAAAAAGTGACAAAAATTGAAAGGATTTATTGTGGTAAAAATGGACGGCACTTCGCGCCGTCCATTTTTATCTATCTAGACACTTGATGAGCCAGTATAAATTCATGAACGCGATCGCAGGTTTCAGGACGAATTTCATGGAACATTTCATACTCGGCATATTCCACGGTTGCCCCCAAACTCTCTAGCAATTGACGGGCGCTACGGGCTGCACCAATAGGAACCACGGGATCTTGTGTACCATGGGCAATTAAAATTGGCGGAAATACTATATCTGCGAGATCATGCAATTCTTCCTCCGCAATATGTAAATAACCACTCAGAGCAATTAATCCTGCCATGGGAAAACCCAAACCGACATCTAAGGTCATCGCTCCACCCTGTGAGAAACCTAACAGGAATGTTTTTTCGAGAGGAATACCCGTAAGACTTGGTAAATTTTCCAGAAATTGACTGAGTAATTCGCAGCTTTTGGCTAATCCCTCAGTGTCAAGACTTTGGAGGTCATACCACATTTTGCCATTGGGCATTGGGTGATTAAAAGGAGCTTCAGGACAAATCCATTGATAATTTGGCAGTCCCACTAGTGGTGCAAGGGAAATTAAATCATCACAGTTTGCACCCCATCCATGCAAGGCAACGATCGCACCTTGGGCATTGGGATTTGGTAAAGTTGCAGGCAATGCGAGATAATGTAAGGTCATGGGCAAATCTAGGCGTGATCCGATAAATGGTAAGGCTGATCAACATCGCTTACAATGCTTACAATAAAAAAGCATCGAAAATGCACTTTTAAAGATCAAATCAAAAAACCTTCTAAAAATTGCTGGAGAATTGCCTGAATGCAACTCGTCGCGCTTCAGAATTTATTGGATAACACATCATTTGCTATCCTCTTTACAACTATGCTCATTTTTTGGGTACATATCGCATTTCCCAATTTGCCCTATTTACGATCACTAGGTAATGCAGGCATGGCGATCGCTAATCTCTGTATTGCTGCATTACTGGGAGCGCGTTGGATTGATGCAGGCTATTTCCCACTGAGCAATCTTTATGAATCGCTGTTTTTCTTGGCATGGGGCATTACTACCATGCATATTGTCGTCGATCGCATCGGTAATAAGAGCGCTAATGATACCGCCAAGCGTTTAATCGGCGCATTTACTTCACCCATGGCAATGGGGATTACTGCTTTTGCCGCTTTAGCTTTACCCTCTGGAATGCAATTATCTGAGCCACTTGTACCTGCATTAAAGTCCAATTGGTTAATGATGCACGTTACAGTTATGTTACTCAGTTATGCAGCTTTGATGACAGGCAGCATTTTAGCGATCGCCTTTTTGATCGTCACCCGTGGTCAAGATGTCATTTTACAAGGCAATTCTCTAGGTACAAACCTGCGTAGTGTTGCTGAAGCTAGAGCATCTAATCCCGAAACCTTTGCTGCTTTTGCCGTTGAAGGAATGGGTAATGTTTTAAATTCAGCCAATCTCTCATCTACAACTACCGTTGCGTTAGTAGCTGAAAATTCCACTCAAACTAAAAAACCCCTATCCCTGCGTCGCCTCACCTTAGGGGAAACTTTAGATAATCTCAGTTATCGAGCGATCGGACTAGGTTTCCCATTGCTAACCATTGGCATCATCGCTGGTGGCGTATGGGCAAACGAGGCATGGGGTTCTTATTGGAGTTGGGATCCTAAAGAAACTTGGTCTTTGATTACATGGCTAGTATTTGCCGCCTATCTACATACACGCATTACTAAGGGATGGCAAGGACGCAAGCCTGCGATTTTAGCGAGTGTCGGCTTATTAGTTGTCTGGACTTGTTATCTCGGCGTAAATTTACTCGGTAAAGGCTTACACAGCTATGGATGGTTCCTTTAAAAAAGTGGTTGCGCTTCGCGTTGACTCTTTTTTGGGTGACAAGCCTCACATAGTGAGGCTTTTTTTATGGGTTATTACGATTGATGAGTTCATCTTCTAGTTTAGGTAAACTCTCTAGTTCAAATACAGTGATTTGCCCAGAATTAGCGCTACCTTTGCCATTTTGTAGCAACTCTACCCAATAGCCATATTTTTTACCTTGACGTAATTCCCCCTGCAATGCCCATAGAATCGACGAGGCATTCTTACTTTGCGATCGCTTTACCATTACTGCCGTAGGATAGGCATAAACCCTCTTGGCAGTGGCATAGTCGCGCATAATTTCGGGACCATATATCGAGCGTAGCGACTCTTCTAAACGCGATCTCGTCACCCCGTTAATAATGTCAAAAAAGTGAATCTGCTCACTTCTAATTAGATTCGCATCGTTTGCCTTAATTGCCGCAATCCCAGGTAGTACTACACTGGCTTGAAATTGAAAGCGCCTTGATGGAGTATCACTTTTACGCACAAGGAGACGCTCGCCTGACTCTGGACGCAGGGCGGGGTTATTTCTAATCCAATCAATGACTTGATCAGGTCTTTGTCCTGGTAAAGCGAGCGCTGATGGTATCGATTGCCATGTTGTTGGCATCGCAATACTGAATATCTGTGCCAAAAGTGTTGTCGCGATCGCTGTTACCTCACCCTTAGTTTTAGCACTCTTAAAGCAGTTCATATAAGTCTTTTAACCTAATCAAATCCTAATGGACAGAATATAGCTGGCAAATAATGGCTGAAAGAATATCATGGACTGGAGGAATTTCAATGGCTTTTTCAGCCTTTTTAGGATATTTTGTGGCGATCAGTCCTAATAAAGTGTCAATCTATCAAGGCATAGGTGATGACTTCTTAGCTTCATATTTTTAAAACCTTTAAATCCATTGTATTAAAGAGTATTAAAGAATTATGGAATAAAGATTTTGAAAAAATATACTCAAAAGTATTGACAAACGCTTTTGAAATCTACATAATAAAGACCGCTTGAATAAAGAAACGCAAAAAACGAGCTTAAAAAGCAAGTTGTAAGTAATTCTTAGGCGTATTTCTAAATAAATGCAATTTTAAGCAAAATTCTGGGTTCGTAGTTCAATTGGTTAGAGCACCGCCCTGTCACGGCGGAAGTTGCGGGTTCGAGCCCCGTCGGACCCGTTCTACAAAGAACGGAAAAAAGGAGACACTAAGTGTCTCCTTTTTGTTTTTTGTTAATGGCAAATATACTCAAGTGCAAAAATCTGAGCCTGTATTTGCTTAACGTGAGTTCGGGTTAAGTTGGCAAGTTTTAAAAGACCAAAAGTAAAAGCCTTGCTAAGCAAGGCTTTTACTTTTGGTCTTTGAGGGAGGGTTTGCTACGCAAACCCTCCCTCAAAGACTGTTTCAAATTATCCCGAACTCACATTTGCTTAGGTGCGCCCACATCTCTGGAGTTGAGTCCGAAAAATTAAGAAAGGCTGAGTAAAAGGGAGCATCTCAGCTTGGTGTTGAGTACAAATGCTTAGGATTGTAGGGATGAGATAATAGAAGCAAAATTCCGTCCTGAAGCAAATGACACCCGAAGACCAACAAAAGATAGAAGAATACCGCCAAGGAATTGCCGCAATATTGTCTCCGGGACGAGAGTGTAAATTAAAGTGTGTAAAGTCTGGGATATATATAGAGAGATGATCAAGACACACAATTACCAACAATAAAACCGATGAATATCCGCAAAGAATTGCTAGACGAATTGCTGCAAGAATGTAAAACACCACCCGACCTATTCGGAGAAGGAGGAATCCTGAAACAACTAACCACC
>JADBWH010000050.1 GCA_020404105.1 Pseudanabaena sp. M53BS1SP1A06MG | reverse complement strand
TTTACTCTTTTGGGCTTTGAGAGAGGGTTTGCTACGCAAACCCTCTCTCAAAGCCTGTTTCAAATTATCCCGAACTCGCGTTAACTAGAAATAAGTAGCTCAACTTAATTAAAACTAAAAACCAGATTTTGTTCCGCCCGCGTAGCGGGCGGAACAAAATTCTCGGTTTTTAGTTTACTTATGTCTAGCTACTTACTTGTATAAATATTAAATGGCGGGCGATGCCCCATGATTTAGCAAAATGGCAAAGTGTATACACCTACTTTCGGGCATGGGAGAAGGATGGCACATGGCTGAAGATGAACGACGAATTACGCACCTTTCTGGAGCCAAGTTTGGAGTTTTCTACAAGTGATTTGGATTGACAGCACTTTTGCGGGAAAGGACTTTATCGCCGATTGAGTAAAGACTATGAATTTTTGTCACCACTAGCGAAATGATGCTCTTTGCCGCTATGTTTCATCTTATGGTTTGCCGTCTAAGCTCCAGATCCAAGCTTGATTAGCCTACCAAAAAAACTTTTCAACCACTCTCTAAAGCATAGTCAGTGCATAATTAAATTTGCGGTTATGACTGGAAACCACGCTCTCAAAAATTACGTCCTAGCAATTTATGAAATCGCAACAACCACCATCACAGCCTAAGTCCCCGAAACCGCCAAAGTCCAAGTTGATGACCCAGATCAATCAACTGACAAAGGTAGTGAATGGGGTATTAAAAATTAATCCCAAAGAGCGTGTCCCCAAGCTAGAAGTACGTCGATCGCAAAAGGATAAGCCTGAAACTTATGACTTAGTAGGCGATCGCTATATATTAGGACGTAGTACCAGTAAATGCGATATTGTTGTGCAAACACCACTGGTAAGCCAAGTTCACGCCCAACTAGTGCGCGATCGCACCAAAAAAAAAGCGCAATTTATTCTTCAAGATCAGGACTCGACTAATGGCATTTATCGAGCTAAGCAAAGGCTCAATTCTGTGCCGCTACGTCACAAAATGAAGATCACCCTAGGTCCTCCCGAATTAGCAGAGGCTGCGACAATTCGCTATATTGATCCGCCACCTTGGTATATTCGCACGGTTCAGTATACGGGTATTGGTATTGGCGCGATTGCGGGAATGATTGTATTTGCGATCAGTTATGAGGTGGGGCGTGTTCCCGATCTGAAGCCATTGCCCGTTACCCAACAGGGTCCTGTGGAAGTCTTGGCAGGCGACGGCGTGAAACGTCTTGACCCTACAGATATTGCTAATCACACAGAATATAATACTCTTGCTGAGTTTGGGAAATTCCTTCCCAATGCGGTAATTGCTTCTGAAGATACTTCTTTTTATTGGAATATTGGGGTTGACCCTTTAGGTGTAGCAAGAGCGATCGTCACAAATGTGCGTAGTCGGGGTGAGCGTTTAGAGGGTGCGAGCACCATTACACAGCAGTTAGCCCGCAACCTACTCGGCAAGACCTATGTGGGAACCGATGATTCCGCAGGTCGGAAATGGCGGGAGGCAGCAGCGGCGATCAAGCTTACCTTTACCTATAACAAAGAGGAAATCCTGCGTCTCTATCTAAATCGCGCCTATACAGGTAATGGGGTCTATGGATTCAAAGATGCAGCTAAGCTCTATTTCGGGAAAGAAGCTTCAGAACTTAATCTCTCTGAAGCCGCAACCCTTGTGGGTTTGTTACCTTCTCCTGAAACTATCAATCCATTTAGAAATAAGGATCTTGCGATTGAATATCGCGATCGCATTCTCAATCGTATGGCAGAGCTAGGCATGATTAGCGATAAGGATGCGGATCGGGCAAGGCGCACAGTCTTAATTCTTAATGAAGCCGCGAAAACGAAACTCCAAGGCTCAGTTGCTCCTTATTACTATGGCTATGTTTTTGATGAATTGGAGGAGATCCTTGGGAAAAACTTTGCACGGGAAGGGAATCTGATCGTTGAGACTAATCTGGATATTGCCATGCAGAAAGCATCTGATGAAGCTTTACGTGATGCCGTGGCTCGTGACGGTGGAACCTATGGATTTAGTCAAGGTGCGATCGTAACGATCAACACTAGTGATGGCTCAATATTAGCGATGACAGGTGGTGTCGATTACAAATCTAGTCAATTTAATCGTGCCGCCCAAGCCCTTCGCCAATCTGGTTCCACATTTAAATTATTTAGCTATGCTGCGGCAGTCGATCAAGGCATTTCCCCTAGTACTGCTTTTTCCTGTAGTGCATTGTCGGGGATTGTGGGTTGTCACAATGGGGGGAGTGGGGCAATCGATATGTATCGCGGCTTTGCTCTCTCGGAAAATGTTGTCGCAGTTCGGATCGCAGAAAGAGCAGGTCTAGAAAATGTAGTCAAAATGGCAAGAACTTTAGGAATTACAGCCAAGCTTGATTTGTCCAGCAATATGGTTTTAGGTGGCAATGAGGTCAAAATCTTAGAAATGGCTGGAGCCTATGCTACGGTAGTCAATGAGGGTAAATATATCAAGCCCCATGCCATTCAACGCATTCTCGATAGTGCTGATTGCAAAAATCCCAAGGATCGCCAAACCTGTCGTGTCATTTTTGATGCGAGTACCTTCATCAAACCCCGTCAGGTAATTGATGCAGGTGTTGCTAGCACGATGGTAGATATGATGCGTGGCGTAGTGCAGTATGGAACAGGGAGATCGGCTGCGATTCCTCAAGGTACAGTCGTTGGTAAGACGGGAACTACCGATGAAGGAAGGGATCTTTGGTTTATTGGTGCAGTACCACGACGTAATCTCTTAGCAGCAGTATGGCTGGGTAATGATGAGGGGGTAACAAGAGGCTCAAGTGCAGTTGCCGCAGGGGTTTGGAGCGATTATATGCGTCAAGCAGTCCGATGATTTCACAGAGAGAAGGCAAAGTATTCTCTCTGTGGATATAAAAACTTTTGCGAAACTTTTGTCAAAAGCGCTTGACGACTGCCATAGGTGCTGTAGTATTGATTCCGACTCACCAATATAATTGGAATTAATTTAGTGGAAGTCACTAAGCACAAATTCCTAATAAGTAGCTCTACTTAATTAAAACCCAAACCAGAATTTTGTTCCGCCCGCTAAGCGGGCGGAACAAAATTCTGGGTTTTTAGTTTACTTATGTTTAGCTACTTATAACAATCCTAAATGGTTTGTAGAATCGCTCCCAAAAGCGGGTGATTCTACAAACCTCAAGAAAAATAATTGATTTAGGATTGCTTCACGGTTTTCAAATTGTTATAGACAACTTGAAAAAGGCAAAATCCATACTTTTTTCAGTCTTTGACTTTCACTTTGTCTATGCCAAAGCGAAAGTTACGGTAATACTTGTAATACTTATTAATTAAAGCTATATAGGAGCTATTGCGATGAATAAAGGTGAACTAGTAGATGCGATCGCCGAAAAGGTAAATGTATCTAAAAAGAATATTGAGGCGATCGTTACTGCTGCCCTCGAATCAATTGTTGATGCTGTGGCTGATGGGGATCGTGTAACTTTAGTGGGATTTGGTTCCTTCGAGCCACGCGAACGCCAAGAGCGCGAAGGTCGCAACCCCCGCACTGGCGAAAAAATGGTCATCGCCGCGACCCGTGTTCCTGCTTTTTCTGCTGGCAAGCAATTTAAAGAAAAAGTTGTTGAATAATTTAGTTGAATAAGTAAAAAAGGCGGCGCTTCGCGCCGCCTTTTTTAATCTGTAGTAGCAAACTTTACAGTCACTTCCTAAACATTCGACTGATAAACGCTTGGCTTCAAAGTAGTACGGCTCAAATCTAGTTCCAGATCAAGCCTTGATTTTATTGATGGGTCTTCTTAATCCAAGTATCAATATCTGCTAATAGCTGATCGCCTATTTCCCAAGGTAATAAATGGGCGGTTTGGGGATAACAAATAAATTCACAGTTTGGCAGCAAATTGGCAGTTTCCGCAGTTGATGACGCTGTGATATGCCGATCCTTTTCGGCGGCGATCGCTAAACAGGGAATTGGAATTTTGCATAAGTCATGCGTGCGATCATACCCCTCTCGCAGAGCTTTCATTAGAGCACGATGGGCATAGCGAGAAGTCTGGAGATAAGCTCTTGTTCCTGTAGTTGCAATAAGATCATAGGCTGTTTCGGTATGCTGCTGGATTAAATAGCCAATTAGCGATCGCTTACCAAATAACTCAATATGCCAACGCGGTTTAGCAGAACTTTTAGCAAAAATCTGGGATAAAGCTAAGTGTGAAATCACAGCCATGAATAAATTTGCATATTCCCACCAAGCAATTTTCGGCAGACTACTCCGTGGCTTCGCCGCAGTCGCAATCAGAATTAAACCGACGATTTTAGGTTTTATTAAGAATTCAGGATTATTTACTAAATTTTGCAGTGCTAATTCAATTGCTAAAATTCCACCCAAAGACCAGCCCAAAATCAAATATTCCGTGCTCTTGCCATCTTCAAGTTCCTCCTGATCACGTATCAATAAATTCCAGAGATCCTCAATATGAGAGGACATCGTAAACTCAGTCTTAACTTGACGATTACCATACCCCCGCAAATCTGGGGCGATCGCATCAAGCCCGCGATCCCGAAAATAGCTGACAAATATCTGCATTGCCTCACTATTGCCTGGATGTCCATGTAAACAGAGCACCTTTAATCGACGATTACTATTCATCTACGCTTCAATACTGATAAAGCTTTACTTGTGAAATGTATCGGAAAGTACTAATCTAAACTCAATTAATCTAAATTTTAATATTTTTATAATATTTCCTTCTGACCATTGCTGCCCAAGTGCACACAGACAAAACTATGATTGCTATGCAATGACTAGGGCTTCGGCTTTGCTTAGCCAACAATTTACTTTAGCTGAGTGAAACCGAAGCTTTTTGTCAATATTTAGAATTGTTATATTTTGCTATATTTTTGAAATTGGCGCGAAGCAATACTTTCAAAAGTATTTCTGTACTATTCAAAGCCTCAATAGGCTTTAGTTTAAACAGTATTGCTCAAATTGATACTCAAATTTTAATTTTTTAGATTTTCAATCCTTAGATCTATTGCATTCAGAGATTTCTAAAGTTATTGTTACAAAAAAATCAAATAAATAGTAGCAAATATCAAGACTAACGAGTATACTCCCTTTCAAATTATCCTATCGAGTATTCCTACTCATATTTGGCATCCGCAACCGTGAGATAAGTATAGTGTAGGATAATGCCACAAAAAACTGACCCTTCCCCTATAGTGAATGCATATGGCAAGCACACCTAAATCAAAAACAGCAACTTCTGTAGGTAAGAGTGCACAAAAAAACACGAAGCAGCACTCTCCTAAGACACCCAAATCAGCCAAACAGGGTCACCAAATAGGTAAACCAAAAGGCACTATGGGGCTGAGTTTATTGTTAATTGCAATCGGTACATCGCTATTAGGGTTAGGTGGTTTAGGATACTTATTTTATCAAGAATTGCTAAGCAGTTCTCAGCGAGAAATGAGTCAATCCGCTGAATTGCAATCAACTCAAATTGAGTCCAAGCTAAATAGCGTTCGTCAATCTGCTGATACAGTTGCTCTTAATGTCAAAGCTCTTTTCCAGCAGACACCCAAACAGAAAACTGTAGATCGGTATCAAAAGCTGGTGATTGATGGAGTCCAAAAATCAGATTTGGTCGCAGGTATAGGTATTGTCCAAAATGAAAACCTCCTATTTACAGTTCCCAAGCCCACAGTGCCCTATGTATTGAAGGAGCAGTCAGGACTCAAACTTGAAGGTGCTACCCAGAAGTTAACAGCTCCTAATGACAAACTCTTGGTAGGTAATCGTAGCGATTTTCAAAATAGTCCACTTTATAAATCTCCTGCTACCAATTCCAAAGAATCTTGGTCAGAGCCATATAGTGCCTTAGGTAAAACGCTCGTTACTTATAGCAGCCCTATCCTAGACGGACAAAAAGTCTTAGGTGTGGTCAATGCTGATGCGATCGCGAGTAATTTGGTGGCTATTTCTAATGTTAGTGCTAATAGTGAGAGCAAAATTGGCATTGTTGTTGTTAGTGCTAGCGGTAGAGTGATCACATCCTCAGATCAATTGGCGACACAGTTACAGAATCCTGCCACAGCAGAAGCAATCAAAAATTTGGTTCAACAAGCTAAGTCTCAACCCACAGGTATTGCTCAAACAGGAGGAAATCTCTGGGCATATCGTAAAATTCAAGGCAGTGACTGGATCGTAGCTTCTTCCCTACCAGAATCGGAAATCACGAACAAGTTGCTGCTCTTAGTTGGTGGAGCCGCCATTGGTATCAGTACTATTTTAGCGATCGCGATCCTTAGTTTTATTAATTCCCTAAAGAAGCGTCTTCAGCCTCTTACCGAAGAATGCGATCGTTTTTTAGCCCAACAGGGAACTACAGATTTAAACCTTGAGGGTAAGGATGAAATTGATCGGCTAGGACTATCGCTGAAAAATACTTTGCAAAAAGCAAAAAACAATGAGTTGAGATTGCGAAGTGAATCAAATCAAACAGTAGACTTGGATAGCTCTACCTCTCCCCAAATTCAGGAAGACTTTGTAGAAGCAGAGTTAACGAAGGAAGAAGTTGGTAATTTACTAGATGTCGTTTCTTCAATGATAGAAGGCGATCTCACTGTTGAAGCAGAGGTAAATGATCGCGCCGCAGGACTAGTCTCAGATACCTTCAATCGTTTACGCGAAAAACTGCTCGAAGTTATTTCGAGCGTACTGGGGACTGCCCAACAAGTAGCTCAAGAAGCTTCGGATCTCGAAGCACTAGCCCAAACAGTTATGCTTAACACATCCGAGCAGGCGCAATCTTTAGTTCAAGGACAGACTCTCGCTGCTCAGGTTGTGGAAATTGCTCAGAGATCTTCAGAGCAAGTAAGTATTGCGAACCAATCCCTCCAAAAAGTGCTCAGTACTGTAACATCAGGACAAGCTGCCATTGATAACATCACTGAGAACGTTACTGTGTTGCAGACAGGTTCAGTACAGATCGGGCAAAGGATGAAAACTCTTAGTGAATTTGTAGCCTTAGCGGATCAGTTTGTTCAAGACCGAGGACAAATTACTCAGTTAATCCAAGTTCTCGCTCACAATGCTAGTCTCGCCGCATCACGAGCCTTAGAACAAAAAGATTCTAACCATTTGGCGGGGGTTGCACGTGAATTTGAAGCGATCTCAGATCAAATCAATGATTTAGCAACTCAAACAAATGAAGGATTAACTTTTCTCCAACAGCGCACATCGCAAATCCAAACAGTAGTAGCAGCGATTGATGCCGAAGTCCAAAATTTAAGTGGACTGGTCTCAGGTTTCACTACAGACGTAGAGTCTTCTCAATTAGCGTTTCATAGCATTCAATTAGCAACTGAAGAGGTTTCTCAAATCGGGCAAACTATTACTAGCTCTAGCTTAGAAATCACCGATGCAGCAGGTTCAACTGCTAATTACTTTAGTGAAGTTGCTCAGTTAGCGGATCGTACGGCGGATCTCACCAGAACAGCACGTCAACATGCGGAAACAATGGGTAATCAAGCCCAACAACTCCTAGAAGGAATTCAGTTCTTCCGCCTGCCCGCAGGGACTACTTATGCCAAAGAAGCCGCAGCAACTGCTACAACAATTTCGCAATCAGGTAATCCTAACGAAGACTATACTGCATCTGAAGATGTAAATGATAATACTGCGGCTGACAATCAATATCTCCAATCTATTTTAGATGAAGGAATTCGCGAGGATAGTAATGACTATGCCATATCAGTCAATCATGTTCCAGAAAATGCTATATCAGAAGAGAATGCTGTCAATAATTTCTTAAATACTCCTTCCCATGATCAGTCCCCAGCAGATGCAAATATTTATTCTGAACTAACCGACACCACTGTTATCGAAGAATCACTGCTTGCAAGTCTAAGAGTTGAAATTGCTAATGAATTAGCAGAACTTGAAGATATTTCAGGTCAGGAAGAGAAAGTTACAGAGCCTCCCTCAACCTTCAAAAATTCACTAGAAGGAATTGATGAGTTCTCGATTTCTGAATCATCTAGTGATCCCCTCATTGAATCGGCTGTTTCTTCATTTATGAGAGATACAGACTTTGGGAATCTATCATCATCGTCCAAAAAATCATCAACAAATCTATCAGCATCCGTTGATTTCTCAATCCCTGATTTAGATGATCATGACTTTGAACTTTCCAATATTGATATAGAATCTATGCTTGATAACTCAAATTTATTCTTTGATGCGAATCAAGCAGAACCAACTGATGATGTTGAATTAAACTTTGACCCATTTGTGATCGAGCAATCCACTGCAGATGCCAATTACAATGCTACAACTGATAATTATGAGTCTACAGCAGATGACACGGTCGATTTTAACTTTGATAATTTCAGTGCTAGCGCAGGAGATGATGACGATTACAAATCTTCACTGGTTTTTTCCCAACCTTCAAATGAATCTCTAGAAAGTCTTTCTAATGAAGCTTTCGACGATACATTCGATAATATTTTTGATGAAGATCCTTTTGATTTTGCCCAATCTACTAATGAATCTCTAGAAAGTCTTTCTAATGAAGCTTTCGACGATACATTCGATAATATTTTTGATGAAGATCCTTTTGATTTCGCCTTTGACAAAGCTTTATCTAGTCCAAATATGATAGATCCATCATTGGAGTCTAGCAATGATAATTTTGGAAATAAAGTCAATGATCAGTTTGAATCCTCTTCTAGTGAAGATCATGACTCCTATGATCAATTTGATTCATCTGCCAACATAGAGTCAAATGTAGAGACCAATTTTCTAGACGACCAGCTCGCTGATCTCACATCCGAATTTACGGAAGAGGTCAATGCGGAGGAGACGGCAAACTTCTCTGGTTTACCGAGTGCTATTCCTGATATTTATTTAGAAGATGTTGCCGAACAGGCATTGCCAGACGAATTTGACTTTGAAGAGAATTTGTCTGTCGAATCTAGCCATAGTAATTTAGATGATTCTAGCAATATCTTTGATGAGCCTAGTTTTGAATCACCTACAGAGAAGCCTGTTGATTCCAATATAGATTTTGGCGATCCTTTCTATGTTGCTGATTTTTCTGAATTATCTGATTCAGATAATCTTATTGAGCAACAAAATTATTTATTCACAGAAACAGCGATCGCTCCAGAAGCGAATATTCAAGAAAATAATTTCTTCGATTCAGCATTAGAGAAATTGCATGAAGAATCTACTTTTGACTTAGACGATTATGCAACGAATTCTGACCTATTAGAAACCCCTCCGAGTATATTTGAAGATAACTTTGCAGAAGCAAATATAGGTAATACCTACATCGATAATATCTATGAAAATGTCGGTGAATTTGCCAAGCAATTTGTTGATTCTACCAATATCTCTGATCAGCTTGATCAGTTAGAAGTATCTACTGATGATTTAGATCTACCTAGTTTCTATGACGAAAGTGTGGAACTTGCTGATAATTTTGAGTCAGATAATTTATCTACTCAGGCAGATGATTTTGTACGAGAGATTGCGATCGCCCCAGACATTGATCAGCAAGCTTTACCAATAGCATCAGCTTCCCTAGACGAGTATTCAACAGGATTTAACTCTGACCTGCAAGATAACGATTCAAATCCTGAGGAAGCAACCACTTCTGACATCATACAACCAGAAGTATCGCCTTCTTTTACTATTCCTAGCCCACAATTGGCAATATCTGACTTCTCAAGTAATACGTTAACAGAAGAAGGCGTATATCTAAATATCTCAGATGAACTTAATTTCTTAACCTTGAATCAAGAAACACAGATTAGCTCTTTAGAAGTCCACTTAGACGAAGGAATTGTAGAAGATGCTAGCTTGCTTACAGATGATACTATTTATATTGATAACTGGGACAAGCTGCCAGATCTGGTTACTGAAACTTCGTATGACGATTTTTCCACTATTGCACAAGCAGATCTCACAAACGAAATATCACCAGAAACTACTGCCTCCCCAGAAGAGAGAGCAGAATGGGAGGAGGAAGCATTTTTTGATTCCCTATCAACAGTTTCCATAGAAGATCATACTGACTTTCTAACAGAACGAATCGAATCCTTAGAAAATTCTCAAGATATAAACGTATCTGATATCCACGTTAAGGCTTCAGACTTGCTCGTAAATCCTCTAAATACATCGACATCGGATATTGACATTTTTCTGTTGGAAGAAGAATCTTCAGTGTCATTAAATTCAAGTGACAATGATTCTTTCGATTTTTCTGGGGACTGGTTAGACGAGATGACACTTGATCATGATCAGCCCCATGAACAGAATATTGATGGACTTGATGATTTATCTCTTGGAGAGTACTCCTCCAATTCTGTTAACGACCTAGAATCGGATAACTCCGTCGAATCTAACTATAGACTTGCTGATGATTTATTAGATAGTTTTATGAATGATTCTGATCCAAGCATAGAAGAATTTTCGTCAAGCTTCCCAGACCTATTCTTGGATAATTACGCTGTATCATCCGAGAATGCGGTTGATATAGCTAAGCCAATGGAGATGCTCTCTGATGGTGTATCTGAGGATAGCGAATCAGAATTTGATTTCAATTTTTCCACCTTTGATGAATTAATTGATGGTATCAGTAGCCCAACTCCTGCAAATCTAGATTCTCTTAACAGCAATGCTTCAAATGCAGATTCTTCTAGTAACTCTATAGCAGCTAGAGCTGAAATTGAAGAATTCCTCTCAGGAGCGCTGGGGCTAGAGGAACGGAATGATGAGACCTCATCATTTCAAGACAACGTTTCGATAAAGCCTGATCAAAATCGACCTAATACTAAGTAGCTAGGGTACATCTTAGTTTTGCAACGAGTATAAATACTTAGGGTGAAAACGAATAGAAAGATGGATAATTTTAAGGAGTAGAAGATAGAGGTAGCGTCACGACTGAATTGAAAAGAATGAAATTTATGCCCATGTGCAGGCGATAGCAGCCCTGTTATGCAAGGACACTGAAGAGTCGAGAGCCAAAAAAGTTAACAAGCCTTGAAGGTATTGAAATAGCATTGCGGGAGCAAATGCAGAACGGAAGCATCTCAATTAGGCACTGAGTATAAATACTTAAGAGAAATGAGAGGTAAAATAGAAAAAAGATAACCAGTCCAAGCAAATGACACCAGAAGAAAAAGAAAGACTTGAAGCCTGCACCAGAGAGATAGCGGAAATCTTGTATCGGAATGCAGAAGCAAAAGATGCCGAGCTATTGAAAACACTAGAAGGCATAGAAATAGCGGTGCGGGAGCAAATGCTAGA
>JADBWH010000005.1 GCA_020404105.1 Pseudanabaena sp. M53BS1SP1A06MG | reverse complement strand
CCCTTCTGAACCTTTTACTTCTTATCTTGACTCTGAGCCTGCTATGGCTTCTCATCGAAAACATCGCCAGAAATTCTTCCGTATTGAGTTCTATGCTTCTATTCTCGACTACTCTTCCTAGACTTTTGTCAGTCAATCAGCGCTTCCACTCATAAAGGTACAATTCGTTTATTCAGTCAGTATTTTGTAAAAACAGGACAATTTCCCTCCGAATTGGCAAAAATATTAAGCGATGCCTACGACCTTAGATAATTGAGCGACTATGATGCAGACTTTACTGGCACATTAGCAGAAGCAGAAAAGATCTTAGAACAAGCAAAGAGTTTCGTAGCCAAAGTAGAGCAAGTGTTGAACTCACATTAAAATAATTGAGGATTTAATTTACAAAGTCATATTCCCTTTAGAGGAAACATACAATGAATACTCAAATAGTCGATGCACTTGTCGAGAACGCGAACGCATCACGCGCCTAATTAAACTAATCTTTAGATAAACAATCAAAAACTATAAACCTATGATTGCTAATCCTCAAGTTGATTTTGTCTACCTAACCCCAGACGAATATCTGGAGATGGAAGAACAAAGCGACATCAAGCATGAATATATCGATGGATATGTGTATGCGATGGCTGGAGCAAACGATCCCCATGTGACGATATCTTTAAACATGGCTTTTTTGATTCGTAACCACTTACGAAGCTCAAAATGTCGCGTTTATATGTCCGACATGAAAGCAAAAATTGAATCCCTGCGGCAATTTTACTATCCTGATGTGATGGTGACTTGCGACCCCAGAGATACGCAAACCCCCAATTATAAAAGCTTTCCCAAACTGATTATCGAAGTTCTATCTAAATCGACAGAAGCCTTTGATCGTGGTGATAAATTTGCAGATTATCAACAAATAGAAACCCTCGAAGAATATGTTTTGGTCAATACAAGCCGCTATCGTCTTGACTGCTTTCGACGTAATGCCGAAGGGCTTTGGGTTTTAAAGTCCTATGCGGGAGAAGAGGACAACTTCCAATTAACGAGTATTAACTTTGAAGGTAAATTTACAGATCTGTATGAAGATGTCGCCTTTTAGTCATAATGGTATAGAACAGGATAGAGTTGCGACACTTCGCGCCGCAACTCTATCCTGCTCTATACTTGCTAAATATATTTGGATCGCTAATGCATCGTATTGCCACTATTTCAGGGGGCTGGAACCAGTCCACCGACAGCGTAATTTTTGTTGATCAGCAACCTGCACCAATTGTGATCATTACTGCTGCGGATACGGATATCCAAACCCTTGCGGCGGCTACTGCGAACTTGCCTGAAGATTTTCCGCAAATTCGGGTGGTGAATGTCTTGCAATTGCAGCAACAAATTGCGATCGACACCTATGCCGAAGAGGTTTTACAGCAAGCAAAAGTAATTATTGTGAGATTAATTGGGGGACAATCTTATTGGAGCTATGGCTTAGAGGTGGTTAAGGAAACTGTGGCAAATACAGGCGCAGTTTTGATCGTATTACCAGGGGATGAGCGTCCTGATCCGAGTTTAACTAGCCATTCCACAACCTCGCTAACTTTGGTAAATCAGGCTTGGCAATATTTTATTGAAGCAGGGATTGATAACTATCAGAATTTATTGAAATTTGTTGCGAAGGAATTTTTAGATATTGCTTCAGCTTATGAACTTCCACAGCCAGTGCCTCGGATTGGGATATTTGATCCCCCCCAGCCCCCCTTGAGAAAGGGGGGAGAATTTTCTTCTTCCCCCTTTTTAAGGGGGATTGAGGGGGATCTCGGATTAGTGGCAATTCTTTTTTATCGCGCTCATTATTTATCAGGAAATACTGGGGCGATCGCAGCCTTATGTAAAGCCTTAACTGAGCGCAATCTTACACCTTTACCTATTTATGTTTCATCCTTAAAGGAACCCGATGTACAAGCGGAATTAATTCGTTATTGCTTGCCTGAATCAGGGCAAAAGGTAGATTTAATCTTGAATACGACTAGCTTCTCTTTGGCAAGTTTAAAAACGGATACGCCACAAGTTGATCTTTGGGAAGCTTTGAATGTGCCTGTATTTCAGGTAATTTTTAGTGGTGGGCTGAAGAAAACTTGGGCAAATGGCACACAGGGATTAAATCCTCGCGATATGGCGATGAATGTAGTGTTACCTGAAGTCGATGGCAGAATTATTACAAGGGCAGTCTCTTTTAAAGCGATGCAGGGGCAAAATCTCGCTTTGCAAACGGAAGTATTAACCTATGAACCTGTGCGATCGCGCATCAATTTTGTGGCAGATCTGGCGGTAAAATGGATACAGCTAAAGCATACGGATGTAGGTGATCGCAAAATTGCCCTAATCCTTGCCAACTATCCTAATCGTGATGGCAGATTAGCGAATGGAGTCGGTTTAGATACGCCAGCCAGTTGTTTAGAGATTCTTAAGGCTTTGCGAATTTCAGGCTATAGCGTTGGTGAGATTCCTGAAACTAGCGATGAATTAATGAAGTTATTAACTACAGGTGTAACCAACGATCGCGAATCCTTTGGAATGCGTCAGGTCTATCAATCACTATCTTTAGGAGATTATCAAAACTATTTCCAGAATTTGCCTGAGCCTGTCCAAAATGGAATCCAGTCAAGATGGAATCACCCGAAGTGCGAGAAAGAATTTGCGATCGCTGGTTGTCAGTTTGGTAATATTTTTGTCGGGATTCAGCCATCACGGGGCTACGATCTCGATCCTACGCTCAATTATCATGCGCCCGATCTAGAGCCAACCCATGACTATATGGCTTTCTATCATTGGGTTCGCGACAAGTTTAATGCCCATGCGATCGCCCATATCGGCAAACATGGCAATCTAGAATGGCTCCCGGGAAAAAGCGTAGCTCTATCGGAAAATTGCTATCCTGAAGCCGCGTTTGGTGCAATACCGCATTTTTATCCCTTTATTGTCAATGACCCCGGGGAAGGTTCTCAGGCAAAAAGGCGATCGCAAGCAGTGATTCTCGATCATCTTACGCCGCCAATGACTCGCGCTGAGTTGTATGGTGGTTTGCAACAATTAGAAGGCTTGATTGATGAATATTACGAAGCAGAAACCCTCGATCCGTCACGTTTGGGCATGATTCGCGATCGGCTCATCGAAACCATCAAACAGGAAAATCTCTACCATGATCTAGGAGTTTCCCTAGATCGTTTAGAGGATTCGCTGAATACGATTCTGACAACAGCCGATGGGTATCTTTGTGAAATTAAGGAGGCTCAAATTCGGGATGGTTTGCATATTTTCGGGCAATGCCCAGAAGGTCGGCAGTTAAGGGATTTAGGTGTAGCGATCGCTCGTAATCCGACGGCTAATCGTTTGGGCTTAACGCGAGCGATCGCGCAGGATTGGGGTTTAGATTTCGATCCATTGACTGCGAATTTAGGCGAGTCACTGCCAGCTAGTTCGCATCCGCGTTTAGCAAATTGTCGGATTATTGGCGATGCGGTGGAAGTTATAGAGGAATATGCAGCGAATTTGGTGGATACCCTCACCCCTAGCCCCTCTCCCAAGAGAGGAGAGGAGGACAAGAAAATCAATATTGCTCCCCTTCTCCCCTCATGGGAGAAGGGGCTGGGAGATGAGTGTCTTGCGATTCAGACAGAATTAACATGGATTCGCGATCGCCTTTTGCCATCTCTCCACAAAACCAAACAAGAAATTACCAATCTCCTACGCGGACTTAATGGTGAATATGTTCCTAGCGGCGCATCAGGTGCGCCGACAAGGGGCAGACCCGAAGTATTACCCACAGGACGAAATTTCTATTCTGTTGATATTCGCGCCGTACCGACGGAAACGGCTTGGGATATTGGGCGCAAAGCTGCGGATGTATTGATCGAAACCTATACTCAAGAACATGGTGAATATCCGCAAACTCTAGGGCTATCAATTTGGGGAACTTCGACAATGCGAACGGGTGGCGATGACCTTGCCGAAGCACTGGCTTTATTGGGAGTGCAACCTGTTTGGGATGGCGTATCGCGGCGCGTGATTGATTTTGAGATTTTGCCTTTATCGATCCTCGGTCGTCCCCGTGTGGATGTCACCTTGAGGATTTCAGGCTTCTTTCGCGATGCGTTCCCCAATCTCATCGATCTATTTGATAGTGCGGTGAATGCTGTGGCAAATCTTGATGAACCTGCTGATCAGAATCCCTTAGCGGCAAAAGTTCAAACCGAATCCGCACAGTGGCAAAGAGAAGGATTAACATTAGAACAAGCCCAAGAGCGATCGCGTTATCGTGTATTTGGCTCCAAACCAAGTGCCTATGGTGCAGGTTTGCAGGGTTTAATCGAGTCGCAAAACTGGGAAAATGAGCAGGATTTAGCGCGTGCCTATATCAATTGGAGTGCCTACGCCTACACCAGCAAATCCGAAGGCAAATCTGCTCCTGAAGCTTTTAATCAACGGCTCAGTAATATGCAAATCGTGCTACAAAATCAGGATAATCGGGAGCATGACATTCTCGATTCCGATGATTATTATCAATTTCAAGGTGGGATGACTGCCGCGATCAAATCCATGTCTGGTAATGCTCCAGAGGTTTACTTTGGTGATAATTCACGGATGGCTCAGCCCAAGGTTCGCAAGTTGAGCGAAGAGATTGCACGAGTGTATCGATCGCGTGTCGTCAATCCCAAATGGATAGCGGGAGCGATGCGTCATGGGTATAAAGGGGCTTTTGAGATGTCGGCAACTCTTGATTATCTGTTTGCCTATGATGCTACGACTAATTGCGTTTCGGACTTCATGTATGAGGGCATTGCGGAGGCATATATTTTTAATCCTGAAGTTCAGAATTTTATAAAATCTAGTAATCCTTGGGCATTGCGAGATATGTCAGAACGTCTGCTAGAAGCGCATCAGCGTGGGATGTGGCAAGATGTGACTGCGGATATGTTGGATCGCTTAAAGGCGATCGCCAATGATGCTGAAGGTGCGATCGAATCACAAACCTAGCATAGAAGCTAAGTAAAAAGACTGGTTCCAAAAATTATCAATCCCAAAACCAAGCTGGTTACATTGGTCAGTAAACTGAGAACTCCAGACTGCTTTAGCGACAATTGCCCAAGGCTT
>JADBWH010000049.1 GCA_020404105.1 Pseudanabaena sp. M53BS1SP1A06MG | reverse complement strand
GAGATCTTGTTGAGGTTCCCATTCAAGATATTCTTTTATGGACATTCTGGGTTCTTGAGATATGGCAAGCATATTTTTCTGGTTTGCATTAGATTGAAGATTTTGAGTTGTGCTTATTTTAGCAAGCTTGTTATAGGCGATCGCTAACCAATTCTATAGTTCAATCAATCCTAAGCTAATTTGAATTGCATTATCCACATATCCCATGAGGTGATCGGAGACTACACCCATTTTTTTGACTAAGCGTTGTTTATCAATGGAGCGAATCTGATTGAGAAGTATTACGGATGTCACGGTTAGTCCGCCTTCTGGAGGATTGATTAAAACTTCTGTGGGATATGTCTCAGGGTCGAAGTGGGATGTGATGGCAGCAACAATTGTAATGGGGCTGTATTGATTGGAAATATCATTTTGGAGAATGAGAGCAGGTCTAGTTTTCTGAATTTCTGAGCCAATGGTAGGGTCAAAGTTAACCAAATAGATTTCGCCTCTCTTGGGAAATTCTATTTTCCGTTTTGCCATGATTCCTCATCGATATTAAACCAGTCTTGAGTAATCCCTAAGTCTCGATCTGCGCGACGCAATGCGCCCTGTTTGAGCTTGTCCCGTAGATTTTTTTTGGCTTCGGCGTTGATGTAGTACTTAACGGCTTGGTCAATGAAGTGACTGCGATCGCCTTTGGGTGCGATGCGATCGAGTAGCTGTAGTGTTTCGTTGGGTAATGTGATGTTAATTCTTTGATACATATATGAGTACACATTGGCTATGTGTATTATGCTAACTCATATTGCTGGCTGAGGGTATAGGCGATCGCTAAGTTTTTGCTAACCTATATTCATTGGCTATTCGATAGGATATAAGATGGTAAGTGTAGCTTACTAAAATATTGTTATGACTGAACTGCTATCAGTTACTTTCGATGGGTCGGTGCTTACACCAGACAAGCCGCTTAAACTTGAGCGAAATAAGCGCTATTTAATCACGATTGTTCCTGAAGATGTAGCTCCTGTTCAGAATGCTTGGGATTTATTAGAGAATTTGACAGGAACAGTTGAGGCTCCTGAAGATTGGTCGGCGGAACATAAGGGCATTGCATCAAGTTTAGTGGGTATTGCGAAGACTAATGCGCCTGCACCTACGGATGAGGAGGTTAAATCTATTTTAGAAACAAGGCTTTTGCAGAAGTAATGAAGGTATTATTTGATACAAATGTTATACTAGATGCGGTTGGCGCGTGTTCCTTTTGTCGAAAATGCTGCGTATCTTTTAGAGGTAGTGGAACTAGGCAAGATTCAAGGGTTTATCTCGGCTACGACTGTTACAGATATTCACTATCTAGTAAAGCGTCATACTAAAAGCACAGAAATAGCGATCGCTACGATCTCGAAGTTATTGATTTTAATGGAAATTTGTGCGGTGGATCGCGGGGTAATCCAACAAGCGGTGGATTTGGGGTTGACTGATTTTGAGGATGCTGTGCAGGTTGCGGGGGCAATGGTGGCAAGTTTGGATGCGATCGTTACTCGTGATGTTGCGGGTTTTGTTGGTTCTCCTGTTCCGATTATGTCGCCTGATGAACTGGTGAAGCAGCTAAGTTAAATCATTATAGTAAGCTTGTTAAAGGCGATCGCCTTGTCATATCATGGTTAAGCGCATAGGCGATCCTACAATACTGGATATTTCCCAATACTAATGAGTTGTTCGCGTTCGATAACACGTTCTTGAAGGTTAAATTGGAGGATTTTAGCAGTGACACGTCCTTCAGGAGTGAGGGGGAGAATGTTTCCTCCTTCTAGGCAAAAGTGATCTGACCACTGCTGCATACGAGGATTAAAAAATGGAGTTAGCTGCTTTGTTTCAGGATCGATGGAACCGAGGTCAGTGCCTTTGGAACGATTGCAACAAGGGCAAGCTAAAGCTAGATTTTCGGCTTCGGTGATGCCATCGTGTTTTTCAGCAATGATATGTTCTATTTCAAAAGTAAAGAATGAAGCTGCTTGAGGATATCGACAATACTCGCACTGTTCTTCAGCGCGTTGGGTGACTAGCCGACGTAGGGGAACTGATACATAGCTCATGCTGATTTCTGTAATTGTTTATAGGCATAGGCTTTAGCTAGTCTTACCCAATGCTCTAAGAGTAAGTAGCGATCTAGTTCGGCTTCTTCAGTTCGGGAAAGACTTCCAGATTTGTTGCGTTCGAGTAGCTCGCTCATCCGCGCTTGTAAGGCTGGTGTGGGACGGATGGCGAGGATTTCTTCAGGACTGGGTTGACTTGCTAGAAGTTCGACAATTTGGCGATCGTCTTGGTAAGAGATCGTTTCTGTGGTGGGAATGTCTTGAAGTAAGCGATCTAGGGTTTCAGGGAGTCGATCGCCTAGTCGTTGTAGTTTTTCGCCGAGGCGATCGGGGACTTCTAGGATAATTTGCATGGTTTGTGATTTGAAGATTATGAGTTGTGTTTATTGTAGCAATCTTGTTATGGGCGATCCTTAAAAATTTGACATTTTTGTATCATCATGATTTGTGAGGACGTAATTTTTGGTAAACTGTCATCAAAGGTAAATCAGGAAATCCAAAATTGAATTACAAACGTACATTTACAGAACTGGAGAAAAAAGCGGTCAAGTGGTGGCCGAAAGAATTAGAAGCAACGGTTGCCGCAGAGAGTGTTATTCCCAAGTTAATTGCAACGCAAGATCGGTTTATTAGTATTCTAAAACTGTCGGGAGATAGTCCCTATCAAATCTTTGATGTTTTGCAAGCATCTGGAATGTCGGCGAATTTGTTTCTAAAACATCTAGTTATTCTTGCTGATTATGGAGGAGAATTAATTAAACGATTGGGAAGAGAGTTCACAGAAACCTTTGCCGTTGATCCAGTTACAAATCGGCGAGTGATGCAGTATGTTTTTCGGGAAAAGACTGAAGTATATGAATTTCAAGTTTTGCCTATAAGTGGAATAGGAAACACAAAGCTAGATATGGATGGTGTTTCAATCACTAAAATAGTCCCGTTATCTCCATTGTATAAAGACTTGATCATGATTCTTTTGCATGGCGCAACTTCAGACGCTGCTCATTTAGCTGCCTTAGAAAAATGTGAAATCGGTGTTTTACTCGGTGATGAGATAGCAATTGATAAGTATGTTCGTGAAAAATATTTGTATGTCAGCAGAATTACGACAGGAGCAAATACAAATAGTCTTGGACAAATTGCTCAAACTTATGTATTAGAGACTTTACGAGGGTTTCTAACGCCAGATTATCAATTAACTAGAAACGGTTCCATTACTCTAAATGGTTATGACAAAAGTGATGGAATGCCATTTGATGTAGTAGTTCAAAAGAATGGAAAGAAAATAGGGATAGAAGTTAGTTTTCAGGTGACGACCAATAGTGTGATTGAGCGTAAATCTGGACAAGCAGAAAATCGCTTTAGGTTGATGAACAATAATGGATTTTGGATAGCCTATGTCATTGATGGTGCAGGGAATTTCCAAAGATCATCAGCTATCGGAACTATCTGCAATTTTAGCGATTGCACAGTTGCTTACTCAAAAGCAGAAATCGCAATTTTAGCAAACTTCATTCAAGAAAAATTAAATGATTAATTTTATTGATTTATTTGCTGGTATTGGTGGGATGCGTTTGGGCTTTGAGCAAGCGATGCAAGAGCTTGGCATTCAAACTAAATGTGTATTGTCTTCAGAAATAGATAAATACGCTCAAGAGACTTATGAGCTTAATTATAAAGAGAAGCTAGAGGGTGACATTTGTAGTATTAAGCAATTCCCGAATTTCGATTTTCTACTTGCAGGTTTTCCTTGTCAGCCATTCTCATATGCTGGAAAACAAAAAGGATTTGTAGACACTAGAGGAACCTTGTTTTTTGAGATTGAGAAACTTTTAAGCGAATATCAACCAAAAGCATTTTTACTGGAAAATGTTCGGGGATTAACTAGTCATGATCAAGGACGTACTTTCAAGACAATTATTGAGCGATTACAAAATTTAAACTATGGGGTGTCTTATCTAATTTTAAATAGTTCAAACTTTGGCATTCCTCAAAATCGTGTCCGAGTATATATTTTAGGGATTTACAATCAACAGCCAATTTTATCTCTGAAATCTGACTTGGGTGCGACTGATTCCCATGAATTTAAGCGATCTCTTAGTCAACTTACATTATTTGATTTGTTTTCTAATTCTAATAGAACTAAAATTGTTGCTGATATTTTAGAAGCAAATCCAAGTGCTAAGTATGATTGTTCTCAAGACTTTACAAATAGATTGCTGAAATTCACAGACAATAATCCAAACAAACTCCATGGATACCGATTAATTGATCATCGAAATGGTAATTCAATCCATTCATGGGAATTGGGAATTAAAGGGGAATGTAATGATTTAGAAATTGAGTTTATGAATGAGTTAATTGCTAATAGGCGCAAGAAAAAATTTGGTACACACCAAGATGGCAAAAAGCTCAATATTGATGAAATTAAAACCTTTTTTGATCATGAAAATCTTACAGAGATTATGAATAGTTTGATTTGCAAAGGTTATCTCAAAGAGAGAGAGGGTAGATATAATCCTGTCGCTGGCAATATGTCTTTTGAAGTATTCAAGTTTTTAGATCCTCAAAGTATCTCGATTACTCTTGTATCTAGTGATGCTCATAAGTTAGGCGTAGTCCATAATGGCAGAATACGAAGACTTACACCAAGAGAATGTGCGAGATTACAAGGATTTCCAGACTCTTTTATCCTGCATCCTAAAGATACCCATGCTTATCGTCAGTTAGGTAATTCGGTATCAGTACCTGTAGTTAGAGAGGTGATTTTGGATTTGTTCACTCAATTGAATGTGTTGAGTGTTGCTTGAGGGAAAGCAAGCCACCCAAACTTGAGTACGCGGATTGAATAACGCCACAACCTCATTCGTAACTGGATCGATCGCCTCAATCTTGCCAGCTTTATGACTATTGCAAATAGGACAAGCTAACCAAAGATTCGACTCTTCACTACTGCCACCCTTAGAAACAGGAATGATATGCTCAATCTCTAGACGTGCCATGACTAACTTTTGAGGACTAAGGCAATAGCCACATCGGTTCTTAGCCATACTACGAACATTGCGATCAATCTCAACCGAAATATAAGGACGACTCATGAAACAGCATTCAAAGCAGGGATTAATCCACGCATCACCGCAACCTGCATTGCCTTAGCCTTCCGTACTGAACCATGACGATAAACCTGCATTAACTCATTCAGCTTCTTAACTTCCTGTGCATTAAGCAACCCTTCACTATTTCGAGCTTGTAAATCGCTAAAAATCCTTTGCTGCTGTCCACCCATTTGCAAATTACAAAGAGCTAGAACCTGTTCATCAGGCAGTGCCTCTATGGGAATCTCATTAATAGTGCGATCGATCCATTCAATCAGCATTTCCTCAATCCCCTGACGATTGAGCGCAGCAATTTCCTTAACTTTTTTTGCCAAAGGTTCGGGAAGTTCTAAGGTGATCGACTCAGACATATTGCCTCGTAGACAGCACTAAATTTTGATTGATTAAATACATTATAACTTCATCCAAATAAGCAAACTGCTCATTACTTTTTGCGAAGTCTCTCAAGAAGTTGAATCCGTTTCTGTTGCCACCAATCATCATTAATCTCGATCGCTTCACCACTATCCAAACCCTCTAACAGCAAAGTTTCCAGACGCGCTTGAGCAACCCTCTCTGCCTCTTGACGCAGCAACTGCCGAATATATTCACTCGTAGTACTGTAGCCACCCTTAGCAACCTGCTCATCTATAAAAGCCTTCATAGAATCAGGAACAGAGATATTTACTGTAGTCATAGCTGGTAGTTATGTATATTTCTGACAATCCAATTATGGCAAATATTGCCAACTTTTGTCAAACAGCGATCGCGATTCAGGGTAGAGATGATAAGATATCAAACTATAAACCTCAGTGTGCAAGTGATTTATACAGAGAAATTAGGAGTTAACTTATGCGGACAATCACCCTACAAATTGATGATAGCGTTAGCGACAAATTTCTATGGTTACTCGATCGCTTCTCTAAAGACGAAATTAAAATTTTAGACCAATCCGATTATGTCAGCGATGATGAATATCTGAGAGGAATCGAAGGAATGGTTCAAAGTATCAATTCAGCCCGAACTGAACCCATTGAACAAGGCGTAACTCTAGATAAACTGGATTGGTAATGTACAAAATAATTTTCATGACGCAAGTTCAAAAAGATGCGAAGTGGATGGTGGATGGGGCTGTAGCGCGTTAATGGTGGTAGCGATCGCTAAGTTAGGCTGTGGTTTGGCAAGCAGTTCTGCTAATATCTCAATCCTTGTCCAAGCGGTTTCTAGATCGATTTGGGCTGATTCGTAGGGGAATGTATCAAGGGATTATAGATAAACGCGCCATGACATTGACTGGAGTTGTAAAGCCCATCGGGTTGCTTCTTCG
>JADBWH010000048.1 GCA_020404105.1 Pseudanabaena sp. M53BS1SP1A06MG | reverse complement strand
TGACATCGCTGTTCCTGTCCGTTCGTTGAATCGCTTGCCACATCCTTTGCATAAATAATTTTGGATTGCTTTGCCGTCTTGGTGGTAATCTCTGCCATTTTTGACCACCTGTTCACTTTGGCAGTGCGGACATTTCATCTTAAGGTTTTCCTGAGTAATCATTGCTGTTTTTGAAGATCCTGCGATCATTATGTATTTACTTGCGCGTTCTTTATTTTGCGTTGATTTGTGTAGTTGTGAGATTAGACGCGATCGCCTTAATGTCAAAGAGATTGATTATGCTAACTTACATCAAATAAATGTAAGTAACTCAAAGCAAAAAATATGAATCAAGAAACAGAGGTAATCGTAATCGGCAGTGGTATCGGAGGATTATGCTGTGCGGGAATGCTGGCGAAATATGGAATTAAGGTCATAGTTTGTGAAAGCCATAGCATCGCAGGGGGAGCCGCCCATAGCTTTAGCCGACAAGGATATACCTTCGACTCAGGACCATCGCTATTTTCAGGAATGTCTGTCCGACCATCGACCAATCCCCTCGCCCATGTACTTGACGCATTAGAAGAAAACATAGAATGGCTTACCTACGAAGGTTGGGGCTGTGCCATGCCCGAAGGACAATTCTTTGCCGCCGTAGGTAACGAATCCTTTATCGACATCTTGACCAAACTGAGAAACAAAGAAGCAGTCAAGGAATGGCAAAGACTACAAACAGTCATGTTGCCCTTGGGAAGAGCCGCCACCGCCTTACCACCGATCGCACTCCGCAATGACTGGCAAGTAGCCCTATCAGCAGGAAAATACCTCTGGAAAATGCTGAGAGATCTGCCACAACTGACCATGCTGACCCAACCCTTCTCCAAAATCCTCGAAGCAGAAGTAAGCGATCCATTTATCTTGAACTGGATGAACCTGCTCTGCTTCATGCTGTCAGGACTACCAGCCAATGGCACGCTCACCGCCGAAATTGCCTTCATGTTTGCCGATTGGTATCGTCCCGAAGTCCAACTTGATTACCCTAAAAGCGGAGTCGGAACCCTCGTCGAAGCATTGGTGAGGGGATTGCAAAAGCATGGAGGAGAATTGCGGCTCAATAGCCATGTGCAGGAAATCATTTTAAATGGAACAAATGCAACGGGAGTGAGACTAGCCAACGGCGAGATCATCCAAGCCAACCGAGCCGTCATCTCAGGAGCATCGATATGGGATACCTTGAAATTACTACCCCTAACCGAGCGATCGCCGAAAGGATTGCAGCAATTACACCAAGAGCGTCAAGCCATCCCCGCTTGTCCTAGCTTTATGCACCTACATCTAGGCATAGAAGCATCGGATTTGCCCAAAGACTTACCCTGTCATTGGCTAGTCGTCAACGATTGGGAAAAAGGAGTCGAAGCCCCACAGAACGTCGTCGCTGTATCCATGCCCTCTGTATTAGATCCATCCCTCGCGCCGACAGGCAAGCATATAATCCATGCCTATACCCCCGCCACCGAACCCTTTGAGCTATGGTCAGGCTTAGACCGCAAATCCGAAGCCTATCAGCAATTGAAACAAGAACGTGCTGAAATCCTATGGCAAGGGATAGAGCGTTATATTCCCGATGTGAGAAACCGTTGTGAAGTGACCCTCATTGGCACACCCCTAACCCACGCCAGATTCCTCAGAAGAGATCGGGGCAGCTATGGACCCGCGATCGCCGCAGGGCAGGGCATATTTCCCAACGCCAATACCCCTATATCAAAACTATATTGCTGTGGCGATTCCTCATTCCCTGGCATCGGAATGCCTGCGGTGGCCGCCAGTGGTGAAATTCTGGCTAATTCTCTAGCTTCCCTGAAGCAGCATCAAAGCATATTAAAGGAAATCTTTTAAGCTTAATCCTATGAATCAGCCAATAGCCAAAATCATCAACGGCAAACTCATCCAAGGACATCAAGTAGCCTCTGGCACATCGCCAACTAGTCCCTATCCCCAAGGTACAATTGCCAATCAAATTCCTTTCTTTAGACAACTAGGACTTGATTTATCACCTTATTTTCAAGGCACGCTAAACATAGATATTGCACCCTACGCCTGTAAGGTCAACAATCCACAACTAACTTTTGCACAGGTAAACTGGACGCAGCTCCATCCACCAGAAGACTTTTCCTTTTCACCATGCCAAGTTTTGTACAACGATGGGATCTATGACGGCTGGGTTTATTATCCCCATCCAGAAACGAAAATACGACACTTTCATAATCCTTCCGTGATGGAATTAATCGCAGTTACGATCCCTAACATCAAATACCGAGATCTCCTGCAAATAGAAATCAACCCCTTAGAGATTGAGATTATTGAATCTAACGCCTAACTTCGCCATCACAATGACATCAGATTGCTCAAATCGTGACAACTCAAATTTATAGAAGCAAGGCAATTCTAGTATCTGGAGATAATCTCGGCAATGTCATTGAGTTTATCGACATTGCCGAGATTGACCCGAATATAGTCAGGATGCTTATCAAAATCCTTACCCCATTTTCTGACGGCTATTTCTGACAAGCCCAAGACATTGGCTAATTCTCTTACACAGGCAGAATTGTAACCCCATTCTTCGGGATGTATCCCAGACTTTTTCGGAACCCATTTAGCACAATATTCTTTAGGAGTCACTAAAATTGGTCTATCGATTTTGTCTTGAATGTTGGAGTTAGAAAGATGTGGTAGTTGCGTCAGCTCTTGTTGGTACATTCTGAATCTATTAATATTTAGCTACGCCTAACTATTATAGATAAACATTACAGATAGATGGAGGAAATTCAATAGCATCTTTATTTAATATACATAATTGGAACTAATCTCTTAATTTAAAACAGAACCTTGATCGCAAAGCCAGACAAGGCTATCGGGACGATGAGAGCGCAGAATTCGCCATCTGAATCAGATTGTTTTTATTGCCAACCTTAATTCCAACTGCATAGCGAAATCCATTTTCATCCCAATAAATCTGAGCATCATTACAATTAGCGCCACAGACCCAAGGGACAAAGTATCCTTGAATACCATCCGCTAAACCAACTGACCCAGCCTCTTCATCAGAACGGTGACGGATTACCCCATTCACATCGGGTTCAGGAGGATGAGCCAGATTAAGGGATGGAGAATTGACCGTGAGTTTTCTCGCTTCAACGGAACCGATGCGACAAGAATTCGCAAAATCACAACCTTTGTGATAGCCGATACTGATATCGTATCCATTGGCCCTAGGCTTGCCAAAATCTAGATAAACCTGCAAAGGTTTCGCACCACTTACAAAAGTCTTAGTTGGCAAGCGTAAAGGCACACCAGTTGGCTGGAGAGCCACACGCACAGGCGCAAGAACAGGAGTCAAATCAACCTCAGTCCAAACCCAGTTTTTGACATAGCCAGAAGAACTAGCCCGTTGCGCGATCGCAGGAATGGCAAAAGCGATCAGTGCAAACACCAGCAAAATCAAAAACTGAAACTTGAAAGCTCTAAATTTCATAAATACCTCAATTAACAAAAGATAAAAGATTCGCTAAATAGCCAAAACGATATCAAGACTGCATATTGGGAACCCCAACCGACTTAGGACTGAGGACACCACTACTTTGAGAGGTTTTAACCTCAAAGTGAGAATGATCTCCAAAAGAAGCACCCGTAGTCCCTTGAATCGAGATCGCCTGACCACATGTAACCCTGTCGCCGATACTGACCATCGGGCGAGCATTATGACCATACAAAGTAAAAAAGCCTTGCCGATCGCCCGTATGTTGCAAAACCACTAGATTGCCATAACCACCACCGCAACCCATATCACCAATAGAGCAGGAGCCTTCCACATCAACGACAACCCCATCCGCTGCCGCATAAACCGTCGCGCCATCAACCCCAGCAATATCGATACCACCATGAACGTGAGCAGGCGGACCACCGTGGGGATATTCACCAAAGGGATGCGTTTGAATCCCGTCAGGCAAGGGATCGCACCAACCATTAATCGGTTTACCAGCATAAGCTTGAGTACCAGTATTGTTAGAGCTACAGACAGAAGCTACCGTCGGGATGGAAGCAGGAGTTGCAGGATTTTGCGAATTGCTAGGAGCATTACTCACCCCATCGATCGCCGCCTGAATTGTCTTCGCATAATCCGCAATCAGACTGCTCTTATCGTTATCGTTCACAATCTTTCTTGCATTGGTAAAATCAGGACTGCTCCCAGAGGGAAGGTAATCACTTAAACCCACACCAGTAAACATTCCGTTCTTCATCCCACCGCAAGCAATATCCGCCGCAACTTTTGGATCGGTAGCCAGATCTGGATTTGTCGCCAAATCGGGAATCCCAAGCAAATCGGCAGCCTTTTGATAATTAGAACACCAAGTAAGCTGAATATAACCGCGACCATAGCCGCAAGAATCATAATTAGGCTTGCCATATTCATTCATCGTGCTGTAGCCATCACTCTCATGGAGCGTACTCGCCAAAACATAGGAAAGCTTCGCGGAATCCGTCACCCCATACCTAGAGCATTCTTTGATAATCAAAGGAATCGCCTGAGCCGCCCCAGACTCGCTAATCCCCCTTGCTGCACTAGAAGCATTAAACACCGCCTTACTCAAGGCATCCAAATTACTCGGAGCGATCGCCGAGCCACTAGTAGAACAGGTATTGGGCTTGTAGTTAGGATAATTGTAGTTGTTCCCCGTCACCTGAGAGCCGGGAGGTAAAAACAAAAAAGCATCCTTTTCATTATAGGTAACAAATGGCAAACCACCCGCAGGCAAAGCATAGGGAGTACAGGTATAGCCGACAAAGGGAATCGTCCAACAAGCATGAAAATAAAGCTTAGTCTGTAATCGCCCATTAGCCTCACTCGGACTAGAAATTGCCACCCGCGCCGCCAGTCCATAGGGATGATTTCCCACAGGACCTTTACAACCAAAAGGCAAGCAAGCAGGACCAAAGCCATCTTGACCAGTATAAGAATCATCCATCCAGTGATAACCCTTGAAATCAGGAGCATCCAATTGATGAATCTCCATGCCAGAGCAACCCCTACTAGGACATAACACCTTCGTCAGATTATTGGACGGATCTGGTAAAGTGCCACTAATGACATGATCTGGTTGCGGTAATTGATGTTCAGCCTTTTCAAAAACAATGTCCACCAGTCCCAACTTCGTGCCAGACTGAGCAATTAAGGGAATCGGTAACTTGCTAACGGGAATATCCTTTAAACCTGGAATTGAAGAGATTGGTAACTGCTCTGCACCTTGAATGCTAGCCAAAGGCGTATTTACTAGCTCAGGTATGGAACTAACGGAAAAACTCGATAACGTCAAATTGCGAGGATCGATGCTGGGAAATACTCCATTCCCACCAGAGAGATTAATCAAATTAGACGGGATAAACTGACTCACCTGCGCCAAATTCGTAATGTTCAAATTGCCCAACACCGATTGAGCCATAGGTGGCAGATTAGAGATTGTCTGAGTTGGATCTAAGACATTCAGGGGCAAAGCCCCCATCGATGGCAATAGCTTGAGAGTTTGACCCACAGTGATCGAAGATAGGTCACTATCTGGCAAGACATTACCCAAACCCGCCACTCCCGCCAAAGCAGCGATCGCAGGAGCTTTGGATAAAGATAAATCTGCTAGTCCCGACACGCCATTGATAATATTCTGGATGGGCAGCATCGAAATCCCTAAACCATTTAAGCTCAAAGACTCAAGGCTATTAGGAAGTGTCGCTGAGGGTTGCAAAAATCCATTTACAACCGTACCAACCCCGAACTGCTTCGATAAATTAAAAATCTGCGACATCGGTAAATCTAGCGCCCCCATAGCCATAGATATGGGCATCAAATCACTCATATTTGCGAGTTTGCCCGTCAACCCATTCAAACTCGTTAACCCATATTGACCAGCCATCTGCCCGATTACATCAGGAGATAGAGACTGAATTTGAGTCAACAAATCAGGAGTCACATTAAGCGGCGGAAACCTCGATAGACTGAGCTTAGAAGTATCCAACAGCGAGTAGTTTTTATTGATTACATTCCCAAGAGAATCGGTGATTTGCAACTGCTCGACATTGTAGGGAAGATCTGAAAAACTATCGTCACCGCACCGAGATAAATCGGTGCAAGTTGGCAAGCCCGCCATTGCTGGCTGTATGGGAAGGAAAGCCAAACCCATTACCAATAGAGCCAAGCAACACCAACGGATGAATATATGCTTACCTTTCATAGAGAAATAAGTCTCAATCATGGTTAAAAAATAAGTTGAATAATTGCGAGTTAAGGCATACTTGCAAGTTGACCGAACTTTTTAGACCAGTAATGTCCCTGAGAAGTCCAGAAATAAACCACCTCAGCATGGTCTTTCTTTTGAGATGCTTTAGTATCCGAACACTTCAGCATGACCTTATCCACCCCATCTTTGCGATAAGGAATCTTCACCAGAGGCTGACGACAAACTGGACAAGGAAAATCAGTCAAATCTGCATTAGTTACTTTCTCGGCTTTCGGTTGAGGCAACTCCCATTGATTACGGCGATCGCTCCAAAACAAGACCAAATTCTCGCAGCCATGTTCACACTTCAGAAAATGCCCACCACTGACCTTTTTCGAGAAAATTTTACTAAGAAACTGTTGACATTGAGGGCAAGCCACGTCAGAAACTGCATTTTGGCGAGTAGAGACATACATCTCACTACCAAGGTTCTGATAAGCCAGCGTTAACATCGGTTGAAAATAGGATTGATGCCAATCAATCAGATAGCTCTGCCACTCCAGCTTCCCGACCGAAATATCATCCAGATGAGTTTCCATCCCCGCCGTAAAATCAGCTCTAAGGAGGTCGGGAAAAGTAGCGTGTAAAACCTCATCAGTAGACATTCCCAAAGCCGAAGGCAACAGGACTTTGCCCTGAAGTACGACATAAGCCCGTTCCTTAATCGTCTTGACGATCGCCGCAAAAGTGCTAGGTCTGCCCACACCCAGATGCTCAAGCACCTGTACTAACTTGGCTTCGCTATAACGAGAAGGAGGTTGCGTTTGTTTCTGGGTAAACCCAATATCTGAGAAAAACAGAGATTGCCCTTCTGTTAACTCAGGCAGATGCTTATCCTTACTCAAATCGTTCCAATAGCGGGTGTACCCCGCAAATGTGAGAATACTGCCCTTAGTTTGCCAAAGAGTCGAACCCGCTTGAATCGTGATACAACTTTTTTGCATTACTGCATTAGCACATTGAGAAGCAACGGCTCTCAGCCAAATTAGTTCATAGAGTTGATATTGCCGATCGCTGAGATGCTCTTTGACAGATTCAGGAGTAATACTCAAGTAAGTAGGACGAATTGCTTCATGGGCAGATTGAGCATTTTCCTTTTCCCGATGACGAGTGGTTTTCGGAGGAACATTATCAGGATCGTGCTGCAATAACCACTCCTTCACTTCAGCACAAAACTCAGGAGCCAAGCTCGTACTATCGGTACGATGGTAAGTAATCAAACCCTTCCGACCTTGAGGCAAATCGACCCCTTCAAATAGCTCCTGAGCAATCTTCATTGTCTCTTCGGGCGATAAACCGAAACGAACAGAAGCGACTTGCTGCAAGGAACTGGTAATAAAAGGTGGAGGTGGTGATTTCTGAACAGTGACCCCCTTAGAATCTTTGACAACGTGAGGATTTTGTCGGGCAATTTCAACGATTTCGGTTGCTTCTTGCTCTGACAATACTCGTTGAGACTCAACGCTCTCTTCATGCTTGGATTCCGTCGCATCATCAGCAACCTCAGCATCTTCAACCGCAGTCTCAATCTCTTCCCTACCCGCATAATAAGCCTTGAAGCCTTCGCTATATTCCGTCCAGACCGACCAGTAATCTTGAGGATGAAAATTACTAATCTCGCGTTCACGCTGACAGACAATATGTAAAGCCACCGACTGCACCCGACCCGCCGAACTGCCACCACTGGTTTGGCGCACCAAAGGTGAAACCTTAAAGCCAATCAACCGATCCAAGCATTGTCTGGCTCTCTGAGCCGAAATCAAGTTTAAATCTAACTGATGAGCATTAGCGATCGCCGATTTAACCGCCGCAGGCGTAATTTGGTTATAGACAGCTCGTTTCGGATTAGGCAACTTGAGTTGCTGTTGTAAATGCCAAGCAATGCCCTCACCCTCGCGATCGCCATCGGTCGCCAGCACTACTTCTGACGCATTCTTGACCGCAGCACGGAGCTTCGAGACAACCTGTTTTCCCTTACCTTCCGTCAATTGATAACGACATTCAATTTGGTGGGTATCAGGATGCATAGTGAATCCCAAGCGATCGTCCCCATCTTTCGATAGTTCTGTGAAATGCCCAAAAGACGCTTCTACCTGCCATTCCGAACCAAGAATAGCTTGAATGGTTTTGCATTTAGACGGAGATTCAACCAATAGTAACTTCTTCATTTTGATTCTTATCTAGTAATTGGATTGGACTTGGATTGTTCGTTCAGAATTGATGCAGCCTTGCCAATTTGCGCCGCATCGTGACTGGTAACTTGAGAATTAATAATTTTTCCTTGAGACTCAACTAAAATCGGATTCACCGCCCGATCCCTAGCCACGAGAGTCATCGTGTCCGAATCTTTTTCGAGACTAAAGCGATAAATCCCGTTGCCATCGGGACGTTCAAAGACAACAGCTCTACCCATGTCTTGCCCTTGAGATTGCAAAATCTCGCGACAGTCGCGAGCGAGTTGGAGATCTCGTCGTTCTTCCAAATTGTCTGGACTAATAGAGATCTCCGAAACTGGAGATTCCCACTGCTCGTTAATGTCGTAGGTATCGTTGGCATAATCTCCTGACCCATCCAAAGCATCAAACATCGTTAAAGCGATCGCTTCAAAAGAAGAAACTTGAACGACCGAATCCTTGTCAGGATATTCAGATTCCCATTGCTCATTGATATCGATAGTTTTTTTCGGCCGATCTAACTCTGCAAACACAAACGCCGCAATCTGCTCAAACGAAGGTGGCGAATGATTAGTAAATAGGTCGGTATTAGACCCAAAAGCCTTTTGTTCAAGGACAGCATCGTAACCAACAACATCTCGATAACTGACGAGTTCGTGAATTAAACCTTCGATATTTTCTTCACTTTGATAAATAGCAACATCTAATTCATCGCTCTCATTAGCCGTCTTATCAACAGCCAATCCCTGTCTTTGAGCTAAAAGCTGGTGATGCTCAGTAATCAAGCTTTGGAAATCTCCAATTCTCTCCTCATAGGCAGTGGTAAAAGTATTCTTATCCTCTACTGTCAAATCAAAACTAGAAGACTGCCCATAGTCTTCATCAAACACATCATCCTTATCCATGCGACCTTCCCTTAAAATATTGGACTCGTAAAGCTTTACAAGATCGTTAAAGGCATCTAATGCGACAACCATAAAATCAACCCAATTCCAGATCTGGCGCAGAACGAACGGGAGGTAAAGCCGATTTCATAATTGGAGTCTCACCACGAACGATTGGAGATTGGGTTTCCATCTGTTCGTAAACCTCCTTAAACCTCACCAGATCGGCACGAGTCAAAGACTGAGCAGAAATCTTGCCTTTTTGTGTCTGCAAAATCGGTGAACCCGTATGGTTATGAGAAATCGTGATATCGCCACCGACATCCTGATGAATCGTGTAATCATTGCCCTTGAAATGGCTATGACTGGTAATCGTCAGAGCATTCTCAGCTAGCACCACACCCCTAGAACCAGCAGGAGCGAGGTCGCCTAATTTATCGATCGCCGCCAGATAACCCTGTTCGCGAGTCAAATCCGCCACGTCAACCGTAACGGTTTGAAAAGCCGTCTCCGTGAAATCAATCCGATCGTCCAGAGTCGTAGCATCCTCCATAAAAGTCGCAGGAGGATAGCGATCGCGATCCAATCCAAAACTGGCAATACAATTGCCATCAAGATCTTGAATCTCGTAAACTTGCCCACCATCAAGGACAGATTTTTGAATCCTATAGTCCTCAGCCGCATACTTGCCATCAATCCCCAGCTTCTCAACCAGAGCAACTGCCACACCTGCCATCACCTGTTGCCTAAACTCATCAAACGAGATAACAGGACGATCTGAAGCCTCAAGGACAGGTTGATCGCTACCAGATAAAGGCGAAGGATTAATCGGCGCAAAGGGTAAATTGGCAAAATCAGGATCGCCCTTATCTAGAAAATTACCCAAGGGAATGAGAGCCGATGCAGATTCGGGACTAGAAGGATTGGGATCGGGTACAGCTTGATAACGCTTCCACCAATCATCCACAATATCCTGTTCCCAAGATTGATACAGCCGATCCCACTCCTCATCAGACATTGATGAGTTAGACTGCGAATCTTTCTCAGCGCGATCGCTTTCTTGTCGCGCTTCTTTTTGAGCTAACAACAATCTCAACAACTCTGCCAAAGCCTCAATCGTCGTCTGAGCGATCGCAATTTGGTGATTATTAGCCTGTGACGCTTCTGATGAATTAATAAAAACCATAAATCACCTCTACAAAAGATTGAGCCAATCGGGATTATTGTTCTTAGTTCCCTGATTACCTACCGCCGCTTTAGGCGCAGCCGCATCACCGGGAAGAGGAAAATGATCGAGAAAGTAATCCTTCCGCGCCAAGATCGCCGCATCAGTAATGGCAACTTGATGCCCAACTTGAGCTAACTTGACCTTCAACCGTTCCCAAATCAAGCGACTGCGATCCGTCCTTGCCGCATCAGTTTTGGGGATTTTGATATTCAAGCGACGGGGAACATTGGCTTCCGTCTTCGAGCTATAGCCGGGAGAAATCAGAATACAATTGCCCTGCGGTAACTTCAGAAAATCCTCTGGCGCAAAGAGTTTGCGAGTACGCTCCTGATCGGAAATGCTAGTACTGGTCTTACCACCACCCGAACTGCGGGATTTCGTTTTATATTTGAGATGTTCATCGCCCAGATAATCAGAAAAAATCTTCGCCGACTCAGGTTCAAGGGGATTGAAAATTGCCTTAGTCGCACAGCCACCAAAGATTGCCCGTGATACCTCCTTGCCATAGGTTTCTTCGAGTTGCACCAGATTTTGAAAGCCGAGCATACAAGAAAGCCCATCCTCACGGTGGACATTGAGCCATTGCACCAAACTCGGTAAATAAAGAGTCGGCAGCTCATCGATCGCCACCAGCAAAGGATCTTCCCGTTTCTTAGCAACCACATTATGGGTAACAATCATATGCAACACCGTCGCCAAAAGCGGCGCGACCACATCCTGCTTCTCCCGCTTCATGCCAATCACTAATAAATGCTTGCCCTTAAGTTCAATCGGTATCGTCGTCTTGCCACAGAAAACACTGAGAATATCGGGTGACATAAAACGACTGAAGAGGATGCTCGCCGTAGAGATGACCGAAGCAACCGTTTTCTCAGAATCCGCCATCGAAATCAACTGACCAAAACTCGTCTCCACCCAAGTTGGTAACTTTGCATTCTGAACCCGAGCAGGTAGATTACTCGCCCCCAAAGCCTTGGCACAGAAAATAATATCGGCATAGGGAGTAGTTTTCGCGAGTAACAACACCGCTTGAATCAACTGGTCACCGCTATTGGTGAAAAAAGGATCTTCGCTACCTTGCCCACCCGATTTAAAATTCCGATTGAGAACGATCGCCACCTGTCGCGCCATATCCACATCCGCCGCATCACGAATGAAATCAAGGGGATTGCAAATACCACTTTCAGGAAAACTAGGCGCAAAAATACTCACCTTGTATCCCGCCTCCGCCGCAATACCTGCAATCCGCGAAGACTGTTCCGCATACTTGTAGTCATAGAGAATAATCGGAAACCCTTGATCGATCGCACTACGGATGGCAGGATCGATCACTCCATAGGTTTTCCCTGAACCCGTACCACCCAGAACCGCCACACCGCGATTGCAATCGGGCAACCAAATCGTTTTCTCTGCCCTCTTAATCTGAATGATCTTAGGCTTAGCTCCCTTAGCAGGAGGCTCTAGATTAGGAGTCGCAACCCCAGGACGCGAAGTTAACTCTTGGGGAATGACTAACTGAGGACTAACGATAAACAAAGAAGTCTTATTCCGTTCGCGGCGATTGATTTGCTCCCGCGCCTTTTTGCGAGCTGAAGAAATTTCCTTAGAAGTCGCCCAATGCCCTTGAGCCAACTTATTTTTGTTACTGCCATTGGCATTTCCCAGAAACAACATCCCAACTACACAGCCAGCGATCACCGCACCTGTTGGTGAGAGTAATTGATTGCCAATACTCCCGAAACTCGAAGGAACCGCAGAGGAATTAGATGGAGAAATTGTTACAGCAGATTGATCCGAGGACTGAGCGCTTACCGCAAAAGCCAAGCCCAACCAACTCACCATCAAAGCGATCGCCAACAGGACGAAATGCTTCTTGAACAATAGCAATCTCAAAAAATGCATACTAAGAATCCGACGAAAGTTTAGTGGTTTCAGCAGGTTTGACAGGCGTTATCGGTGCAAGCCTGCGAATCTGAGCATCAGGAACGATCTCTAAAACGCTATAGGGAGGCGTAGACTCGCCTAGCGCCAGTTGAAATTGATAGAGATTCTTCATCCCCCCAGCACCCGTAGTAATTACCGTCAAAGAAGTAAGCGAACCCTTCGCCGCCGCAGGTAAATTCATCTCCAAATCCAAAGGTTGAGCGAGTTCCCGTAAATAGATAACATTCGCCCCACAGTTCGCATCCTTCGTAGCATCTTTACAAAGAGGCGAATCGTAATCCATGACCACCCTTGACGGATTGCCCAACCAAACCTTTTTTACAACCTCACCTGTTTTAATAAAGCTAATGCTGAGGGATTGCATCGGCGACAAACTCACGATCGCATTAACGCCAGTTTGTCCCGCCGCCTCACTGAGCGACAACTGTTTCCTGAAGAGCGGACTAGCAAAAGCCGCATTAGGCAAAGCACCAGCCCAAAGAACAGCCAACACGAGAACTAAAGATTTTAAATGTTTCATAATTTCAAAAATCAAAAATCAAAATCAAAAATCAAAATTAAAAATCAAAATTAAAAATCAAAATTAAAAATCAAAATTAAAAATCAAAATTAAAAATCAAAAGTTGTTGACTGATTGATGAACACCTGCACTTCCTTACCTGCTGCCAAATAGAACACTTTAGGACGATTAGCAAATTCCTTAGTGCTATCCAGATTTCTAGCAATTAAAGCCTTAGACAAATAGCCCAGCCCACCACTCACCGCAGCACCCAGATAATCGGGAGGAGGCGAAGCCGTAGAAGTGGAAAATCCACCGACAGTAGAGATTGAACTAGTATTAATGGGGTTATTGGTCAACTTGCCTACTTCCGCCGCCGCCGTAATCAAAACCGTCGATAAATCCATCCCCGCAATCTGAGAACCATAGTCAAAATAGTTATCAGCAACGAGAGGACTTCCTGAAGCACCACGAATGGTAAAGGTGTTACTGGGCGGAGTAAACTCGCGACCATTCATCGAAATTGAGATGACATCCAACTCTGATAGCCCAGATTTCGCATCCAAAGGACGCACCGTAACAATTAGCAGTGACCCAGCAGGGATAGCCTCGCGGCGATCGACCGTTAAGATCGGCTCATCTAGAGTGACAATAAACTTGGGAACCCCATTACCTGAAGTTAAATTTCCCGTAGGAGCAAATACCACAGGGGTTTTAATCGAAGCCTTGGCAGTAGTGCCAACCAAGATCGTATTGCCCGCAACGCGATTCTGATTAGCAGTCTGAGATCTGGCTAGATAATTGGTTAATGAATTCGAGGGTTGCTCAACTCGCGAATTAGAAGTTGTTGCCACCACTTGATTATTGGGAAACACAACCTGATTATTGGGAACCACAACTTGATTGTTTTGATAATTAGGCAAATTAGCCACTGGACGAGAATCACTAGCAACACTGCCATAGCTGCCAATGCTGGCTAACCTCTGCCACTCCTCGACGGAATTTGATGGTTGCGCCACAGGATTAGTCAAACCCTGTGGCGCAACCATCACAGGAGATGGACTCGCCATCACCTGTCTTACGGGTGGTCTTACTGGTTCAGGTTCAACAGGGACAGTCGTTAAATTGCTAGGAGGTGGAGGTGGTAATTGAGAAGTAGGAACGCCAGCTTGAAGGTTTGCTTTATCCGAACTCGCAGACGCATCGCTAGCCTTATCCTTTGGAGCTAGCCCACTTTTTGGTAAATCTGAAGAAAGTAAACTGCTAGAACTCCTAGCCCTATTCGCCACCTGACTGCCCATCGCTAAGTCAGTCTTGACCTTAGCCAACTCAGCATCTTTAGGATCTAGGGAAGAAGAAACCACAAAATTCTTAGTTTCTTTATCGCCCGTAGCAGCAGCTTGCTTAGCATTAGTGGACATAATGCTATTCACGAATAGACCGATTAAGGTAAACCCAATAATGCCAACGCCACCTACCAAAGCAATTTTAGAAAAAGGATTACTAACAAGCGTAGATAAAGTTCGATGTTTTTCAGGACTAGCAACCTCAGTTAGCTCGGTTGTATCCAGGCTTGGCGCATCATCGATGTAACCCGTTAAATGAGCAAAATCAATTTCATGCAAATCAGGAGAATCCGCAGGATGCTCCGAACTCGGATTGGTATTGGTATTGGGATTAACAGGTGTAGCTTCGGTAAGCATAAAAGACTCCTTGAGGAAAAATTACTTCAAATTTTCTCTGGCGAGATCTCGCATCGCGTAAATTTCTAAACCAGAAGAACGCACTCTATAAATAGCCTCATCCAGAGGCGAAGCATCAGGCTTAAGCGTTGGTATATCAATAGTTTGAATAAATATTTCCTTGTTAAAGGGAACCGATTCACCAGACTGATTAACCGCAGTGAACGTAATCAAGTTAGATACAAGACTTACTTTCCATTTCCCTTTCTCGATCTCTTCAGGAGGACTAATACTTTTGATGACTAAAACAACCTTGGCATTACCTGTGAACACCTCGGCAGGAATCAACTCCGCCACTGAAGCCAGAATCCCTTTACGGAAATCTTCCGCGAAAGCAAAACTCGCCTGCCAAGCCGTAGTCGGAACCTTTTTCTTTAAGCCTCTTAAAGAAACCACCTCAATCCCAGCATCGAGAATTGGACTACCACCCTGAGTAACATCCGCCGACAATTGCACCGACCAAGACATCAAACTAGAAATATTAACAGCCACAAACTTCTTAATCACATCCGCCGATCTGACATGGCTATCTACGGTCGCCGCAGTAATAGTCTTGCCACCCGCTAACTGAACTAACGTGTGACTTTTAGCGTTAGCAGAAAAAGAACTATACAAAAAGTAAATGCTAAATAAGCCAATGGAGTTGATTGCCGATAGAACTAAAACTCCCAACAGCGTCAAAAACATCAACGAATCTTTCCCAGCATCAGTACTTTTAGATCTATGTTCTGGAGCCGTAAACTTTTCAAAAACCGTGAGATCTTCCTTTGATTCAGGTATTGGAGTTGTATGTAAATTCATAGATGCTTCCATAAAATTGAAATCTTAAAAACAAAAAACAAAAAAACTAGGACTTAGCTCCTGTAACGCATCGAAATGTTTAAACCTGTAGAAGCCGCCGCACTGACCGCCGCAACAATGCCACTGAAAATCGCCATCCCGCCACCCGAAGCTAAAGCTAAAGCCAGAATTGGTGATAAAAAGCCCAAAGTAATCGCGATGGACAAATTATCATTTTGACCAGAAGTAGCCACAGCCACAGCCACCAGCCCCGTAATGATATTGAGACTTAACTTGGCAATCCCAAGTGACCAAAAAGCCGTGAGCCAAGCATAAAAAGGCTTTGCACCAATGGGAAGAAGAGAAGCCCCTACCGCAACAGGCCCCATCAACCCAGTGAGAAGAAAACTAACCTCAATCAAAGCTTGAAAAGCCGCCTGCATCGCCACCATAAAAGACTCAGCAACCGCCAGCAGAACCGAAGAAGAAATCGTATTTTGAATTTTAGAAATACCACTCAGCCCAGTACCCAGAGGATCTTGGCTAAAACTATCAATCTGTTGCTGCATCTTATTGGCTAGCGCCTTAGAGACATCAAGGAAACTAGAATCGTAAGCACTCTTCAACTCCTTAGCCTGAGCAATCACCGAATCCATGCAAGCTTGTTGATCCGCTGGTTTAAGTACATAGCATTGATTTGCCGAAGCGCTTAGGGTGCTGGAGATATTGGAATAATTACTGAGAGCATCTAAAGTCTTCTGGAGATCTGCTTGAGAAGTGAGGGAACTCAAAATAGAATCATTGGTATTATTGATGATTCCCCGCATTCCCGTGGTTAAGGCGACCAGATTCTGTCCACCATTAGCCAACAAAGTAATTACAATAATCGGCCAGATAATCTCACTGAAACTCTGATAGCTTCTGTCATCTAATAAATCTTTTCCAAATTTAATAATCCAAAAAAACAGAGTCGTAACCGCGATCGTCAATCCTAAATTGGTGAGAACTTTAAAAATATTGCCATCAAACGCAAGATTCCAAGTACTTTGCCAAGCCTCTTGAATTGACTGCGAGACGAGATTAGAGTCATTGATCACAATTTGCTGAGCAATCGTAATGGCATAAAACATTGGTAAACCAACCTCAAAAAATTACTTAGAAAGGGTTAAAGGCATTCTTGATTTGATCACCGACCGAAACTCTAAAGCCTGAGATAAACTTTGTCCCTTGAGCGTGCTATTCGTCTCATCTAAATTCGCCAAAGCTGCTGCCCCTTGCTCAGTTTGCAGCAATTGCAGTTGTAAATTTTGACCATCAATCACAGACTGCTGCATAGCCTGCTGAGACATTAGAGAATTTTGATTAGCTAAGGTGCCAAGTTGATTGGATAGATTGGCATTCTGGCTGGCATTATTGCCAAACTGGGAAGAAATGCTAGACAAAATGGCAGCATTATTGGCATTCTGATTAGCGATCGCCTTGAGAACATCTTGAGTCGAAGTAAAAGACTGAGCTTGTTGAGCTAAATTCTTCGTCTGCTCCGAAGTTGTCTGGGACGCATTTGCCGAATTACCAGAGGTGCTAGCAATTTGCTGAGTAGCACTCCCAAGTTGCGTACTGGATTGAGAAGCCGTAGTCGAACTAGTTGAAAAGCCAGATATTTTGTTACCACTGGCTACAAGGGTCTGTAAAAACTGATTTAAACGCGCTTGACCCTCTAAACCCAACACATTATTGACACTAGTTTGAGTGATTGCCGCCGTCACAGTACCCTTAGTCAGCAAGCTATTGGTAAACCCCGCATCATTAAAAATGAGAGGCAAAGATTTCAAACTCGCAATCAGCGACTGCTGAGACTTGGCAGGATCTAGAAGCCCACGCTCACCGATAATGCCTGCAACTTGCTGCTTCAAAGGATCGAAATACTGACTCAATAGAGAATCCAAAGCAGTTTTTATAAACGCGCCCGAACTAATCGAATTAATTAACTGATTAACTTGATTGATTAATCCATTAATATCGCTAATCCCAGGCAGATTAGAAAGAGAGGGCGAAGCAGAAAGAGGAGGAGTACCCGCAAAACTAGGAACATTAATCTGTGCTGTTGCAGGGAGATTGCCAGTAATCCATAAAGAGCAACCCACCAAACTACCAGTGCATAAAGCGCATAATCTCATTGATTTCACCGTCATGCCTCCACAAAACTCAAAGATTAGAACCCGCAATTTCAGGTAATTTCAGAGGGCGGCTATCCCTTAAAGCACTTGCCATCTCCTTAGAAAAAGCCGCCAGTCCTTTGTAGGGATCTCCCAGAGCCGCCATATAAGCACTACGAGCCGCCTGCTCATCAGGATTATTCGCCACCACACCCAACTGCACATAGCTCGGAAAGAAGCGCACAAAGGTATACACACCCGCATCATCCAGTAACCACTGCGAATAAATCAATTCGCGCTTGGGGAAAAATCTTTCCTCAGCATTCTGAGCGATCACCTGTCGGGGATACTTGAGAATATTCACAAAACTATCCACCGCCGAAGGTTGGATTCTGCCGATTAATCGCGTCGATAGATTTTGGAGAATCTTAGAAGCCGAAGGCGACCGAGCGATCGTGTCAGGATCTTGGGCAGAAATAATCACCTTAATCCCCGCCTTCGCACCATTGGCACAGAGACGCGCCACCATTTCCGATATGGTGGGATATTCAAACAAAATCGGCGCTTCATCAATGAACAGAATACTCGCAGGTGAAGATAAAGCCCGTCTGAGAGCTGCCGAATAAGCAGACAGAGCCAGAATCGCCGCATCTTCCGCCTCCGATAAATTCCTGAGCGCAAACACCAACAACCTCGCCTCACTGCGAAAAGTAGAAGGACGAGAAATGGCGCGACCAATGCGAGAATTGAGCCAAAACCTCAATTGGACAATAATCTGATTGATCGCCTGATCTATTTGCTCACTGCCAGCTAAATCAGCCTGTACCGAAGACTTACCAGCATCCAAAAAATAATCCAAAAAATCTGATAGAGTCGGCATCCTCTGCCAAGCATCCGTACCAAACCCTTCCGAAATCGCAAGAGCATAGCGAATTTTAATCAGGTCATCATCAAAAAAAGCATTGATAACAGGTACTAACAAAGAACGGATTAGCTGTCGCAACTGTCTTTCCGAAGAAGATAGATTATGCTGCCCAGCCCCAAATACCATCGTCATCAAAGCCGACTCGACAAAGGACTTAAAATCGCGCAAGCGCTCATCCGCCTGCTCCTCATTGAAGGCACGTAGATCTGGCAATTCCAGAATATTGGAGGACTCCTTAGTGATATCAAAATAAGCACCTAGATCCTTAATAAAGTGGGTGTAATCCGTAAAAGTACTCGTACCATCAGGCTTAGGAAAATCAAGAGCCACAATTTGCTGCTCATTACAAAGAGCTTGAGTCAATATTGCCGAAACCATAACCGACTTACCAGCCCGAGTAGTCGCAAAGATGCCAAAATTACGATGTTTGCGGATATCAATATATAAAGGCATCCCGCCTTCTTCCGAGATCAACTCAAACCCCGTCTTATCCACAGACCGAGGCAAAACACAAGCCGTAAAAGCAACCGACTCATCAGACAAATAGACATGACGACGGTGAAACGGCTTCGCCAACAGATTGCCAAAGACAATAGGTAAAGTTTGCTTCCAAATCAACCAAGCATACTCCGTCTCCCGTTCGACCCAAGCAGGACGCTGGAAACAACTCGCAAAATAGCGACAAGCATCATCCAACAGAACAGGATTAGGACGACGAATCAGAAAAACAACAGCCACATTAATCGGGATTGCCCCCTCATAAAGAGCCTCCTGAGCCTTAATCGCCTTATCCTGCTTCAGCGAAGCCATCACATTGACATTTCGCACCGAAGCCGACTGCTCTTGCGAGACAATGCTCTGCTTCGTCACCCGTTGCATATTCGCCTTAACGATCGTCTCATTCGCCTTCGTAAACTGACAAACGACCTCAGTATTCGCCACCGCATCACGGGAAAGAGCCTCCCAGAGATAGCGCAACTGCCTACCCTTAGAAGACCAACCCGCAGGCTTATCAATAAAAGTTAAGACCCCAATATAATCACCATTCAAATAAACAAAACGGCGATCGGCAAAAGGAATCGACTCAGCCCGTTCCAGCAGCTTCGTACAGATATGCACCTGAGACATCGAGCGATCCACCAGCCCCGCCTCAGACATAACCAACAACTGAGGAATCGGAGGAGGAGGAGAACAATTAAACTGACCCCAAAGCTCCTGCCAAAGATCCGCATCAGACAAAGGAGCCAAATCCAAACCCATCCGGGTAGTTAAAATCTGCTCCCAATTGAGAAACCCATCCGTAAAAGCACGAGCAAACAACTGCTCATACTGCTCACGCTCTAGCTTTGAGTCATTACCAGCTAAACCCAGAGCCACCTTTTGCAGCCAAGCCAGAGCCTTCTCCAAAGGATCTGAAGCCGCCCCAGAAGAACCTTTAACCGTATAAGTCGCATAGACACGAAGAAACTTAGGCTTTCTCAGCCCCAAACTCGCCAACTCCTGAACCCGAGCCTTCTCACCCATCATCAAAAACTTCAATTCAGGAGTATCCGCCAACTCGTATAAATCCTGCAACTGACCTTGGCGATCCCGATCCGAACTAAAAGAACCAAAATGAACCGTCAAACTTTCTTGATCTGGGATATCCTTCAACCCAGACTGGAGCGCCTCAAAAATCGAAGACTCCTGCGCGTCAGAAAGAGTTGTATGAAAACCTTGAGACTGCCAACCAAACACAAACTGCAATAAATCAAAAGAAGCACCCTGCTTTAAAACAAAACAGCTAATCGAGCGACCACGGAGTTCAAACTTAAGCAGATAATCTAAAGCAAGCTCCTTTTCAAAATGTTTAAATCCTTTTTCTTTGACCATGATGTTTACGAGCAAGCTCCATACGAAGACGACCATGAAACCCAGAGAAATGATAAACACCTCTAGACCAACGGGGAACAGGAATGAACTTGGACAAGAACTTATGGGGACGAGAACCAGTTAAGACCCACCAAGTAGCATCACCCCAAGCGACAATGAGAATCACCCATAACCAAGGCAAATTGAGAAACACATAGCAAACAAAAAACAAAAAAAGACTGATAAGAATCCAAGGAAAAACCAGATCCGAGGGAAAAGGACCAATCTTAGGACTAGCCCCAAGAATTTGATTTACTCTGCGAAACTCATTGTCATTGGACACGATCAACCAACCTTATTAACCAGTAATGAGCTTAGCGAGGATATCGCCCAAAGTAACAGTAACGACTAAGATCAAGGGAATACGAGCTAACTGTTGCCAGTCATCATCATTTCTCGCTGCTTGAATGACCCTAACCAGAGAGATACCCAGATAGATAACAAAAATTGCTCTTAAGACATTAAAGACAATGGAAACAGCATTACCACCACCAGTACCACCGCCAATATTGAACTTGCTAGAAAGCCAAGTTTCAGTAGTTTGGAAGAACTGAGCATTAGCAGGCTCAACGGATACAACAAACAGCATACCCACCAAAAAACCAACGCCAGTACCAAGAATCAGAGTGGCAGAGAATTTATTATTGCGAGTATGTTTAAGAATCAATTTATAGATACTCAGCAAAGTTTTTGGCTTAGCCAACAAAAAGCCAATTAGCAACAAGAAAGCAGTAAAAAACAACCCTTTAAAGCAAGCCATAAAGGAGAAAGCTAAAAACAAATAAGTCATAATACTTGCAACTTAATTGGGTCTAAAAAACATAGTTATTAGTTTCCACAAGCATATTTAGCATCTTGGAAATCAGCAATAACACAGTTGATGAGGGAACAATAGAAGATATTGCTGTAGCTATCAATGCCTTTTATATAAATAGTATATAAATTCTTTAAAAAAGTTTACATATTGTGTTTGTCCGTTAATAAAATCAAAATTTGAAATTATTGTTAGATACTTTAATTCACTGGTCAGCTAATGGGAGATTCAGCACCAGTACTGGTCAGTTAATGTGGGATAGGCTCTGCAACGTCAATTTCATGCCGATAAAAAAGACGCAAATACGTCGATCACGATTTAGCTGACCAGTGCCTCAGCACCTATTCCCCATTAGCTGACCAGTGACATTTTCCTTTGGTCACTGAATTATCTATAAATAGTTCTTAGACATCGTGTTAATACGATCGCGAACCGCTTTATCTTGTCGAGCCTTACCAATCAATTTTGCTGACTCAACCAATTCCTGCTCTACCTCTGGGTGGGATTGGCAATATAAAGATAATGCCTCTAATAAGCAATCAACAGATACCCCGCGATCTAGTTTTAGCCCACCAAAATATCGACTTGTTTCTTGAGTCAGTCGAACAGTCCTTTTGATTAGTTCCTCGGATGGCTTTGGCGTTGGGGGAGCAGCCTTGATAGAAGTATTCCGTTTCACCTTAGTTCTGTTGGCGACATTATCAAGAATAGAATCTGATATAAACTCAGACATAAACGACCTCCGTTAGTTGGGTAAATGTTCTGTCAAGGTCGTCTGGCAAGTATGTCCCTGCATCGATCGCTTGTTTAAATTTTTCACTATCGACAATTGATGCAGTTAGTTTAATATCATTTTCTTTGGTGACAGTCTCGAAATATGAGAGCGCTTTGCTGCTAATTTTGGTGCGGTTTATCCCGCGAATGGTATCGCGGAAGGGGATTATCGCTGCCACTTTACCAGTAAATGCTCCGCACTCAGTTAGATCATCGATCGCCTCTAAAGTACTCTGTAGACATACTAATCCTTTGCTATTCGACTCAACTGGTATCAACAGTTTGTCGGCAGCGCATATACAGGTAGAACACAGCTGAGATCTTCCTGGCTGCGAATCAATCAAAATGACTTCAAATGGTAAATCCTTGATTCGTCTGTGTAATACTCGTTCGCCCATCGAAGCATTTGCTAGAAAAGTTTGTGATTGTTCAAGGGCGCGATCGCTAGGCATTATATATAAATTTTCCCATTGGGTTTTGTATACTGCCTCTATCGGCTTTACCGATGCGGTGAGGCACTCTAGCAAGGTTGGTTCGTCATCTTTGTGAGGAGATCTTCCGTACAAGGTTAAGTTGTGTTGTGGATCGCCATCTATCCATAGAGTCTTTATTCCCCGTTTTGCCAGAGACAATCCTAGGAAAAAAGCAGTCGTGGTTTTACCCTGTCCACCTGACAGACTGGTGACTGTAATGATTTGCACTTTTCGATTCATTTGAATTTATACTTGACATTTTGGGGTCAAAATCTATTACTGTCAAGCTATTTTAATGTTTTGGCTTCGTGGTGGCATGATGTCTAGATGGCATAAATTTTTTGATTCACGACATTAACAAATTTGATGTTATTAGAACATATAGCTTGTTTGACGATGTAATAGGTTGCCTAAAGGAGCAAAGTTTATGAAAACTACAAACCATTGCCAATTATGACAAAGGCGGATCAGTAGTAGGGATGATTGAAGTTAGGTTTGCCTTGTGGATTGATGGATCATGCTTAGCTGGGATTCTCTGAGGGAAGTTGATAAGCTAGGGCGTGTCATCAATTAAACTGGGGGATAAGGCTAATCGGTAGTTGCAGATAGAAAAAAACAGGCGAAAAAGACTATGATTTTTTCAGTTAAGCTGCTCAAACCTTTCAAGTTTTTTTTCCTAATTGATGACATGCACAGGATTGCCTTTTTTCAAATTGTCATAAAAAACTTGCATTAGTAACTGCGAACTGCCAGCGGATACTATCCAGCTATGGCGATTGGAATATATCATCGTCCGATTTCTATGTTGTAGTTGCTATCATTATGCGGCTTTACTTCTCCCACGTCTTAACTGACCAGTGCCTATATTTTAGGAAGTAGCGATCGCATCATGTACCTTGTATTTATCCCCAGTCATCTTGTCTAATGCCTTCGGTTTTTAAGGGGATATCTCTAAAGATAATAAAGCCATGATGTTATGACATCTAAAAATGACAAAGTCATAAGGTTATGACATCAAGTTAAAATAACTTTTTGACGACATGGTGGTATGACTTCATGGCGGCTTGGTTGATAGTCTTAAAAAAGAAAGGATTTATTGGGGTAAGGATGGGCGGCGCGAAGCGCCGCCCATCCTTACCTATTTAGCACTACTGCTTGGTTTATGACTGTCGAATAACTTTGGAGTTATAAGTACGACAGTTGAAACACCATGAAGTCATGCCACCATGAGGCTTTGGCTTGAAGTAATTTAGACCTCTTCCTGCACTATGCCTTTTTGACAATATGGTGGCATGACTTCATGATGGCTTGGTTTATGACTGTCGAATAGCTTTGGAGTAATAAGCACATATGATAGCTAAGACACCATGAAGTCATGCCACCATGAGTCTTTGACTTAAGGTAATTTAGACCTCTTTTTATATTGATATTATGAACTTAAAATACATGCTTGCTAAGGTGATTGCCCTCTTTGATACCAATAACTAGCATGGGGAGATGGGTTTGCCCGAGTACAAAATCTGGAAGGTTATGAGAAATTGTGGCAATAAACTAAATAATCCTAACTATTACAAATATGGCATGAATGGTATACAGCCTTTTGAAGTTTGAAGTAGTACAGAGAAATTTTTGGCAGTCCTTCTGTGCTGCACTTCCAAAAAATTCTCTGTTTTTTAGTGCAGCACAACGTGCTGTAACAGCTTGCGATCGCTGGTCGAGATTTGAAAATTTCCGTAAATAAATCCTGCATTATTCATCAGAATTAGCAAATATCCTCGAAATCCTTACTGAAAGATAAATTTAGCGATTATCCTTAAAACAGTCTGTTGTCTGGGATAACGACACCACAAAGGATTTATAGATTAGTGAATAATTTAGGTTAAGGATTTCAGGGTTTTGAGCTATAGTGCCTCCAAAAACACTTATTGAGCTTTACTATTACTAGTAAGAACCCGACTAACTTGGGTAGGTTGCCACTTAGAATTACGTTTGGTCGTAAAGCCTTGAAAATTAAGCTCATCAGCAATCATCTGCAAAGTCGCACCATCAGCCTTCATCGAAGAAATCAAAGCAATAACACGAGCTTCGGCAGGATCGCGGCGCAACTTTTTATCAACGACTTGATAGCCATAGGGAGGACTGCCGCAATGATGACCTAGCATTTTCTTAGAAGCCATAGCGTGAATCGTGCGATTGGAAACACAACTGCGTTCTAGTTGATTTAAAGCCGAAGCAATATTTACAAAGAATAGATCAAGCCCACTTTGAGTATTCAAGCCTTCAACAATACTGTGGAGACTAGCCTTGTAACCGACAATTTTAGAAATGATCTGAATAACATCTAAAACATTAGGAGACAAACAATCTAGCTTATAAACCACAAGAGCAGAGGCTTGTTCAGAGTCAATCATTGCAAAAGACTGTTGAAGTCCGATGCAATCAGAAAAATTGCTAGATCTGTCACCAGAATCAAAGAAAATATCAACTAAATCAAAATCTAGAGAACGAGAGTAAGCCCAAATCGCATCAGACTGGGCAGAGTCATCAACCCCATGAAGAGGTGGAAAATCATCAACCCTAACGTAACCGATCGCTCTAGTTCGCATGAAATAGTCACCAGATTACAAATCAAATAATGCCATCCGCCAACATTTCTTGACGGGAGTAATTAATCGGAAAATTCAAGAAACAAGCAGAAAGAGAGATTTCTGAAATTGTAGGGAAAAACCGCAAAGTAGTAGAAGCAAGGAGTTGAAGATTATCAACAACAAGACCAAAAGCTTGCTTCGAGAGAGTCCGCACAATTAAAACCTCACTATCAGGGCTAGGGGAAAGAGATAGCTCTACTTCTGCTGAAGAAGGAAACAATTCACTGTAAATTTGACCTAACAAACGCCATTGATGTTTCCAAAAAATCAAACCCCGAAGTGGATGATAAAGAGCATACTCAGCCAAATCTGCAATATTACGCCAAGAAATATCATCACGATGAAAAAGCTGTCGCACCTCAGAAATCGCCTTCGCACATTCCTGTTTAAACAGAATGTAAGGGATAGACTCAGCAAAGCGAGAAAGCGTATTACTCAAAGCCCACAAAGCCTGCATCACTTCCGTAAATAGAATAATTTGTAAAGTTGAAAATCTGATACTTCACAGAAATTTATAAACAGAAAGGATTGACAGAAAAGAAGCAATATTTTACAAAAACACCCTTTTGTAAAATACTCTGGGAGAGTATTACAAGGATATTCTACATCAACTAGAATAGTCAATAAATCTAAATTCAAAAGAAGAAATAGAAAGATTTGTAATGATTTAAAATCAACAATCAGACAATGATGATAGATTGCAAATCAACAAAGGGATAGAAAGCAATTGTATTGAAATAGGAAGCTCAACAATATGACAAGAAACATTCAAGACTACATTGATCGCGGATATAGCTACGAAGAACTATTGAGCCAAGGGCTAGCAGATCCCAGTGACCTCGAATCCTATGAATCAGCATATTCACTACCACCCCAAACAGAACAGCCCAAGATTAGAAAAAAAGTGAAAAAGTCAAAACAACAGGCTAACCAAATTGACTTTTAATCGCCACGACTATTCACGACCATGCAAAGGTCAGTGAATAGCAAAGATGCTTAGGCGGAAGTAATCCCCTCGCTTAAGCATCGCTAAAAGATGTAATAGCAAGAATGTTGAAGATATGGAATTCAGGCAAATCAACATTAAAACGGGCAAAGAATTGCCACTACCGCCTAAAAGCGTTGAGAACACATACCTCGAACACAAGTTTGGCAAAGAATTAGACCCCACCAAACTAGCGATCGGCAGAATGTACGATGGCATAACCGAGCGAGATATCGAAAACCTAAAAGAACAAGGACTGCATATCATCCTTGCCAGTGGTCGAACCGCCTACTTTACAGATCGCGCCATCGCCGAAAAAGTAAGCACCGAAATCTTCCCCAACCATAGCGATGCCGTCGCCTATGGCAGCTTACCAATATCTGACGCAAAGACCGCAGTAACCAAAGAGAAAGCACGCATCCTGATCATTGACGATGAAAGCCTGAGCAAAGATGCAGACACAGGAACCTACAAAGCCGACTGGGGAAAGGAACCCATTACTCTGAGTAACGGAATTACCATTAGCGACAAAGCGATGGGAGCGATCGCCGGCAAACTCGGAGACTGCTATAGCCTCATCTCCATAGACCTAGCCCAAGCTCTAGAAGCCGAAGCCAAGCGACCATTTCAATTTCGTGCAGGCGTACCCGAATGGGAAGGAATAATCAAAGGAACCTGTCGAAGTAGCCTCCTGTGCCAAGCCATGGAAGTCGATGCGATCGTCGCCAAATCCAGTATCAAAGGCGATCGCAAAACCACCACCACAGGTATCCATGAAGTAAACCTATACTGGTCGAGAAAAGAAGACGCAAGATTCACCGAACAGAAACTGGGAACCCAAGCGCTAGTCTTTTTCCCCGAAGGAGTGCAAGCAGACGTACTGCCCAAACTAAAAGCTAAAGCCGAAAGCCTAGCCGAAGCCCAAGTAGATCCGCGCAAAATTGCCCAACTATACATCGAACGCCACGAAAAGCGGCTAGAAAAAAGTCAAGAACCAGAAACAGAGGAAATTACCCAATTAATCGAACCAGAACTAGCCCAAGAACTAGGACTCACCGCAGTAATTGACCTAAACGATAATCAGCAAAACCCACCCCCAGACAAAGAATATAAAGACTGGCTGTATGACGTTTTAAAAGCAGACCTGAAGGAAGGAGGACATTGCCAAATCCTCGAAATGGAAGACATCACCAAACGCTTACAGGAATTTATGCAAAGCGAATGGGTCGATGTCGCTACAGGCGGCGTATATGTCCCCAGTGGCATCGCGCAGCCCCACAACCAACTACAGGAAGGAGAAATAAGCTTTAAAGGACTACCCGATGGCGCAAAAGTCGGCATTTACCGCAGCCCCGTCGCCAACGCCGCCAACTTCGACGTATTTACCAACAACCTCAAAACCCTGCGGGAAAACGACCCCGAAGCCTACGTGCAGAAAGGCATTTGCTATATGCATCCCAACGATGCTAAACGCCTAGTCATCGACTTTGACGGCGATCGCGTAGGGATCATTCCCAGCCAACTAACCCCCGAACAACAAGCTCAAACCAAAAAAGAGATCGAGCAGTATCCCACCCTGATCCAAGAAATAATCACCAAGAACCTACCTGAAAACAAACCCGTACAGGTCGAAAAAGAAAAGAAAATTCCCCGCGACCGAGAGCATGGATTTCCGAACTTAGCCAGTGCCTCCATCAATGCTGCCGATAACCCCACAGGCAAAGTCGCCAATCTTGGTATGAGGCTAGAAGCCCTGCGTTGGGATACGCAAAATATCGCCCCAGATGACAGAGCCAGCTACTTACAGAATATTGGCAACCACTTTCAAAAAGTACTAGCCGAAGATCTGAGTGACAAACATAAATTTAAAATTCTCAACGATGACTGGCGATCGCGCATTAGCGAAATTAGGGAAATCGCCCAAAAAGTCCCACATAGCACTCAACCAGAAAAAGTAATAGCAGCAGGCTTAGGCAAAACCGAGCGTTTACTCTGGGACTTAGAAACCCTAACCGCAGTCAACCTCCAACGAGCTGTTGATACACCCAAAAGTGCGAGAAAAGTTGACGAACAGGAATTTGAATTTTGTCAAAAAATAGGCAAATTCAAAGAAGTGGAATGGATTAAAGACAAGGACAATACCCAAGCCTATCTAGGCAATCATGGACTGAAAACCAATACTCAAGATCCCGTGGGTTGGATGGTAGAGCAAGCCAATCAAATTCATCATGAATACAAACTAATAGGCGATCGCAACTACAACCGATTCGATCATCTAATGCCCAAAGACAAACTCAATCCTGAATATACAACATGGGCAAAAGAGATCTCCACAGAATATAGCCATCAAATCGCCAAAGCCGTCGCCACCCGCAATCGCCTAGAACATGAAGAAGAAATCGCGATTGTCGCCACCTCCCCCAAAGGAAACATCATCGAAATCGTCAGTCCCAGCCAAGCAGATCCAGAAGGCAAATCACCAATGTGGGACATGGCAAAACAAGGGGAAAGCGTAGATATACAGATCGCCCAAAACAAAGACTGGAAAACTAAAAGCAACTATCCCTACAAAGCTGTAGCCATCCTTGATGAAGAAACCAAAGTTGATATCGGACTAATCTCGCCAGAGACAATCAAAAAATATGGAAAGACCCTAGAAGATGGCAAAGTATTAGCGAACTTAAAACTCGACTTTAACCTTGGCATCTCCAGAAACGATGTCAAAGACCTGTTCGCCACAGCCGAAAAGTACCTAGAAGCGCAAAGCGCTGCCATCCCAGAAAACGAACGCGAAAGCCGAGCCGCCGCCCTGTGGCATAACAACAACAGAGCGATCGCTGCCAAGATGTTCACCGAAATCGTGACCACACAACTGCAAGAACTCCAAGTTGATAAAGTCAAAGTCATCGGCTTGCAATACGACAGTAACGAACTAAAAGATAAACAATGGCAGCCCAACGAATTAGTCAATTGCCGACTAGCAATTGAATCAAATCCTGAGAGTCCAATTTATGACAAGAGAGTAATTCAAGTACGTGAACAAGAGCAATGGAAAAATATTGGTGTTGTCCACAGTGACGCAGCCTATATGCCCATTGGCACAGAATTCACCGCAAATATCAATCTATCCGCCAGCAAAAAAGACGCAGACTTTGCGATCGCTAAAAGCACAGTCAAACTACCCGAAATCTGGCATGGACTATCCCCCGAACGAGTCAAAGCAGCCATTAACCTTGATGCCATTGCGCCGCACTTAAAAGAAGCGATCACCAAAGCTGCTGACAATCAGCCAACAATGACTGAATTTGTGTCAAAGCTTGCCGATGAAAACGTGGGCTTAAAAGCGCAAGTGCAGATAGGAGGCAGAATCAACGGGATTACCTATCTCTACGAAGGGCAAGCCGTAAAAGCAAGCTTAATTGAAATGTCGTGGAAAAATCTCGCCATGATAGGCGTGAAATATGACCCAGAGCGAGATCGCGAAGCCCTTACCGCACCTTCATCGCCAACCCTACCGCAGTCAAAACTACCGATAGAACAAGAACCACAGAACGTACAGTCAAACACTCAACCTAATACTAAAGCGAATCCCCTCAGTCAAATAGAAAGCCAACCCAAGTCAGAACAGCCAGAACAGCCAGAACAGCCAGTAAAAATTACAGGCAAACCCATCCAAATGGTTTATCCCCTCAAAATGCATGGAGAAGCCAACCCATTACCAGTCAACACCTGTATCGAAGCCATGCGCGGACATGGTAGATGTCATACGACACGGAGGTACGAACCCTACGCCGCCTATGGATTTAAAGAAGGAGACATAGCGATCGCCTATGCAGGAAAGCAGCAAGTCGCCCTGCGGGTGGGCAAGCAATACCAAATCACACAGGAAATGCTGAGCGATACGGAGTATCAGAAACAATGGACAGGAATGGAAAAGCATGGAGCCAAAGAATTGCAGACCTTTCAAGGACATCGCAATACATGGGGACTGCACTTTGAACCATTGGGAGATTATATCGACGGCAAGATTGTGCCATTCCCATCACTAGAGAAGCAAACTAATTCCATAGTTACCGATATCCAGAAACTAGAAGAATGGAGACAAATCGCCCAGTATCTCGATAAAAGTGAAAACTATATTAATCGCATCCAAGAACTGATAGAAGGCGAGAGCATAACCGAAAAAGCAACCCTTGCTATGTCCAGAGATAGCGAGATGTTAGCTAAACAAGTAGCCTCGCAGTGGCGAGAGATCTTAGCGGTGAAGAGTGATTATATCGAACAACAAGACGGGCAACTGGTATTTGAACGTAAGGGAAATGAAGGCAAATACCGAGCTACTTGGGAACAGACCACAGACACCCTGACCTTAGAATCCAAAACCGTAACAGAAGGCTCAATCAAATATGCGCCTCTACTGGTACAGCAAGGATTAGAAATCACCCAAAATCAAGTCACCGTCAAAGATGCCAAGAACGTTGATCTCGCCCTTAAAGTAATTGCCGAAAGTCAAAAGCAAAAACAGGAACAGAGATGATTACAAGAAATTAACCCACAGACAAAGCATTGGTAATTTTGTATATTTGTTGAATCAAGCAACGCGCCAAGCAAAATAAATAAAGCAAAAGTTAAAGTGGATCGGGATTTAAAGCGAATGGGGGGAGTTATGAGGTTGTATGATGATCGAAATAAGTGAGAAGCTTGCTCATAAATTGAGGTAAAACTATGATTCAACTCGAACAAGTCCATCAAGATATTGATACTTTGCCCGAAGAGGCTCAGAATTTGTTGGTTGATTTTATTCAATTTCTTAAGCATCGTTATTCGCAACCAAAGCCCGATCTGTCATTATTGCAAGCTGGAAAAACTTACCAAGTTGTCACACCCTTAAATTCGCACAAAGCGGCGCAAACCCTAGCAACATTATTAGAAGAAAACAAGCAAAAACAAAGCCATGATTGAGGCTCAGCGTTTCCCATTTTTAGAGGCAAAGGATATTTATGGTGATGTCGATGTAGTACCAAACTTGCCTCTGATCTTGACTTATGGGCAAAACTCGATCGTTGTGTCTGGTCTTTTGGATACTGGTGCTAGTGTTAATGTCTTGCCGTATTCAGTGGGACGTGATTTGGGTGCGATTTGGGAAGAGCAAAATTTTTCTGTGCAATTAGCTGGCAATCTGGCAACAGTTGAGGCAAAGGGTTTAGTATTGTCTGCACAAATTGGTGATTTTCATCCAGTAACCTTAGTATTTGCATGGAGCCAAACAGATGATGTGCCAATCTTATTGGGGCGGATGAATTTTTTCCTAGAGTTTGATGTGTGTTTTTACAGATCGAGATCTTTGTTTGAATTGCGCCCGAAGTCTTCAATGGTATAAGTGGCTGCTACTTAATCCCCTAACTCGGTAAGCGGATATTTCACTTCTGAGAAATTCTTGATCGCCATTTCTTCTTTTACAAGTTCTCCACTACGGCGATCAAATACTTTTCGCCAAATTTCATTCTCACGATAATTTTTACCGTCTTGCTGTAAGAAACGATGATTCTTTTCGACAATATGATAGGTATACATCCATTCTCGATCCGAATAGATTGAACCATTTAAATGATCTTCCGTTAACCAAACTCCAATTTGAAATGTGAGATCAGTCGGATTATAAAATCGCAGATCTACATAATTGTAAAATACGCTAGCTCCACTGCCAAAGGGCAATACTCGCCGATCATCTGGGAATGGATCGAAACTATGATGATGTCGTTCCACAACTTCTAAAGGGCTGTGCAAAGCTAACCAATAGAGGAGATTGGCTAATTGACAAAGCCCTCCGCCGATGCCAGTTTTTACTTCACCCCGCGATAACTGTAGTCCTTCTACATATCCTTTTTCAGAAGTCGTTTTTCCTAATAACTTCCAAAAGGAAAAAGTCTCATGGGGTTTGATTAAAATCCCATCGATAGTCTGATGAGCAATTTGTAAATTAATTACCTTACCTTCTTGCAAAACTGGATCTGCAGTTCCCAGTTTTCTCCGCAGTAGAGATTTGTGGGATTTACACTTATATAGAAGATTATCAGGCGATCGCTCAGTGGCAAATTTTTTTATAGTCAATAAATCCGATGCATGGCGAACAATTCGCTTTTGTTGAACACGCAAATGATAGAAAACTGGATGAATTTCCGATAGTCTTGCCATTAAAAAACTCATGGTTAATTACAGCTAAATATACATCGCAAATCCGATTTTGATTAATCACCAAAGTTGCCAAGCAAGACTTTGGCAAAGATAGTTACTCAACGCATCTTTTTAGATTAACGAGCCACTGACAATGTGGCTACGTCCTCCCCTACTCAAAAGCAGTAAGAGCGCTTACGCTTGAAGTTCGTGACCAGAGACGTAGTAGGAAAAACTACCATGAAAATAGCAATCGGCGCGATGACAGGCAAGACACAGGCACAGGTATATCGTTCCAGAGCGAGATGTTTGAAGACCAGCAAACAGCAAATAGACCTCGCCAAATCGATGCAAGCCAAAGTAACAGATTTTGGCAACGGTACAAAACTGATCACTTTCAACGATGGCACAAAGCGGATAATCCAAATCAAAGACCTGCTTCTCGACGCAGTACAAGCAAGCGTACAGGAACTAGGAGAATACCTTGCTCAGCATCCAGACCAAATCTCCAAAGTAGATCCGAGCATCGTAGAAATGCTGACCTATGCCGAGTACTTCGTTAAAGCCTCTATGAACGAATACACCACAGATCCGCAACATTGCCGAGAAGTAGCGACAAGACATCTGGAAACCCTGTCCGAAGACTATCCCCAGATCTTCTCTAAAAAAAACGTAACGGAATCACATTAAACATCAATCTAGCGATCGCGCTGAAATTCGATTGGAACCGCAAAGATCGCTAGAAACACCTGCAACAACAGTAACAAGCACTAGTACCTATCAGGAAAATCATGAAAACCCAACCATTAACCAAGACCGCAATTGAAGCCGTCATCACGATCAGTCTGATAGCAATCATGGGACTATTGACCGTCCTCATCTACACCCTACTATCATTGCTAGGGAATGAACCCACTAATCAATCCCTGCTAACTTCTCAGATAGAAGCACCAGAAACAATAGTCCAGAAACCAGCCACCATCAAAGCACGACCAGAAACAACAGCAGCTTTACCCTCAGCAAAAGCAGCCCCATCCCTAGAATTAGTTCAAGAAGCAAAGACAGAAATCATTGCAAGCGCTACTACTAAACCTCTCACAAAAATGACTGTTCAAGAACTCAGATTCCTAGCTAGAGAACGCAAAATTCCCAACTGGCGAAAACTGAAGAAGAAAGAACTACTTCTCTATCTAACTATCTAAACAAGAAAAGCACGCCCGTCAATGCAGATATCTATCAAAGAATGAAATCTGCATTGACAAGCGAGAGAAGGAAGAAGAACGCTAGCGCGTGAAGTCCATGAACGCTTGTCCACAAAAAATAAAGTCAGGAGACTAAACCCATGTCCCGTCAACTAAGATTCGACACCCCAGAAGAACTAGCCACAAAAATCATTGACAAACTAAGTCAAGAAGAACTACACGCAACCACCAGAGCCTTGATTATCCATGTCCACGAACAAATTCCTGTCAAGGAACTGGAAGAGATTGTGGTAGCCAGCAATGCAGTGGTTGAAACCAGCCATAAACCCAAATCTCGTAAACCACAAGTCAGCAGAGACAAGATGTGGCTGTATCAAGCCAAGAAGGGCTGGGCATTGACGAACCTCAGTATGCCAATTGAGAAAGTCAGCCAACGCTTGCAAAATCATTATGGCTGCAAGATTCTGGCAACCAAAGAAGGCAAGATCAACTTTCTACCATCTAAGCCCACCACCATTGACGAACTGCAAAAGAATGGATTGGTTATTTATCGCCAAGACCTGAATAGAAAAGCAGCCTAACCCATCTATAAATCAAAAGCAGATAGATTCAAACCGTTGAATCTATCTGCTCAATCATTTTGAGATTACAAACAAATGCTAACGATCGCCAAGACCAACCTCGCCACAGGAGAGATCGTCGATAACGAGATCCAATTTCGGGACACATTACTCGAAGCCCTCCATCCAGACATCAACCTCAGCATCGGCAACATTTCCACCTACTTACAAAAGATCGCCAAAGCCGAAAGCATCGCTAAAACCAGCAAATCCGCCAGCAAGCGCAGCATCGTCGCCAAAAGCATCACACCCCTAAAGAAACAAGCGATCGCCGCCTTAACCAAAGGGCTAGACAAATACCAACTAGCAGGAGCATCAGGAGCCAGAAAGCATGGAGACTTCTTCTTCAGTCAAGGACTCAACCCCTTTGCCACCTATTTCCCCAGCGCCATGGGACAAATCAACTATGGCTCCATCCTGATGACCGAATGCCTGAAAATCTATAGCATCGAACGAGTGACTATCCTGATTGTTCAAGACAAAGAACATCGTACCGATGACTGTCACGGCAAAATTAGCCATGAATTTCTAAACCAACTGCGTCAAAGCCAAGACTTTGTAATCCCAGCCAACACCCCATTCCAATTCCGAGCAGGAATCGCCCATCAATGGGTAGCCAAAGGAACCTTACAACTCAGCCTAAACTGTCCCAAAGGCATCGACCTCATCCTGCCCCTATCCTGCTTCAAAGGACATAAGCCAAAACTAGGCATCCACAAACTCGCCAACCTGAAACTAGGAATCGTCAACTTCGCCCAGAAACGGCGAGTCAAAACCTCCTACACCGTCTGGCAATGGTTTAGCCAACAAGCGATCGCCCAAGATGTGTTACCAACCACCCAACAGAAAGCGGAAACCCTAGTCGCCGCCCAATCAGACATCAAACAACTCTGCCAACTGGTACAAACAGAGCAATGGGTCAAAGTAGACGATCCAGAAGAATCAAGTAACGAAGAAGAAGCCGATGGCAAAATCCTATCGGAAATCCTTAAACATGACATTCACGGACAACTGCTAGAACATCCCTATGTAGTGCGAAAGATCGAAGACCTAGTAAGACGACGTTGGTTAACCCTAGCTACCAGTGGCGGTATCAACTTCTCCAGCTTCATGGCACAACCCTGCCCCGAACTAGGAGAGTTGGAAATGTGTATCCCCGAAATACCCGAAGGCGAGTATGTTGGCTTCCGCTATCCCATCCGCGATCGCAATGACCTACAGATTTGGATCAACAAACACATCAAAGGACTCAACCAACAGGGAACGATGTATGTCAATCCAGACATTGCCCGTGACTATTGCGGCATGGACTTTGATGGAGATACCTTCTGCGTGAAATCAGTCCAGAAACTGCCTGCAATCGCCCAAGAAATCCGCCAGCACCACCTTAAGCCCACTACCTACAAACCCGACAAAGTACCAGTGCAAGGCACGTTAGCCGAAGTAGCCCTCAGATCCACCGAAAACCAAATTGGACTGATCACCTATTACCTAGCCACCGCATGGGCAACAGGCAACCATCAGTACATCGCAGGCTTAGCCCAAGAAGTACAAGTCGCCGTAGATCGGCTCAAATCCGACCTCAGCCATAATCAAACCTTTCTCGATCAAGTCGGCAAAAGCCTACCCAAACTAGATTGGCTAATCGACCGCAAGCAGCCAGGAGTCTATGGCAGCTACTACGACTCAAAACAGAGATGTAAACAGCCTGCAAGACCGATGCAAGCAAGTGGCGAATACCAAGATGCAATCTCATTCCTGATTCAAGCTGTGAATGCTATCTGGCAACCCGTAGATTTGCACGAGCGCACCCTGCTCGAATTCCGCGAACTATTCATTAAGCCGAGCGAAACCCTCTACCAAAGAGCGATCGCCCGCCGCGATGAATACACCAGCAAGATCAGGGAAGCAATGAAACTATCAAGCGAGAAAGAATCCCGCAAGAAAATCCTGAGAGCCGCAGTGCAATGGGCAAAAGGACTAGGCGATAAACTACGGCAGAAAGGTGAAAAGACAGTACAAACCTGCGCCGCCGCCATGTGGCAAGCCAGTCACAACGGCGATCATGGCACGGCCAGCGTTGTCTTCAATATGTTCTTACCAGAGATCTGCGATCGCCTCCATGACAATCAACTGATGCGACTGCAAATAGTGGGAGCGCAGTATGGAGAACTTGCATCCACCAAATGGACAGGAAATGGAGAACATGCTTGCATTCCCATCCTTGTATCTCAACGCCAAGAAGATGGTAGATATCAGATAGAAGTCATCCGTAAAAGTAGGAAAAAGCCATACCTGCTGGGACTTGTCGCCAAAGACTCCGCCAAAGTATTGGTGGGAGAATACACAGCCTCACTGACCACACATCAAAAGACCATAGTTTGCGAACTGGTTGCTGCCTAGAGAACAATTGTTAAACGAAATATCGATAAGGGATATGACAACTAAAGTCATGTCCCTTTTTTATGGCTAGCGCTCGTTCGCAAGAACAAAAACTAGGAAAAAGCCAAAAATGTACCAACCCATATTTGTAATTACGCCAGAAATTGAGCAGCATTTTGATAGCCCATTGCGAGTCAAAGCAGAAGCCACAGTCGAAGCGATCGCTCTCAGTAAATCAATATCATCAGCAACACAACCACAACAGGTAGAACTAGCCAAAGCATCGGGATGGGGAACCCTCACCGATATCTGGGTAGGAGTTAATCATCAAGGCAACACATGGCAGCATCGATGCTATGAAAAACTGAGCCAACTATTGACTCAAACCGAAATCAAAGCTGCCAAATCCGCAACCGCAACCGCCTACCAAACTAGTTTTGAAGTCATCCGTGCCATGTGGGATCTTCTTGGTGATATCGGCTTTACAGGTGGCGCGATCATCGAACCAGCCTGTAACACCCTAGCGTTTATGGGATGTCAGCCCATGTCGATGAGAGAGCGATCGCAATGGGTCGGTATAGAACTAGACCCAATCTTTGCCCAAATCTCGAAATTGCTATACCCCGAAGCCCTGATTTACGCACAGGGATTTGAGACAGTGAGCCTAAGTGGCAACAGTTTTGATCTAGCGATCGGCAATGTACCCTTTGGCAATTACAAAGTCTACGATCCGTGCTATGCCCACTTAAACCTAAGTATTCACAACTATTTCCTTGCGAAATGTGCAGATTTAGTGCGAGAAAATGGGTTGATAGCACTGATCACCAGTTGCTTCACCCTTGATGCAGCTAATACCAGCTTTCGGAGATATCTAGCGAGTAAGTTAGAGCTAGTGACTGCCATTCGGTTGCCAGACATTGCTTTTAAGAGATTTGCCAACACGGAAGTAGTGGCTGATATTCTAGTTTTCCGCAAGCCCACTGAAACTGAACAGTTGGCGATGGGGCGAAAGAGTTGCAAATATCCTAATTGGGTAAAGATAGTTCCATCTGGAAAATATACATTCAATCAAGAACTAATCATGATTAACGAATGGTTTGTGAATTCAGATGTATAGCCAGATAGCATAGGCGCTTTGCGCCTATGCTATTTACTGATTCGTGAGACTGTCAAGTAGATTGTGTAAAGTCTAGAAGCTAGATGTGGAGACGATCCTCAAAGAGGATGGCAAAGCGATTAAGAGCAGGCTTCCAATCCCGAATCGGCATCGCCCACTTCTTGGAAATATTCCGCATCGCCAAATAAACCAACTTGAAAGCAGCCTCGTCAGAAGGAAAAATCTGTTGAGACTTAATCACCTTCCGCAAACTGCTATTCATCGACTCAATGGCATTGGTGGTATAAATCGCTCTACGAATCTCGGACGGGAAAACAAAGAAGGGGATAATATTCTCCCAATGACTACGCCAAGACTTGGAAATCGACGGATATTACTTGTCCCATTTTTCAGCAAAGAGTTCGAGATTAAACTCCGCCTCTGATTCTGTCGCCGCACTCCTAAGTTCATTCCTAATTTGTGTATGCCTTGGTGGCTAATCCTTTTAGCAATTCTCAAGTCTCCGAAAATTTGAATATAATCCTAAATCATGGGATTAGCTTTCGGCTTCACGATACAAATTGAGATTTGATTTTAGATCGGCAGTAAAACGGTTCAAGACCTCTGTGTAAATCAATCTCTGAAAGCGATTGGAGATTGATTCTCAAAACTCAAAAAACTAGCTCTTCTTTCCACTTAATATTAGTTATTATCACTTGATGATAATTAATTAATTTTATCAACAATCATCAAACTCCATCTTGAATTTCAAAGTAAATAGTTCAAACCAATAGACTTGCAATGAAAAAGTTATTAACCCAATGGATAGATCGAATTTTAGCTGCACCAGAAACAAATTTATTTTTATTTGCCTTTTTACTGCACTTTGTCTATGAAGTTTGGGAATCACCTTACTTTGATTTCTACGCAATGCCTTCTTTGTCAGATAAGGTAAACTACATTACTCACTGCACTATAGGAGATGGAGTAATTACTGTGATTAGCGGATGGATGGTAGCTGGGTTATGTCGATCGCGCAAATGGATACTCAGAAATACTTGGAAATCAACATTGCTATTTACGGCTCTAGGGTGGATATATACCCTCATTTCGGAGATTTACCGCGTTCGTATTGCTAAGCTTTACGGCGTTTCCATGCTAATCGTGCCAGTTATTAATATTAGCTGGCTGCCACTTCTACAATGGATAATCCTGCCACCTCTGATTTTATATATGGCTAAACGTCATATGTTGGGCTACGGGCAAGAGAGATAAACAATATTTATCTTCAAAGTATTTATCTTCAAATACCTTCGTTGTATCAGGAAATCACAAAACAAAATTGACTTTTTTTAGGCAATTTCATCATGGCTTCATTTTCTTAATTTATTGTCAAGCTATTAGCTAAATAGTTATAAGCAAATACAGACTGAGTTAGGATAACTGAATCTTGCATCAACACATTAAAAAACCAATATTCTCCCTAGAATGCTTTGCGATCGCTGCTCTTATTGGGATTAGCACTAGTATGACATTTTCTTTATTCTGGGTAAGAGAGATTACTGCTGAGCCTTCGATAACTAATTCCCCATTACCCCCTAAAAGCTCTGATGGTCAGGGATATCTAGAGCCAATTAAGCTAGATCAGAAAGTTGATCCCTTACAGTTACCCACAAAACCTGAAGAGGTCAAGCTACAAATTGTACAGCCAATTACCTTAGAACAAGCAATCCAAATAGCCCAAGAACATAACCGTGAATTACAGATTGCTGAACGTACACTTCAACGTAGTGAAGCTGCATTAAGGCAAGTCCAAGCAACCCAACTCCCTACTCTTAATTTAGAAACAGAATTTGCAAACGAACGAGATGCGAAAGATACTCTTGATGAGTTGAAAAAAGGTGAGGTTGAGCAAACAGGAAACCTGCTTACAGGTAAGCTCGAATTGAGCTATGACCTATTTAATGGCGGAAGACGATCTGCAAAGATTTCTGCCGCTGAAGCATTAGTGCGCTCTGACCAATTAGAAGTAACCCGACTAAAAGAGCAAGTTCGACTAGAGATATCTAATGCTTACTACGATCTACAGGAAACTGCGGAGCAAGTACGAATTACCCAAGCAGCAACCCAAAATGCTCAAAAAAGTCTGGTTGACGCTGAAGCATTAGAAAAAGGAGGCAGGGTTTCAAAATACGACATTCTCAAATCAAGAGTTCAACTGGCTAATGCTGAACAAGAATTTGTTCAAGCACAGAGCGCTTTAGAAATTGCACGTCGTCAATTATTGCCACTACTCGGTTTAGTACAATCTATTGATTTCACAGCCTCCGATCCAGTGCAGGCACAAGGACAGTGGCAACAATCCCTTGAAGAGAGCATCATTCTCGCTTTTAAAAATCGTCCCGAATTAGAGCAACAACTTTCACAACGTCAAATTAGCGAACAGCAACGCACTATTGCGCTTAGCGAAACGCAGCCCCAAATTGGTCTATTTGCCAACTATCAAGTGCGAGACAACTTGAGCGATCGCTTCAATACAGTAGATGGCTATGCTGTTGGCATCAGATTGCGTTGGAACTTATTTGATGGTGGAGCAGCCTTAGCAGGAGCGCAACAAGAAGAAGCAAATAAGGCGATCGCTGAAACTCGTTTTGTTGATACCCGAAATCAGATTCGCTTTCAAGTAGAGCGAGCTTACAAAACATTACAAGCAAATACTAAAAATATTAAGACATCAGAATTCGCATTAAAACAGGCAAAAGAAGGACTAGAAATTGCTCGTTTACAGTTTAAGGCAGAAGTAGCCACTCAGCTTGATGTAATCGTTGCTGAAAATGAACTTACTCGTGCAGAAGTCAATCGCATCAAATCCATTCTTAATTACAACCGTGCTCTAGCTGCTTTACAGCGTGCAGTAAGTAATAGAAACTCATCCAAAGAGGTTCCCAAATGATAATTAAAATTCCTTAATCTCCAAATTGTCTGGATTAATCCTCCACAGCGATCGCTCCATGAAACATTCCCATGCCACAGCTAAACTGAAACATTCCAACGGTCTGAGGCGTAAACTCTACAGGTGTAGTCTGATTGAGAACTAAGTCTTGAGCAACATGGAAATCAGGGAAGAGGACTTTCTCTAAGCAACTACTGGGATCGCGACGATCAAACTGCAATCGTACAGGCTGACCGCGTTTAACCGTTACCAATGAAGGGACATAACCACCATCGACGGTGATTGTGACTTCCTGAATGCCATCACTAATTTTTGCTTGTTGAGATTTGGGCTTACTGCCTAGAAACCACCATAATTGAGCAACCATTAAAGATAGACCACCTAAAGAGATTGCAATTTTAAGAGCTATAGGCTGCTCAATTGGTTGAAATCTTTCAGCCGATGAATTATGTTTACTCATTTCTTCTGCCGACACACTAGACACTATGCCAAAAGATAAACCAATACTTACTAGAATACTGACCACTTGATGTTTTTTCATGGTTGTTCCTCTTATTTAGTTGAAGAAGGACGAAAGTTTCTCAGTCTTAAAGCATTTGTAACGACAGAGAGAGAGCTAAGTGCCATCGCACCACCCGCAATAATCGGATTAAGCAACCAGCCAAAGAACGGGTAAAGAATCCCTGCGGCGATCGGAATCCCCGCCACATTGTAGATAAAGGCAAAGAAGAGATTTTGTTGAATATTACTAATCGTGGCGCGGCTGAGTTGAATTGCTGTGACGATACCTTGCAGATCACCTGAAATTAGAGTGATATCACTTGCCGCGATCGCTACATCTGTTCCTGTGCCGATCGCTAAACCAACATCGGCTTGAGCTAGGGCAGGAGCGTCATTAATGCCATCGCCAACCATCGCCACAACTTTACCTTCAGCTTGCAACTCTCTGATTTTGGCTACTTTCTGATCGGGACGAACTCCCGCAAATACGCGCTTAATGCCAACTTCACGAGCGATCGCTTCAGCCGTTGATTGATTGTCTCCAGTTAGCATTACTACTTCGATTTTCATTCTTTGTAAAGATGCTACTGCTGTTTGAGATGAAGGTTTAAGCTTGTCAGCAATACCAATTAAGCCACAAGCCACATTATCAACCGCAATTAAGACAACAGTTTTACCACCTGTTTCCCATGAGTCTTGATATTGATGAATCTCACTAGTATCAATTTTCAACTCATCCATCCATTGCCTTGTGCCGATCTGCACTAAGGAATTATCTACTTTCCCTTGAACACCACTACCTGCGATCGCTATAAAATCTGTCACTTCAGGAATAGTAATACCCTTTTGCTTAGCATGGTTTACAACCGCTTCTGCTAAAGGATGTTCAGAATTACGCTCGATCGCGGCGACAAGCTTTAATAATTCATCATCATTCTTATTGATAGAAAAGATATCTGTAATAACAGGTTTACCTTCAGTCAAAGTTCCCGTTTTGTCTAAGACGATAGTTTGAATTTTATGAGCAAGTTCTAAACTACCTGCATCTTTGATTAAAATTCCATTCTCTGCACCTTTACCAGTTCCTACCATGATCGAAGTGGGAGCCGCTAAGCCCAGAGCGCAAGGACAGGCAATAATCAGTACACCCACAGCAGAAATTGTGGCTAGGGTGATGTTGCCCATAATGTCAAACCAGACAATAAATGTAGCGATCGCAATCGAAATTACAACTGGCACAAACCAACCTGTCACTTGATCAGCAAGTCTTTGGATCGGAGCTTTAGAACCCTGAGCGTCTTTTACTAACTGAACAATTTGCGAGAGAACTGAATCTTTGCCAATGTGACTAGCTTTGATTTGCAGACTGCCAGATTTATTCATCGTTGCGCCAATTACGCGATCGCCGACCTTTTTCTCAATGGGAATACTTTCGCCAGTCACCATTGACTCATCGACAGTGGAGTTACCTGCGATCGCCTCTCCATCAACAGGGATTTTTTCACCAGGTCTAACCAGCACAATATCGTTAATTTGCACATCTTCAATGGGAATGTCTGATTCTTTGCCATCGCGCAAGACTCGTGCTGTTTTTGCTTGCAATCCCATTAACTTACGAATAGCCTCTGAAGTTTCTCCCTTGGCGCGATTCTCGAATAATTTACCCAAGAGAATCAGGGTAATTACAACTACTGAAACTTCATAATAAACTTCAGGTTGCAAGCCCTGAGAGATGAAGAAGCTAGGATTGAAGGTGACAGTAAGTGAATAAGAGAAAGCCGCAAGTGTACCTAATGCAATCAGTGTATCCATCGTAGCTGTGTGGTTCTTAAAGGCTTTCCAAGCACCCGTATAAAAAGAACTACCACACCAAACCTGCACGGGGAGAGCCAGAGCAAGCTGGAACCAGCGATTATGCAACCAATCGGGAATCAAAGGGATCTGTATCCCTGTCATCATAGGTAGCACGCCAGTTACTAGAACTACGCTAATCACCCCACCCACCCATACTTTACGAGTTAAGTCTTGATTTTCAGTCAGTCTAGCTTTCTTGTCAGAGTCTCCATCTACTTGATCTGGCAGAATCGCTTCATAGCCAATATCCTTAATTATTTTCTGAATAGCAGAAGTAGATGTTTTTTGATCATCGAATTCAATCACCGCTTCTTCGGTGGCAAAATTAACATTACTACTAGCAACACCAGATATAGAAAGAGTCGCTGATTGAATACTATTAGCACAAGAAGCGCAGTGCATTCCGCGTAAGTTAAGTGTAACTTTACTCATGATTAATTATCCCTAGCTTAATATTTTCCAAGTTTTGCCAGCATCTTGAGATTGAAAAACTTGATTCTTTTCGTTCGCAGCATAAAGAATTTGGGAATTGCTAGGAGCCACTGCTAGTTTGACAATCACTCCATCTGTTTCCGACCAAAGTTTCTCCCAGTTCTTACCGTCATCATTACTACGATAGATACCAGAATTTAATTTATCAAAGCGATAGCCATACATAATTGTGAGATCGCCTTGCTTGACTAAATTCAAAGCCAGAATTGGCGCAGTTTGAGTTTCGCCGATCACAGTCCAGTCATCTCCACGATTTACACTCTCATATATCCCTGAACGAGTGGTCGCAAAGACGCGATTAGGTTTCTCAGGATCGACAACTAGATCAAAAGGAGCATCAGTTAATCCTGTCATCTTAGGTTGAGTCCAAGTTTTACCACTATCGGAGCTGACAAATAAACCTTTTGCACCCGAACTAGCCCAACCGTAAAGAACCTTGGGATTACTAGGAGAGATACCTAAAACATGAAAATCTACTCCTTCCATTGCGATAAACTGCCAATCTTCACCTCCATTCTCACTGATACGGAAGCCGAGGTTGCCGCCATTAGCAGGATGTCCACTAGAGTAAAAGCGTTGACCATTTGTGCGATCGCCAGTAAAGCCCATGTAGTCTGATCGGTCTTTACCAACCCAAAACCATTTTCCTGATTCAGCACGTTGCAACAGTCCATTATGGCTAGCAATATAGATAATATTTGGGTTTTCAGGATTAATAGTTAAACCATGAATGTGGTTATCGGCTTGCCAATTTTGGGCAGGAGTTAGGGTGACATTGTTAGCTAACTTTGGCGATGTTGGGGGATTGCTTGGCTGGCTAGTTGGCTGAGTGCTAGTTGTTTGTTGATTAGAGCGTCCTAGCCACCAGCCTAAACCTCCTCCTGTAAAGAAGATCAAAGCGATCGGAATAGCACAACAGGCGATCATCATCGCCATCATCATTTTCATCCCAGACATATTGGAATCTTTTGATTCTTGCGATTTTCCGCTTTCCTGATTATTTGGCTTTTGATCATTCATTACGTACGTCCTCTAGGTTTAGTGCAAGATTATTTTTTATACCAATCCTGCTTCCATTGCTGCATTTGCTTGATTTCTGCTTGCTGAGAAGAAATAATATCCTGTGCGAGTTTCTTGATTTCTGGGCGAGTGGATTTAGTTGCCGCATTTTGAGCCATTGTTACTGCACCCTCGTGGTGGGGAATCATCGCATTAATAAACCGTAGATCGAAATCGGCATCTTTTGCCCCTAAATCTTGGCTCATCATCATGCCGCTCATCTGATCTTGGCTCATCTCCATCATGCGTCCCATTTTGGCATCATAAGCCATAGGCTTATTCCCAGCCGAGGCATACCACTGTTTACGCCAAGTCTGTAATTCTGCAATTTCTTTAGTTTGAGCTTTGATGATCTCATCAGCTAGCTTTTTAATCTCAGGTCGCTCAGATTTTTGTTGAGCTTCTTTTGCCATAGCTACTGCACCTTGGTGATGGGGAATCATGCCATCAATAAAGCGGAGGTCAAAGTTTGCATCGGCTGGTCCCAAATCCATCGCCATGTTACCCATGTGCATATTATTCATGTTATGCATTGTCGATGGAGTCGAAGGTGTAGAGCTAGGTGTCACCGCAACAGGACTGTTAGAAGCAGATGTTTCTGGATTGGTTGTTGTACAAGCAGCTAGGATGAATGTTGATATCGAGGCGATCGACACTAAGCCTAAGCTGTGAAAAAGAATATTTAATTTAGAGAAATTCATAGGATTTAAATTTTTTAGCTATTAAGTAAAGTTTAGAGCTAAAAAATGAAATGAAGATGAAATCGCACTATTTCTTAAGTAACCTCATTTCCATCAAAAAGCCTAGAGAGCAGAAGGAATTCTTCGCTATCCTTCTACTCTCTAAGCTTAAAAGGAAGTAACTACAACTTAAAGTTAAATCGCCCGTTTACCTTTTCACCTTTAATATCTGACAAAACTGCGACTTTATACTCGCCCGCCGCTTTACCTGATAGCGCCACTGTATAGTGCTTTTCAGGGGCATCGTATTTTAGATCGAGATTCTTTTGAGTGCCATCAGGTAGCTGTACCTGTGCTGTTACCTTAGCATCAGGAACTGCTTCATGATTGTCGCTCTTTTGTAGAAAGAAATCAAGATGGATACTATTCTCTTCAGGCTCTGGAACTAACTCTAAATGATAGATTCCTGATTCAATCACCTGTCCTCCTTTTTTAGGACTATCACTCTTAGTTTCAGATTTTGTCATGCTAGGAACAGAACTAGCTTTAGGGGTCTCAACAGACTTAGCTACTGTAGTTGCAGGTGTTGAGTTTGTCGTCGTTGGGGTACTGTTACTACAGGCTGCTAGTACAGCTAAACTCGCCAAACTCAGACTGAGAAGAATCGGTTGAAATAATCGCATAGATTTCCTTAGGAGATAGAGTCTTGGATAGACAACACTTCAACCTGTCTATCCAAATTAGATTTGGGTATGACGTATTTCCCAAACTGGGAATACAAAGCTGGTAAAACCAGCAAGGTGAGGGCTGTCGAAGTAAACAGCCCGCCTAAAACTACAACTGCTAACGGTTGCAGAATCTCTTTGCCTGCCCCAGTGCCAATAACCAGAGGAACCATGCCCAAGGCTGAAGAGAGGGCGGTCATCAGGATCGCAACAAGGCGCTCTAAGGAACCTTCCACTAGTACCGTTTGTAAGGACATCCCCTTTGCTAATTTGGTGTTGTAGTTATCCACTAACAGCAATCCGTTTCTAGTCGCAACTCCAAAAAGCGTGATAAATCCTACCATCGAAGCGACTGAGATAATTCCACCGCCCAGAGCTACAGATATTACACCGCCCACTAGCGCAAGTGGTAGGTTAATCATAATCATGAACGTTGCAGGAATAGATTTAACTGCGAAGTAAATCAGTATGGTAATGGCAATAAAAGCGATCGCCCCTGCAAATAGTAAAGTCTCAGTCGCACGTTCTTGAGACTCAAACTGACCGCCATATTGGATGTAATAACCAGAGGGTAACTGCACTTGAGTTTTAATGCGATCGCGGATATCTTTAATCACCGAGCCTAAATCTCGACCGTTCACATTGGCTGATACGACAATTAGCCGCGAAACGTTTTCTCGATTAATCGTGTTAGGTCCCTCACCAAAGGAAACCTTAGCAACTTGCGAGAGCGGCACTTTCTTGCCATCAGGCACATCTACCAACAGATTGCTGATTGTTTCCAGATTATTGCGCGAATCTTCTTTTAACCACACAAGTAAATCAAATACCTGCTGTTGCTCTAAAACTTGAGAGACAATATTGCCATTCAAAGCTGTTTCGATGGTTTCTGCCAAATCGCCGACTTGCAAGCCGTAACGAGATGCAGCATCGCGATCGAAGCGAATCTGTAATTGTTTAATCGGGACTTGTGGTTCTACTTGCAAATCTACGATCCCATTAACGTTATTCATCGCGGATTGGACTTGTTGACCGATGATTCGCAATTGCTCTAAATCAGCACCAAAAATCTTGACAGCGATCGCACTTCGCACACCAGAAAGCACCTCATCAAGTCGATGGGAAATAAAGCCACCAATATTTACCGCTACCCCAGGGATTTTTGCAAATTCTTTGCGAAGAATTTCGACGCTTTCCTCACGTTTTTTCACGCCTGATTCACTGAGTTCCACATCTAGTTCCGCAAAGTTTACACCGCCGACATCGCTATCTCCAGGGGCGCGTCCAGATCGCAGTTGCAAAGCATCAAAATGTTTATCATCTTTAAGATGTTCTTGCACAACCAAACTAACCTGATTAGTAGTTTCCAGTGAAACCCCAGGATAGAGAACTGTGGAAATTACTAGCGATCGCTCTTGAAATTCGGGTAAAAATACTCGACCGAGGGATGGCAAGATAATCATCGAAGCAATCAAAGCGGCGATCGCTACTCCCAAAACAATACTAGGGCGACGAATGGCGAAGACTATAGCAGGACGATAAACTTGTTGAGACTTATGCGCTAACCAAGTCTCATCAGGAGGTAAAGGGCGATTTACCAAGAGCAAGGCACAAAGAGCAGGAGTTAGGGTTAGAGCTACCAAAGTAGAAGCAACAATCGAGAGCAAATAGGCGACACCCATCGGCGTAAAAATTCGACCTTCCACTCCCGACAGGGCAAAAATTGGCGCAAATACCACCGCAATAATGACAGTCGAAAAGAGAACGCTAACTCGAACTTCCACTGAGCCGTTAAAAACTACTTCTAAAGGCGGTACTGGTGTTCCCGTTAATTGATTCTCTCGCAAACGGCGATAGACATTTTCCATATCCACGATCGCATCATCCACAACCGAACCGATCGCTACCGCCAATCCTCCCAAGGTCATCGTGTTGATCCCCTGTCCCGTCCATGACAGCACCATCATCCCCAGCAACAGCGAAATCGGAATCGCACTCAGAGAAATTACGGCAGTGCGCCAATTCATCAAAAATAGAATCAAAACTACAGATACAATAATCGTGCCATCCCGCAAGGATTCCTCAACATTTTTAAGGGATGCCTCGATAAATTCTTCTTGGCGAAAAGTAGTTTCGACCTTGACATCGCTTGGTAGTCCTTGCTTAATTTCCGCGATCGCTATTTCTACGGCTCTGGTAACTGAAGGAGTATCAGCGTTCGGCTGTTTGTTCACAATTACCACAACCGATTTTTTCCCATTGAGATTCCCGTCTCCCCGCTTTAGCTCTGCACCAATTCTGACATCGGCAACTTGACTGAGTAATACTGGCACTCCTCTTTGAGATTTAATTACCGATTTCTGTAATTGTTCTGCTGATTCAATCCGTCCAATCCCACGTATCAAGAGTTCGCGATCTGGACTAGTCAAGAATCCACCCGCCGCGTTCACATTTGCTTTTCTTGCAGCTTCGGTAACTTCTGCTAAAGTCACATCATATTGTTGCAATTTAACTGGATCGACTAATACCTGATACTGACGAATATCACCACCAAAGATTACAACCTGCGTTACCCCTGGAACTGCTAACAGCCGATTTTTTACCTGCCAATCAACGATGCGCCGTACTTCCATTAAGCTGGTTTTACCCCCTTCTTCTATAGTGAAGGCATATTTAGCGACCGCCCCAATCGGAGAACTAATCGGAGAAATCTGCGGTATACCAACACCCTTAGGTAATTGACTCTGGGCTTGTTGCAATCGCTCTGTAACTAACTGTCTCGCCCGATAGATATCTGTATCCCAAGTGAATATTACTTTCACAACCGAAATGCCCACTGCCGAAGATGAACGTACCTTTTCTACACCAGGGGTTCCATTAATGGCACTCTCAATCGGTCTTGTCACTAGAGATTCTACTTCTTCAGGAGCTAACCCTGTCGCCTCAGTTTGAATTTCCACCTGTGGCGGCGCAAAGTTAGGAAATACATCTAGGGGCATCTGGGTTAATACCCGAAATCCCCAGAGTAAGATTAAGATTGAGGCAATCACTACTAGCCAACGCTGCGCGATCGACCATTTGACAACGGCATTGAGCATGAATTGAATTATGGTGAACCGATAAGCTAATCATTGTTTCATAGGATTGTGAAACCACTATGAAATTAGCTGAATTAAAAATTTATTAAGGTTTGTAAGCAAACAGGATATTTCATCTTGATTTCATTGTGCCAAGTCAAACTAGAGATAAAAGTAATGGCTAGAGATGTATTAAACCCTTCAATCAAGTCTCTACGTCATTATTCCTAGCTCTCTTTGTCATGGCTCATAGCCTGAATATATATGAATTCCATTAATCGACGTAGGTTTCTCTCACTTAGTGCTGGTGCTACTGGATCTGTACTATTAACCCAATGCAGTTGGGCTAGTACCTCAATGTCACTTCCTCAAAAGACTAATGGTGCTGAAGTATTTACAACTAATCCCAATGGCTTATTAGATGTGGCTTTAGAAGCACGTCCCAGCCTCATCAAATTGGGGCAACAACAGGGGAACTTATTGACCTATAACGGGCTAATCCCAGGACCGAGATTAGAAGCAAAAGCTGGGGACTCTGTACGCATCCGTTTCACCAACAAGCTATCCCAAGCCACAAATCTCCACTATCACGGGCTGCACATTCCGCCTACAGGCAAAGCTGACAATGCTTTTCTTTCCGTTCCCTCTGGTGAAACTGAAACCTATGAATTTACCCTACCCAAAAATCATCCTGCGGGAACGTTTTTCTATCATCCCCATATGCATGAAATGGTCGCCGAACAGGTATTTGCGGGTTTAGGAGGAATCTTTATTGTGCGTGGTGCATTAGATGAAATTCCTGAAATTCGAGCCGCTAAAGAAGAGTTTTTGTTTTTGAAAGATTTTGCTCTAGATGCGAATGGCAAAATTCCTGTCCCTAATCATATGGACGTTATGCGCGGACGGGAAGGAGCAATTCTTACCGTTAACGGACAAGTAAATCCCACATTTTCTTTAGCCTCTGGCGGCTTGTTGCGCTTGCGGATGATCAATGCTTCCACATCCCGTTTTTATCGTCTCAGTCTCGAAGATCATCCGTTTTATTTGATTGCTACTGATGGTGGTGCGATCGCCGAACCTGTCGAGCTAAAAGAAATTCTATTATCCCCTGGTGAACGTGCAGAAGTATTAGTTCGGGGCGATCGCAATCCCAAACAATATCGGTTACTAAATTTACCTTATGATCGCGGTGGATTAGCAATGATGGGCGGTATGAATCATGGCGGCATGATGGGGAATCCTGCAACTGAAGCGAATGCAAACCAAGTTATTGCTACGATCGCTTATAAAGACGCGCTGGCAAAGCCACTACCATTACCACAAAAGCTCATTCCCGTTGAAGTATTACCTCAACCAGTCAAAACCCGCTGCATTGAAATGTCGATGGCAATGGGAATAGGAATGGGGATGCAAATGACATTTCTATTTAATGGCAAAACTTTTGATATGAATCGAGTGGATGCTGCCGTAAAATTAGGGACTACTGAAGATTGGGAGATCGCAAACGTAGATCCTGATGGTATGGAACACTCGTTTCACTTGCATACAAATCCTTTTCAAGTAATCGATCGCAATGGCAAGCCCGATCCCTATCAATCATGGGAAGATACCCTGCGAGTTCGCGCTAAGGAAACAGTGCGGATTCGGATTCCATTTCGCGATTTTGTAGGAAAAACGGTATATCACTGTCATGTACTCGACCATGAAGATCTAGGGATGATGGGGATTGTGGATATGCAAGCATAGCTTAAATGACAAAATAAGACTCGAAGTAAAAATAAGGCTCTGGTAAGATTAAAGTTGAAAATGATTATCAATTTTTATTGCCATGCCAGCCAAATCGAAAACAGAGCCTATAACAACTGATGATGCGCCAAACTGTGAGATTCGTCTGGTGCATCTAGATAAGGTGGTTGCTTGTCAGTCTGAGATCGTCGCGCCCGAACAAGCACAACAGATGGCAGATTTTTTCGCAGTGTTGTCTGATCCTCACCGATTGCGGCTCATATCTGCTCTCACAGGACAAGAATTATGTGTTTGTGATTTGGCTATAGCCATGAAAATGAGTGATTCGGCAGTGTCTCATCAACTGCGAATTTTGCGATCGGCGAGATTAGTGACCTATCGCAAAGAAGGGCGGAATGTTTACTACAGCCTTGCGGACAAGCATATAGTTAATCTTTACCGAGAAGTTGCCAACCATTTGCAAGAAGTCGAGTCGTAAAGTTTATTGATTTGAAAATCAATAGAGACTAAATTTAGTGTTAATCTATTGAATAGTTGTTCATATATTCAGGATTTAGTATGTCAAGTTGCTGTTGCGGTGATGATGAGCCTAAAAGCCCCAAGAATCACGATCATGATCATGAAGAAGGTGACGACCACGAGCATAGTCATGAGGCTGGGGAGTTCGATCTTAAAAAAGAAGTAATTCCAGTGGTTGTGGTGACTGCCCTGTTATTGATGGGTTCTATTTATAACCAACCTCTGCATAATACTCCTTACAGTTTTGCCGAGTATTTGATTCTAATTCCAGCCTATTTATTAAGTGGTTGGAATGTGCTGACGATCGCAGGCAAGAATATTCTCAAAGGCAGATTCTTTGATGAGAATTTCTTGATGACCATTGCCACATTAGGGGCGATCGCAATTCATCAATTACCCGAAGCTGTCGGCGTGATGCTGTTCTTCAAAGTGGGAGAACTTTTCCAAGAATATGCTGTTGGTAATTCAAGGCGATCAATTAAAGCTGTTTTAGAAGTCCGTCCCGACTATGCCAACCTGAAAGTGAATGGTGTGATTACCAAGACTTCTCCTAACAAAGTCAAGATCGGCGACGTGATTACGGTGACAGCAGGAGAAAAGATTCCCCTTGATGGCACTATAATTGTTGGAACTTCTCAAATCGATACTTCTGCTCTGACAGGTGAATCTGTGCCGCGTTCTGTCAAAGTAGGTGATGCTGCCCTAGCAGGAACGATCAATAAAACTGGGATTTTGGATATTCAAGTCACTAAGTTATTTGGAGAATCTTCGATCGCCAAAATTCTCGACTTAGTAGAAAATGCTAGTAGTAAAAAAGCAGAAACTGAGAAATTAATTACCAAGTTCGCGAAGATATATACACCAATTGTAGTGTTTGTTTCTTTGGCGATCGCAATTATCCCGCCCCTAGTTATTCCTACTGCAACTTCGGCAGAATGGGTATATCGAGCCTTAGTTATCCTGGTAATTTCTTGTCCTTGTGGTTTGGTGATTAGTATTCCTCTAGGCTATTTTGGGGGCATTGGTGGAGCGGCAAAGAAGGGTATTTTAATTAAAGGTTCGACATTCTTAGATGTATTGAACGATGTGAAAACAGTTGTTTCTGATAAAACAGGAACTTTGACGAAGGGAACCTTCCAAGTCACGCAGATTTTACCGCAGAATGGATTTAGCCAAGATGAATTATTATCTATTGCAAGTCATATCGAAGCGCAGTCTACGCATCCGATCGCTCAATCTATTAAAGAAGCATACAAAGGAGAATTAGATTTAACCAAAGTTACTGATTACGAAGAAATTGCTGGGCATGGCATTCGGGCGATGGTCGGCGATCGCCTTGTGATTGCGGGTAATGATCGCCTTCTCCATCGCGAGAATATTGCTCACAATACTTGTCAAGTCTCTGGTAGCGTGGTGCATCTAGCCGTAGATAATCAGTATGCAGGTTACATCATCGCGGCTGATGAAATTAAAGATGATGCAGTTAAAGCGATCCAAGATCTGCACCAGATTGGCATCAAGCGAGTGATTATGCTCTCTGGTGATAACGATGGTGTTGCTGCTGATATCGCTGGTCGGTTAGGGCTGGATTCCTATGTGGCGGAATTGTTGCCAGAAGGAAAGGTCACTGCTTTCGAGGAGATTCTCAGCAAATCAAGCAAAACCGAAAAAGTTATCTATGTTGGTGATGGCATCAATGATGCACCTGTACTCGCCAGAGCAGATGTCGGTATTGCCATGGGTGGTTTAGGTTCCGATGCCGCGATCGAGACGGCGGACGTAGTGATTATGAATGATTCTCCTGTCAAGATTGCCGAGGCAATTCAGATTGCTCGCAAAACTCACAGTATTGTCTGGCAAAATATCATTTTCGCGTTGAGTATCAAAGCCGTATTCCTTGTGCTGGGGGCTTTTGGTGTGGCAACTATGTGGGAAGCAGTTTTTGCAGATGTCGGTGTGGCTTTAGCTGCGATCGCTAATGCGACTAGAGTTCTTAAATAATCTTTAAATATTGCAAAAAATCATGAACGAAAATATTCCTGAAGAGACAATCTCATCCACTGCTCAAAAAGTCAAAGAACTCCGTAACCAGCAGCGATCGCATACTTGGTTACAGCGATATCAACGCCCGATCATGGCTGGTATTTCCACATTAGGAGTAGTTATTACTGCCTATCTAACCTTTGTCAGTTTTTCCCAATCGTCAGTGGCTTGTCCAACTAATGCTTGTGATGTTGTGCTTACGTCTCCCTATGCCAAGCTTTTTGGGTTACCACTATCGCTATTTGGCTGTTTAGGATATGCCAGTATGATTACTTTTGCGATCGCACCTTTATTAGTTAAGCAAGAACAAAAAGAACTTCGCACTAAGCTTGATAACTGGACAGGATTACTACTCTTTATGGGTGGTACTGCCATGATGATATTCAGTGGCTACTTGATTTATTTGTTAGTTACTGTAATTCAAGCTGCTTGTTTTTATTGCATCGCTTCTGCGCTACTATCTACCAGTCTATTTGTGTTATCGGTCATTGGTCGCAAATGGGAAGACATCGGAAAATTATTCTTCACAGGTGCGCTCATCGCCACTCTTACTATTGTTGGGACATTTATTGTTTATGGAAGTGTGAACAAACCGATCGCTAGTGTAACTCTACCCGTTGATGCTGCCACAGGGAAGCAAATTGTCCAAACACCAACAGCAAGACCTAAAAAGGGGATCGGCTGGGAAGTTACGACAACTTCAGGCAACGCCGAAATTTCCCTAGCAAAGCATCTCAAACAAATCGGTGCAAAGATGTATGTTCTTTATACCTGTCCCCATTGCTACAAACAAAAGCAATTATTTGGTAAAGAAGCTTTAGCTGAGTTGAACTGGATTGAATGCTTACCCGATGGAAAGAATGCTCAACCTCAATTATGTGAAGCAGCCAAAATTCAAACAGTACCTACATGGGATATCAATGGCAAGTTTTATTCGGGTGAGCAATCGCTCCAAAAGCTTGCAGATTTGTCAGGCTATCAAGGCGACCATAACTTTCTTTATATGTTGCCTGATCATTAAGCATCAAAAATGCTGCTTACAGTATTTTGTTTTTGAATAGATTCTTGTTTTAACTTCACACAACATAATTCCTAATGCTTAACTTCTTACCATTTGCATTTGAGTTTACATCTCCAGGTCCGATCGCCTTTGGAATCGGACCGCTTTCGATACGTTGGTACGGAATGTTGATTGCCTCCGCAGTTGTTGTCGGCACACTATTAGCTCAGAAACTTGCGAAAAAACGTGGTATCGATCCAGATGTGGTCGGCAATCTAGCGATTTGGCTAGTGGTTGGCGCTATTCCCTGCGCCCGTCTATATTATGTTTTATTTGAATGGCAACGTTTCCAAAATCAACCTTGGTATAAGGCTTTTGCAATTTGGGAAGGCGGCATCGCGATTCATGGTGCAATTATTGGCGGTACAGTTGCCACAATTATTTTTTGCCAACGCCAAAGAATCTCAGCATGGTTAATGGCGGATATTGTTATGCCTGCACTGATTTTAGGTCAAGCAATCGGGCGTTGGGGCAATTTCTTTAATTCTGAAGCTTTTGGTAGACCCACCGATCTACCTTGGAAATTATTTATTCCTGTTGATCGCCGTCCAGCCGAATTTATAAACCAGTCATACTTTCATCCTACATTTCTATATGAATCAGTCTGGAATATCAGTGTATTCGCGATCTTAATGTTTATATTCTTCAAATTTCCCAAAATCAGAACTGGGACGTTAACTATGACTTATGCGATCACCTATAGTCTAGGACGCTTTTGGATTGAAGGTTTGCGGACAGATAGCCTCATGTTCGGATCGCTTCGTACTGCCCAAATCGTCAGTCTTGTGGCGATTGCATTAGGTATTTTGGGTCTAGTTTGGCTATACGGATTGCGGCGGCGTTTACCTGACACAATTTCCCAAAAAGTTTCTCAAAAAGATAGTCACATATAAAAAGTACTGACTCTTGCATAGCGATCGCTCTAAAAATAGTCAACTCACTTATCAGGCTATTGAGGCGATCGTAACTTTAGGTATAACTTGACACAGCATTAAGTTTTTTCCTTCCAAAAGATAATCATTACTCATGCTGATATAGTTTGAAATGCTTATCAGTTCTAGTGAAAAACAGTCACTAGAAGAAACGAGGAAAGTTTGGTGAAAATCCAACGCTGTCCCGCAACTGTAATAAAAGCAGTCAGCTTTTTGAGTCAGAATACCCGCTAGTGAGCCATCTTAAACTCTTATTTCATTTGCGAGGTACAAAATGAAAAATTCCGTTCAAACAATATGGTGGCGGACTGAGCAGTTCGTTATGTCAGTGCACGTACAAGCAGTTTTATATGTAGTCTTGTGGGCGCTTATAATTTGGTCGGTTTACTTTACAACATATCCTGCGGTACATGACTCGGTTCATTCACTACGACATCACACACTTGGAGTGAGTTGTCATTAATGTTCGAGTTCAGCACTTACAGGAGTTTTTAATCGTGTTATCAAAGTTTAAGTTATCAACATTTTTGATGGGCTTCACCTGCTTCATCATTATCACAAGTACCGCATTCATTGGAGTTTCTCAATCATCCTCACCCTCTGTGCAATTAGTGACCACACCGCCGATCGCGCAAGTGACTCCACTAGAGGCGGAAGCCACAAAATACTTAGGCTCAGGAAAATATGATTCACCTGTCCAGTTAAAGTTACAAGCGCGAGATGCCGCAGGTAAAGCATTACAGAATACAGAGTTTCATCTACAAATCCTCGCTCCTGCACCAACACCTTGGTTTACCACAGACTTTCCAATTGTGGAGGGGACAAAACTCTTGGACATTGTTGGAGATGCTCCTACAGGTGAGTTTTTGTTGCAACAGGTTTTCCCAATTCGTGGCAACTATCAGATCAAAGTTGATGTGACTCCGACTGTGGCTAATGCGTTTGTGCCAATTGAGCAGACACTAAATCTGACCGTTCCTGAAAACCCCTTGAAGCTTACTTACTTTCCTTTTGTTCTAGCAGTATTGTTAGTGATCGGGTTTGGTGGTGGTTGGGTTATTGGCGGTAGTCAACAGATTAAAGTTGGAGAGGTTGCCCCGCGTCCAGTTCGACTACTTCTCAGTGGCGTGACTGTTTTAGCGATCGCATCTTTATTATTCTTCAACATCAGTGCCGAATTAGTTAAGGCTCAATCAGGAATGGAGTCAGAGACACTTGCTACTAATAATTATGGTTTAGTCGAGTCTCAAGGATTGAAACTAGAACTAACTGGAGATAAATCTATTGCGGTGGGACAGATGGCAACTTTTCAAGCAAAACTCACTGATATCAAGACTAATCAGCCTGTGAGTGATGTTATGGTTGCGATTAAATCAACTCAACTAGAAAATAACTGGGTAGCTTTTGGATATCAAGGTGTTGCCAATTCTCTAGGATTGCTAACATGGCAAGAGCAATTTTTTGATGGTGCGCCACATAGAGTTGAAGTTGAGGTATCGCCTAGTCCAATTAGCAGCCAACAATTCCAACCATTTAAGGCATCTCAAGAAATTGATGTGGAAGGTATTGCCCCTCCAATGTCAGTGAGATTTATTGGATTATTTTACTTCACCACAGTTTTGGTATTTGGGCTAATTACAGGATTGTGGTTACAGCGCCGCCGTTTGCAGCAAAGATCCACATCATCATTCTAACGGCTTCGCCGTAAAATAAGGAACAGATGTTTGAAGCCGCACCTTCAAACATCTGTTCCTTATTAAATTGCAGAACTTTAAAGGTGTATTACTAACCGAACCACATACGCATGAGCATTCACCAACCAAACATCGTCATGCTCACTACAATGATATTCATCACCTACATAGCCATTAATAGGTTTGATCATCTAATTGCATCAAAGATTAGGAAGGTTTTTGGATAGTTTTAATGTCATTCTTACAATCGCTATTCTATTTTTTGATCGCTGGTCTATGTGAAATTGGCGGTGGCTACTCAATTTGGCTGTGGCTAAAGGAGGGCAGAAGTATTTGGTTTGGAGCATTGGGAATTTTGCTACTAGTCATTTATGGTGTAATCCCAACTCTACAACCATCAAACTTTGGGCGCGTCTATGCTGCCTATGGAGGTATATTCATCGTTCTATCCTTACTTTGGGGATGGCAAGTGGATAAAGTTGTGCCAGATAAGTTTGATATGCTAGGCGGCTGGATTGCACTCATGGGAGTTTTGGTAATCATGTATGCACCCAGAAAATAGTGGCGCAATAGTAAATTTATCTATAGCAACTCTGGATGTATTCATGGGATTATGAAACGATTATGAAAATATCTTAGTAATATTTCTATGACTATTCGCAAACCTAGCTTGTCTGAAGTCCACCGTACAATCGCTATTCCCAAGACTGGTAATTTCTGGCGCAAGATGCTTGCTTATGCAGGACCAGGATATTTAGTTTCAGTGGGATACATGGACCCAGGCAATTGGGCAACCGATCTTGCAGGTGGTTCTAAGTTTGGCTATGCCCTCTTAAGTGTCATTTTGATCTCAAACTTAATGGCAATCTTGTTGCAATCTTTATGTGTGCGTTTGGGTGTAGCTACTGGGCGAGATTTAGCACAGTTGTGCCGAGATCGCTTTAGTCCTAGAGTTAATTTCTGTCTATGGGTACTGTGTGAGATTGCGATCGCTGCCTGTGATTTAGCAGAGTTACTAGGAAGTGCGATCGCTCTTCAATTGTTATTTGGTTTACCTTTGGTGTGGGGAGTATGTATCACCGCCTTAGATGTAATCGTTCTGTTAATGCTGCAACATAAAGGATTTCGTTATGTCGAAGCTTTAGTAATCATGCTGATAGCTACAATTGGGGTTTGCTTTGCCACCGAGATTCTATTTGCCAAACCAGATGTAGGCGGTATTCTATGGGGATATATACCGAAATTAGAGATTTTACAGAATCCTGAAATGCTTTACATTGCGATCGGCATTTTAGGTGCAACCGTTATGCCACACAACCTCTATCTGCATTCAGCAATTGTGCAAACCCGTGCTTGGGAAGAAACTCCTAAAAAGAAATGGGAAGCAATCAAATTTGGCACGATTGATTCCACTGTGGCTCTCTCTTTTGCTTTGTTTATCAACTCCGCAATTTTAATCGTCGCTGCTGCCACATTCCATTTTTCAGGCTATCAGAAAGTTGCTGAAATTCAAGAAGCTTACCAATTGCTCTCACCGCTACTAGGTGTCAGTGCTGCTAGTGCTATTTTTGGTTTAGCTCTGCTTGCCTCTGGGCAAAGTTCTACTTTGACCGCTACCTTAGCAGGACAGATTGTTATGGAAGGTTTCTTGGATTTGCATTTGCCTCCTTGGTTACGCCGATTGGCAACAAGACTTCTAGCAGTGATTCCTGCCCTAATTGCAATTATATTTTTTGGTGAGCGTAGCACCAGTAGCCTGATTGTTCTCAGTCAAGTAACTTTAAGTTTGCAACTGCCCTTTGCAGTGATTCCTTTGGTAATGTTTACTAGCGATCACTCCTTAATGGGTGAATTTGCTAATCCTAAATGGTTAAAAGGTTTAGCATGGCTGGTTTCCGCTATCATCATTGGGCTTAATATTTGGCTATTGCTCCAAACATTTTTGACGTGGATATCTTAAAACTTGATTAGATTCAACACTTATTCGTTAGAGCTTCGTGATTATTCAAGCTTGTTTGAGTCAAAAAGCAATAACTAAACTCATAATCAAATCTCTAACTCAATATTTAACAACAGGAGCTTATCTATCAATGTGATCGGATGTACTTAAAGGCTCACGCAAAATCACCATTTTTGTGCCCGATCGCCTTCCTAGCCAAAATGAGATTGCCACAATCGCGCCGCCGCCAACACCTCCTGCCAGAAGTATTAGCCACCAGTTATTTTGGTTAGATACTTCGGTTTTTACAGCCTCGCTATGATCATCTTTAGGTTTACTGTCACCACGCAGAGATTGAGCATATAGTTGACCAGCGCGTTGAGTAACAATGCGATCGCCTTCAAACAATCCACTTTTAACTTCCACTAACTCCCCCGAAGTCCTTCCCAAAGTCACATCAACGGGCTGATAAGACTTACCATTTTGCACAAATACTAACTGCTTGCCATTTGCTTCTACTACTGACGCAGCAGGAATCGCTAAGGTTGCTACAGAAACACTATCTGTGAGGATTTCGATATTGGTAAACATCCCTGCCTTTAACTGTCCCTTCACATTGCCAATCTCAGCTTTCACTGGAACAATACGGCTTTGTCCTTCTACGGTAGTACCAATCACTGTCACCTTGCCTTGAAAAACTGTAGTCGAGGGCTGTCCTGCAATTTTCACCTGTACGGGTTGACCAATACGGATTTTACTTATATCTTTTTCGTAAATATTCGCAGTGGCGAGAACTCTTTCATCATTGACGATAGTCATTAAAGGCTTTCCTGCTGCATCAACTGACTCGCCAATTGTCGCTTCGCGATCGCTGACAACTCCATCAATTGGTGCAGCGATCGTAATCGTGCCATTAGAGTTTGCGCTTGCCTCTAGCTGATTTAATCGAGCTGAGTAAGCTGCTGTACTGAGATCTACTCTAATCGAAGATACTTGTACATCAGCTTCTGCTCTTTCTAGTTGTGCTTGCGCTTCTAGCAAAGGTAAGCGACTTTCTGCCTTGGCTAGAGAGGCTCTTGCAGCAGCAAATTTTGCTTCCGATTCTTGTAATTGTCGTCTGGCGATCGCACCTTTCTCTAATAATTCCTTATCGCGCTCATAACGCTCTTTGTCTAGATTTAATTCAGTCTGAGCCTGACGGATATCTGATTCAACAAGTAGCTTCTGACGTTCGAGATTTTGTCTAGCTAAACGTAAATTTGATTCAGAAGTTAGAACATTTCCACTTGCATCTGCTTTTTTCTCCAGCGCACTAACTCGTAAATCTGCTAGTTCTGGGCTAGATAGAATCGCAACAGCTTGACCTGCTTGAACTAAAGCCCCCGGCTCTACTAGCAAATTGACAATTGTTCCTTTGATCGGAGTGGTCACTTTTACTTGTTGGTTTGGTAAAGTCTCGATCTGTCCTGTGGTTTGAATACCAAATTTTAGGGGCTGTTGCTTTACAGTTTCTACCTTAATTCCCAGAGATTTAGCAACTTCATCCTCTACAGTGATTCCTGTAATCTGAGTTGTGTTATTTCCCTTAAATTCATCTCCATGTCCCGCATGAGCTAGTACGATCGCAGGATTAGATAGCAAAATCACACTAAGAAGTACTTTAACAATAGGAGCGCGAAATTTTTGGGAGATTCTCATTTGCTTAATCTAGCTTTTATACTCAAAATTTATTGCAATTGCTGTTATATCAAGCATCTCACAACAAAATGAAATAGGAATGAAATCTTAATATTTCAATTTTGTCAAAGATAAGGCGGCAAAAGCTTTGCTTTTGTCGCCTTATCTCACAAGCTGGTGTGAATAATCTTTTACTTACCGTAGGTTTGAATGCGAACAAGTCCAAGTGGAATATCTGCATCTAAATTTGCGAATTTTGCAGAAACAGGAATTAGATGGATCAAGTCTTTTTTGTTCCAAGCAATTGAAATGTCACGCATATAGAAGTTTAGAGTTGTACCAGTGGCAACTGGTTGAGCAAAAGAGACTACAGATTTGTTACCCTGTGGCGTAACGGTTGCTCCTACAGAACGATTGAGTTGATCGACTACACTAATAGTCCCACCGACCTTAATCTCTTCAGGTAAATCAATGGTCACACTCGAAAGAGTATGTCCTTGGACATGAACTTGGAAGAAATAGGTAGAACTTGATGCACCTTTGTTATTTGGTATTGCCTCAGTTGCATCAATGTGAGGTGCGGGTAGATTAGGTAGTCTAGGAGTAGCAAAAGTAGCGGACACAGATGCAAATGTTGCTGCTAATACTGTGCCGAGAAACATTAATTTTTTCATGATTGACTCTATTAACTTGAATGTTTAAATGCTTACATTTCAACTATGACGGATTGTTATGAAATGATGATGAAATGTCCTAACAAAAAATAGAAGGAATCTTGATTGTGAATGTACTACCTTCTCCAAGCTCACTTTTGACTTGAATACTAGCCCCATGAGCAATGGCGATCGCCATTGCAATTGCTAGCCCTAACCCCGATCCACCTTTTTTACGAGAGCGATCGTGACTTACTCGATAGAAGCGATCAAAAATGTTGGGTAAATCGCTAGAACTTATACCAATTCCATTATCCTGAATTTGGATGATCGCATGGTGTTCGATTTGCTCAAGTGATACTTCAACTTTGCCATGCTCAGGCGTGTAATGAATCGCATTGATCAGAATATTGAGAATTAGTCGATAGAGTTGATCTTCGTTACCATTGACATAAATTGCAGATTCATTAGCAATTTTCAGCTTTAGATCAATATCCGACTGAATGGCAAGCGCCGAAACTTCTTCAACTAAATCACTGACAATTTCATTCAAACAGCAAACCTGCTTTTGTAAAGCAATTAGTTGTAAATCCATCCTCGAAAGCAGAAGTAAATCTTGCACCAGTTCTGAAAGGCGCACCGTTTGGCGATTGATTGTTTGTAAAATATCTCTTGACTCTAGTTCTGAAATCGCATCACTACTAAGAGTAGATTCAACTGTAGCTCGAATTGCTGCAAGCGGAGTACGCAGTTCATGGGCAGCATCAGCCGTAAATTGCTGGATTTGACGATAAGAGAAATAAACTGGTTTCATCGCTATACCTGCTAAATACCAACTTGCTATGCTCACAATCAGAAAAGCGATCGGTAAACTCACGATCAATATCAGTTTTGATTGTTCGAGATGATGGTCATAGTCAGCCAGAGATCGCCCTACTTGCAGATATCCCCATGATTTCCCACGATTGTTTTTAAGTAAAAGTGAGATTTGGTGATAGCGATTTCCCTCTCGATCCTCAATTGTTTGCCAAGCATCTTGTCCAGTTTTAGGGACGATTCCTATTGGGAGTTTCCCGACTGTGGCGATCAAGTTTCCAGACCGAGTCAGAAATAATGCGTAGAAACTTTCTTGTTGGATTGCGCCCAGAATATGTCTTGTGGATGATTCTTGCTCACATTTCTCGCCGATGACGCAAAGATTAGGAAGAGTTTGTTGTACGCTCGGATCGATACGATCGCTTTCTATTAGCAGAGGCTCTAAACTATCATGCAATGTTCCAGCTACGGACTCTAACTCGCGATCAACTGCTTGCCAATGAGCATGAGCCATCACCTGATAAATACCGACTCCTGATAGAGTCAAAATGATTCCCATCACTCCTGCATACCAGCCCGCAAGATGTAAACGCGCTCCAAAAAAGATTTTATTATGATTCATGAATTCAAGCGATATCCCCAACCATAGATTGTCTCAATCCCGATATCACAACTATATTCTGCTAATTTCTTTCTTAACAGACGAATCTGTGCTGCTACAACATTACTAGCAGGTTCGGATTGAAATTCCCATAGCCGATTCATAATCTGGTCGCGAGTAAGAATCTGATTAGGATGTTGCATAAAGTACTCCAATAATTGAAATTCTTTAGTTGTCAGCATGAGACCTTCAGCAATCTCACTTTGATTAGCGATCGCAATTGTTGACTTCCCATAATCAAGAATCAAATTCCCCACCTGTAAGATTTGTGACTGAACTTGAGTCGGCCTCCGTAGCAACGCTCTCAGCCGAGCCATCAGTTCAACCATCCCAAACGGCTTAACGAGATAATCATCCGCCCCTGAATCCAAACCCATCACCCGATCTTCAAGCTGATCTTTCGCGGTCAACATTAACACTGGCAGCGAATTACCCTGCGATCGCAAACGTTTACATATTTCCAGTCCTGATAAACTTGGCAACATCCAATCGACAATTACCAGCACATAATTTACTTCAGGACTCGTAAGATATCTCCATGCTTCCGCACCGTCTTGCACCCAGTCAACAATATATTTTTCTTGCTTCAGGCTCCGTTGTAAAGCCTTACCAAGATCTTCTTCATCTTCAACTAGCAAAATTCTCATATGATTTTCAATCTTGAGGATGAGCGGTGCTTCGTTCTGACCATCCTACAACTCTAATTTTATACAAATGTTAAATAAGTCATACTGATATTAAAGCTAATGCAAACACGCTCTTCATCGCTGAGATTTGGTTCCACACCATGATTTAACCAGCTTGGGAAAATTATCATTTTGCCTTCTGTTGATTTATAGGTAATCTTTTGGAGCGTCCAAGGAGTCAGTTCGGCAAGCGAAGGCATAAACATATGAGCAACATCACGAGAATCTTTAAAGAAAATACCACCGCAGTTTTCAGCAGCTTTCACATAATAGACTCCACTAAGTACTGAGTTTGGATGATTATGGATAAAATTGAAGGCAAACTTTGGATTTACAACTGCCCAACAATTCCCAAGTATCATTGTGAACCTTTTCAGGTCAAAGCCAATTTCTTCTCCAGACTCTAGAGCGTTAGTTACAATGATTTGGGCAATATCTTGAAATTCTGGACGTTGATGTAAATAGTCTTTGCTATGCCATCCTATTCCATTTGACCAACTGACACCTTGATTGTCTTTTTGCTTTTCAACATAAATTGCCTGAAGTAATTTTTTGTTTAACTGCTCATAATTTGGAATATCAAAGTGCCAAATCGGAGTAGGAAACCAGTCATCTCTCTGCATTGTCATTATTTATACAAGTCTCACATCCATTCGTATTTATATACCTTGCGTGTAATTGATAGCTTTTCTGATATGGGTCTTAAATTGATGATTGTATTCTAGATCAAGAAAATGAAATCAGGATGAAATTCAATATTATGCAGTTTCACATGTATAAAGTTGTGGCTCAAGCATAAAGCTAACAGTATCTGTCAAAAAACTAATTACAGCAGTAAGCCAAACATTGGTTGGCAATCAATCCAATATAATAAGCAAAATTAATTTTCATCATGAGATGATAAATTAATTTTCAGGATCGAGATACAAGTGATCACCCACAAAAATCCGACCAAATAACCTGCAATCACATCTGTCAACCAGTGAACTCCCAAATATAGACGGCTTAAGCCAATCAATAGAATTAATCCAGTCATTACAGCATAAATTAATCGAGAAGATCGAGGGAATTCCGTTGCTAATAGATATGCTAAAAATCCATATACAACCATTGATCCAAGAGCATGACCACTTGGGAAACTAGAAGATGTCTCTACAATTAGTTGATGCCATAGTTGAGGTCGTGGTTTAGCAAAAAAGAGTTTCAACCCCACATTAAGAGCTAGCCCTCCTATACAGGCGATCGCAAATACTTTTATTTGTGAATATTTTCGCTTTCTCCAAAGCCAGAATGTAGTACCAAAGAAGATTGCAGCCACCATTGGTGGATCTGCTAAACCTGTAATATTGAGCATTATTGAATCTAAAATTGGGGTTGCTGATTGATGAATCCAAAGTAGAATATTAGTGTCAAAACTAAAGGCTTCTTTCTCCCAGACCTCTTGACACAGCCACCCCAAGACCATTAATAGTGCAAGACAACCAACAAAACTAACTAGACCAATACTAGATCCGCGAAAACTGCTCCAAGAATTTAAGCGATTAATCCATACCTTAACTAATTGCTGCATAGAAAATATTTAGACTGATTATTTGATAGTAAAAATGAATAGAAAGTAATATTTCCCAAAATCAATAATTTAAGGAAATGCTATAAATTTTGTTTCTTTTAGTGTAGCCAAAGGATTTTTCATAGAGATTGATCAAAACCAACGCTGATTACTTCAAAAAATCGAAACACATCTATAAAAAACTGCGTGGCATTTGCTTCCTTCTCAAAGAAAAACGATTGACATAAGCCATGTTTACTCGCTTGGCTTTTATAGCAATAGCCTCCTAGAGTCTCTGCTAATTGATCAATTTCAGTGTTAGATGTTTCCATATGTACTGAAATATTCCTAAGCGCTAAACTGTCTCGACTGCACATAGTTAAATTCACCCATTTTAATAAAATCTTTTTATAGGAAATCCTGATCTTCCAATAGGCTACAAGACATTGAATATCACATGGTTTTTATATACATCTCAGCGAAGAAACCCAATTACTGAGCCAATCAATAAAAATAATCCCATTACTAGGCGATACCAAACAAAGAACCAAGTACTTTGCTTCTCTAAGTATCGGAGCAGTCCAAAAATAGCCAGAAACGCGGATATGCTAGCAGAGGTCAAACCTGCCCCAAGAATTAACCAGCCATTTAGATCTAATCCAGCCTTTGTTAGGGAGTGTAACTCTACCGCTCCTGCCAGAATAATTGCGGGTAATCCTAACAGAAACGAGAATCGAGCCGCAGTTTCTCTTTCCATATTCAGAAATAATCCTGCCGTTAAGGTAGAACCAGAACGAGATACTCCAGGGATTAAGGCAAAGGCTTGAGCAATTCCTACCCATAGTCCATCTAAAAGTGTAAGTTTCTCAAAATTCCTTTCTCTTTTACCTCGCAACTCAGCGATCGCTAGTAATAAAGCCATAAAAATAGATGCACAGCCAATAACTATAAGACTACGCAAAGGAGAATTAGGGGCATTTAGGGTCTTTTTTAGTAATAGTCCTGCGATACCAATGGGAATAGTACCAATCAATAGTCCTAAAGTTAAGCGGAAAGATTTAGATTGATAGTCTTGATGGGCGATCGCTCTTATTGAACTGCCAGCTAGACTTTTGATATCTTGCCAAAAGTAAGCTAAAACCGCGCCTAAACTAGCAAGTTGCATAGCCGCTGAGAATACGGAACCAGGGTCTTGCCATCCGAGTAAACTGGGGACAATACGGAGGTGAGCAGTGCTGCTAATGGGTAATAGTTCGGTAATTCCCTGCACAATTCCCAAAAAAATTACTTTAAGCAAACCTAATTGCACAAATCCAAGGTCTACAGCCTCAGCAGGAGCGATCGCAGTCAATAACATAATTTTTAAAGAGAGTATTTAATAAGTAGAAAAGCATTAGGTGTCAACATTAACCGAATCACATTCATTCAGAACTCAATGTCTTTGTTTTGCTGGTTTCTGCGGAAAGATAAAGATACACGCCACAATTAACACGAGAATCGTGACTGACGCTGTGGAGCGGCTTAACTCCAAACCACCTTTGCTTATAGGTTTGTCTAGAAAGTCGCCGACAACTGCGCCAAGTGGTCTGGTAAGGATGAATCCTGCCCAAAACAACATGGTTCGCGATATATTTGTTCGGTAATACACGATCGCAATCGCAACCAAAACCGCCCCAAACAATATTGCTCCACCACTATACCCAAGCCCTGCGGTATCGGCTGTCCAATCCCCAAGCGCAGTACCCAATGTCTGCGAAAACATGATTGTGACCCAATAGAATATTTCAGATTTGGGCGTACTCACAGTATCAACAGCGATCGAACCAAGCGTGCGATACCAAATAAATAACGAACTAAAAAGCAAGATAAGCAATATTGTCGTCCCGCCCGCATAACCAATACCAAGAGAACGATCTACAAAATCCGCTAAGGTCGTTCCCACTGTTGTTGTTGCAATAATCGTTACCCAGTAAAGGATAGGATGGAATTTTTTTGCAAAAACCTGAGCAATTACCGCAACGATAAATATGGCTGTAAAAATGACCGTACTGACGAGATAGCCAAGATTCATTGACATAGAGACGAGATCTCCGCCAGTCTCGCCAAGGGTTGTAGCGAGGATTTTTATAACCCAAAAGTTCAAAATTACTTCTGGAACCTTACTGAGAATATCTTTCTGTTTCCTATTCATCTTTTCATATTTCGTCTCATCTGGAACAATCACTCATCAAATTGAACTTCATATTGTGTGATGAGACAAACTATAGAGATAAATAATCAAGAACTTAGAAAGAGTCCCATATTTATTGATTTCATTTCATAACTGGTGTGACGTGGAAGTCTGTACCCCCCTCACCCCTAGCCCCACTTCCGCAGGAGAGGGGGAAAAGAAAATAATATGAGTTTTGCTCCTCTTCTCCTGCGGGAGAAGGGGTTAGAGAATGAGGGTTCCACGTAACATCACTCATAACTTAGCAATCACTATTCCAATCAAGATATTTCCTTTTTGCGTTTTGAATACGCCCTTTCAAACTTCTTGATTATTTATCTCTATAGTTTGAAACGAAAACCAATAAATCAAGGTTACTTGTGATGAAAACTTCGACAAAGGCAATTCTAGTTGCGACTCTAGTCGGACTAGTCGGTATTGGTGGTTTGGCAAAAGCTGCTCGCGCTATCCCCATGCAATCCGCCAAACCAGCAGCTATAGAAGTTGCCGATCGCGAAACTTCTGAATCTCGCGAAACTGGTGAAGCCAAAGACGATCAAATGGATGCAACTCAGTCTGCCAAACTCCGCGACTTGGCAAAAATCACGCCTCAGCAAGCACAACAAGCCGCAGAAGCCGCTGTTGCTGGTAAGGCAACTTCAGTGAAGTTAGAGAATGAGAATGGCAGTCTTGTCTATTCTGTCGCGATCGCTCAGAAGGAAGTTATAGTCGATGCTGGTAACGGTCGTGTCCTGTCTACCGAAAGCCTGAACAATGGGGGAGGTGAAAGTAATCACGTTCGCAGTAGCATTCAAGTTTCCGAAACAGGAATGGGCGATGGTGATGGCGAAACCAATGATGATGGCTAAATAAAAAGTTATTCTGACATTCAAAAATCTGGGCTAGATTTTTGAATGTCAGAATAACTTACTAACGTCATACAGAAACGTTATTCCTCGCTCCTCAATCCAAAGCGGGGAGAATGAATTGTGGTCTTAAAATCCTCTTCATAAGGTAATTAACTTAGAAGTCCTTATCATAATTTAGTGAATCATCTAGGAATTTAATTTTGCTCACTACCTTACAACGACTGCCTCCTAATGTGTGGCTAATCGGATTAATCAGCCTTCTGAACGACACCGCCAGCGATATGCTCTATCCACTGATTCCTGTGTATTTGGCATCTGTATTCATGGTTGGTCCAAAATCTTTGGGGATTATTGAGGGTATTGCTGAAGCCACCAGTAGCTTTCTAAAGCTGTTGTCTGGAGTAATTATGGATCTCACTAATTCTGCCAAGCCTTGGATAGTTATTGGCTACAGCTTAGCTGGTTTTAGCCGCCCATTGGTCTTAATTGCTAACAATTGGGTGGGAGTCTTGTTTATTCGCATGATTGACCGTGTGGGCAAAGGTTTACGAAGTTCTCCAAGAGATGCCATGTTAGCGGCAAGTGTTTCTCCAGAAAACCGTGGTTTAGCTTTTGGTCTGCATCGTGGCATGGATAATGCGGGAGCTGTAATCGGTCCAATCTTAGCCGCTTTACTTCTAGGATTTGGTTACAAAATTAAAGACCTATTTCTGATTTCGATTATTCCGGCCACACTCTGTTTCGGAATGTCTCTACTGATTCAAGAACCTCAGGCAACAGTAGTTCAATCAGGAAATAGAAGATTTAGTTGGAACTTTAAGGAACTACCAGTTAACTTTAAACGCTATCTTTTAGCTGTGGCAATCTTCACTCTTGGCAACTCATCTAATATGTTTTTGCTTCTTAGAGCCAAAGAGTTAGGTTTATCAGAAGTGCAAGTACCTTTGGCTTGGGCGACTATTTCGGCAATTGCCGCCGTATTTTCCACACCACTTTCAGCACTATCCGATCGATTTGGTCGTATTCGCCTAATTACGATGGGATGGTTATCTTATGGCTTATTTTACATTTGCTTAGGACTATTAAGTTCATCTACTCCCATAGTAATTTTTGGATTGTTCGCATTTTATGGAATATTTCTAGCAGCTACTGAAGGTGTAGAAAAAGCACTGGTAGCCGATCTAGCTCCTACATCCTTGTTGGGAACAGCCTATGGTTGGTTTAATTTAGTGAGTGGTTTAATGCTGTTACCAGCTTCGATTATCTTTGGTTGGCTCTATGAGAGATTTGGCGCTACAAGTGCCTTTGGTTTCTCTTCTAGTTGCTCTGTAATAGCAACGTTTCTATTACTCTGGGCAAGTAAAAAGTTTGCAATTTAAATTTCACTGGGGGTGAATAAGAAATTACTCTATTTATTCCTAATTAAAACTCAATACTTAGGCAATTTTAAAAATCAACCAGAAAAAATACTATGATTATGCAAAAAGTGTTAAACAGGGTTCCAGAGGTTACAGTTGCTTTCTGGATTATTAAGATTTTGGCAACTACGGTAGGTGAAACTGCGGCTGATTATTTGAATATGGAGATGAAACTTGGCTTAGTCAATACATCCTATATTATGAGCGGCATATTACTAATGTTACTTTTGAATCAGTTTAGACTTAAACGCTATATACCCGTGAGCTATTGGATTGTAGTCGTTTTTATGAGCGTGACTGGTACATTAATTACAGATAGTTTAATAGATATCTTTAGTATTAGTTTGGTGACAACTACGATCGCATTTAGTGTCGTACTATCCGTGATTTTTGGTTTCTGGTATTTCACCGAAAAGACTTTAGCCATGCATTCTATCAATACAGTTAAAAGAGAGCTTTTCTACTGGGCAGCTATTTTATTTACATTTGCCTTGGGTACAGCAACAGGAGACCTTCTTGCTGAGACTTTGAAGCTAGGTTATACCCAAGCAGCACTAATATTTGGCACTGCGATCGCTATTATCACCATCAGTTATCAATACTTCCGAATGAATGGAATCTTAGCATTTTGGCTAGCTTACATTTTGACCCGCCCACTTGGTGCTTCTATCGGCGATCTATTATCCCAACCATTAGCAAATGGTGGCTTTGGTTTAGGTACGACCATGACGAGTATTCTTTTTCTGGTTGTAATTGTGACTTTTGTGACTTTATTAACCCTTAACCAAAAGCGGCAGAGAAACGGTAAAGCAACTACCAACTCCTAGTTTGCTGGTGACAGAAATTTCACCGCCATGCTGATTAGCGATCGCTTGGGCGATCGTTAATCCCAGTCCAAAACTACCCGCGTGATAAGTACGAGAGGTTTCCGATCGCCAAAAGCGCTCAAAAACTTTATCAACTTGATCGGGCGCAATTCCAATTCCATTATCGTGAACGGAAGTTAGCACGCGCTGTCCAATTATTTGACAATCTAGTTCAATCCTACCATCCGCTAATGTGTACTGAATAGCGTTTGCTATCAAATTAGTAAACAATCTTCGCAACTGGGCGCGATCGCCAAAAGTATAAATCGGCTTATCTGCTAAAAATTGTAATTCAATTGATTTTGTCTCGGCTTGAGGACTATAAAATTCGATAAGTTCGGTTAGTAACTCGCTTAAATTCACATCCTGATACTGCTCTTTAAGTAAATTGTCAGTTCTCGCTAGCAGTAATAAATCTTCTGTTAAACGAGTCATCTGTTTAGTTGCATCAGCGATCGCCTCAAACTTTGCGATATCTCCTGTACGAATGCCCTCTGGGTATCGCAACGCCACCTGAGCATTACTGGAAATAACCATCAACGGACTGCGTAACTCATGGGATGCATCGGCAGTAAACTGCTTTAAAAGCTCAAAATTGCGCTCAATGGGCTGCATAAATTGTCGAGTCAGCCAGAGTCCTCCAATACCACTTAATAAAAGAGCCACAACCGCACCACCTGACATCCCCCAGTCTAGATGTCGCACAGACTCATCAAATTCCACTAACGACTGACTAGCACGAACATATCCGATCAGCATCCCATCATCATTGCTAACCACAGGCAAAGTTACCGATTGCACGCGAGGATTCCCTGATTGGATTTGTACTGTATTTTCACCAGCAAATGGAAGACTTATAATTAATTGTCCCTGATGAGAAATCGGCTTTCCTTGAATATCAAACCATTCTAATGCTTGATCTTTGGCTAAAAGGGCTTGCTGAGGAAAGTCACTTTTAAATTTAATTTGACCATTCTCTGACTCAAGACTACTAGAAGCTCCATGTCCCAACGTAGTGAGTTTTTCAGTTGCCTGCTGACTTAAGCTATGTACAAATAGAAATCGCACAACTACACCAAGCGAAGTTAATATTGCCATCAATACAAGCAGAAAAGACAGCAGTAAACGGTAACGAATCTTTGTAAACATTATTAGCCTCGATCTACAAACGCAAGTCGATACCCAACCCCATAAACAGTTTCAATAAATGTGTCTGAACTCCCAGCCGTTCTCAATTTGCGTCGCAAATTAGTAATATGTGTTCTAATTGTATCTTCACCTGACTGTTTATCAAATTCCCATATCCTATCCATTAGAGCAGTTCGCGTAAATACTTGCGTCGGATTTCGCAACAAGTAGTCTAAAATCATGAACTCTTTTGATGTAAGCGAGAGTGGCTGTCCACCGCAACTAACAATTTGACTACCAGAATCAAGACTTAATGCTCCATAGTGAAAGATTTCAGGCTTTATATCTGGGCTGCGGCGTGCCAATGCTCTCATACGCGCTGATAGTTCTTCTAAATCAAATGGCTTAACTAAATAGTCATCAGCCCCAGCATCTAAGCCTACAACCTTATCAGAAATGCTGTCACGAGCAGTAAGCATCAATATCTGCGCTTTACAGCCATTAGAACGTAACTGCCGACAAAGACTCACTCCATCCAGCTTCGGCAACATTACATCTAGTAGAATTAGGTCATAGGCGATCGCCTGCGTCCACTCCCAACCTTCTAAACCATCTCTAGCATAGTCGATGCTATGCTTTTGCGCTCTCAGATCTTCAATCAAAGGACGAGCAATGCGATCGTCATCTTCTACTAGTAAAATTTTCATAGTAAGTCAATTCCGCAAAATAAAATCGTGACATATCTACTGTTGTATTTCACAAACTTCAATAAATCTTTCCTTTTTATCAAATTTTTCGGATGCTTTTAGAAAGGCTCGTTTCGCTGCAATCTTATTTTTGCGATTGGTATAACGCCTAAAACTCCTTACATCTCGATGTCTAGTCAGTTCCATCGCTAAGGATGGATCTAACTCATACTTCACAATCAAATTTGTCGCAAACGTATGCCTGCCCCGATGCGAATGCAAATCAATCCCCGTTTTCTCAGCCAAATCATCCATCACATGACGAATCCCCCAGTAGGTCAGTCGCTTACCTTGACTACGATTTGAGCAAGATACAAACAAAGGACTTTCAGGCGATATCTCTCCTTCTTGCTCACTCCTCCAATCCAAATAAGCATCCAAATCCTGAATACCTAACTTCGTCAAAGGTACTTCTCCCTTACTATCCCACTTCGCTTCTTTTATCACCAATTCCCCATTCACATAATCCTCAACATTCAAACGACAAACCTCCTCTGCTCTCAATCCATGCAACAAAATCGAAAACAAAGCCCGATCGCGTAACATCATTTTACTCAAGGCGATCGCTTCATAAATCCGCAACACCTCCTCATCTTCCAAATCCTTTGCCACAGGATCGGGTAATCGCTCCTGCTGAATCCCAATCGTCGGATCGGCAACCACATATTCCGATAGCAACATCCATCGATAAAACGATTTCAGAGTCCGTAACACCCGATTCACCGAACTCAGCGCCAACTCACGTTCCTTCAACAAAAAAGTTTTAAACTGTGTCACTTTGCGACGACTCACATCCACCCAAGCCAGATCGCACCAATCCATAAATATCCGCAAGTCTGCTTGATAAGCCTTACGACTCTTCGGCTGTAAAGACCTTGATGATAAGAACTCATCAACCCTTGCTTGACGTAAGTCTGTTGTCGCGATCGCTTTGGGCGATTCGCCGTAAACAACTAGAATTGGCTCAGGTATTGACATAGCAAGCAGTCTTTAGCCTCGAATTACAATTATTTCTCGCCCTGCGGGACTAATGACATTCTCCGTCGTAGTCCGATCGCTTAGCGGTGGCAAACCCTTGCGGCGATCGAATATCACCAACCAACCTGTATCCAAACTCAATCCCGATAAATACTTATCCAACTGCGGCAATCCTTCCTTAAGTGGATCTGGTCTTTTATTAGCCCATACCTTTAACTCCATCGCCAAAGTTACCTTACCATATCGCAAACAGATATCCATTCTTCCCGAACCAATGGCATATTCCCTTTCCAACGTGCCACCACCATTAACAACACGGTGCAAAAATGCCATCAATACTATATGAGGCGCAATCTCTGGATAGGGTGTACTGTCAAACAAAGGCTCTCCATGCTGCCGCCAGAATAATATAAAAGAATCTAACAGCGCTTGAGGATTGAGGTTACCATCATTATCTAACCATGTTGGAGCAATTGAGGTTAATGACGCGATCGTAATTGATGCCAATACCTTAGGGATAATTTCTCGATAGATCGGATTGGCAATTTGGATGCCTCCTCTACTATCTTGGCTACATAACCCTAAATCGAGTACGAAGCGTAAGTCATCTTCGGGCATATTTACTAACTCTTGCCCTGACAGAATTGGTTGGATAATACCCCTAACTCTATCTTCCCTCAGTCTTTCTGCAAGGCTATCCAGATGCGTATCTTGTCTCTTAATCAGTATTTCCTTCGCTTGATTCACTAACTCGGCAGTAATGGGAATAGATGGATCTTTAGCAATGTATTCAACTATTTCCTTAGCGATCGCATTCACTAACCAAGGCTGACCCTGTGTCAAATGAAAGGCTAAATCAACTGCTTCTGGTGTAAATATTTGTCCGGTGGCTTCTGTATGCTGATGATAGAGTTTTCTCACATCCTCAAGGGTAAAGTTGCTCAACGTAAAGGAGCGTACTTTGATATTAAAAGGACTAGAAGTATTTAGGTGATCGCTTCCTCCTGACGCATATTTATAATCCCGCACATCACGCATACCAACTAAGGCAACTGACTGTGGAAATCCCTGTGGACGGCGCGGAAATCCATCCCTTAGTTGTCGTAACACAGTCATCAAAGCTTGATTTTGTAAAGAATCTATTTCATCAATGAATATTACCAATGGTCTTGATGAAGTCTCCGACCATACCTTTAAAAAATTACCAATATGCTGTGGTGGCTGACTTAGATCGTAGGTTGGTGGTTTAAGTTCGTCTGGCAGCCAGAAATCTGCTGCATCTCGCCATGCTGCTAAAATTACCTGCTCTGCTTTTTCAGGTTCATCGGGGAAGGTTGACCCCACTTCTGCCGATACCATTACAGATGTATATTCACCACTAGCTGTGAGTTCCTGCGCTAGGGTCAACATTGCAGTAGTTTTACCAGTCTGCCTTGGCGCATGGATCACAAAGTAGTTACGTTGGTCAATCAGCTTCTTTATTTCAGGTAACCGCTCTGTAGCTGGCAACATGTAATGAATATCAGCTTGACAAGGACCAGCGGTATTAAACCATTTTTGCATAGTGACAGCTAACTAACGGGCAGATACCCCTTCAATATATCGCAACGCGCCAAGCAAAGTCTTCAAACCTTTAAAATGCGTTAACAGCAATGAGCATAAATACTTATTCGTATAAATTTAATGGCAAATAAGAGACAATTATTTGCTGTTAGAATACTCTGTGACAAGTAGGGCTGTTGTGTTAGATTTTCTAATATCGTTTACCAAGTTTTACTAATGAGTGGCAATCTAACTGAGGCTTATAAGCAAGGTATACAGGTTTACGATCAATGTCATGCTCCAACTGTGCGATCGCTTTGGGATGCATTTTGTTCTGAATTAGATGAGTTTCTCGCAGAGCCTTCACAAGAGGAGGCTTGGGATGTTTTACATTCGTTTGGTCGCTTAACTTGGAAGTTAACGGGTATTCCTCTGTTTTGGTTGGCTAAACCAACGGTGGAGAAACATGGTCACAGATTTGCTGAGTCTGGCTGTATTCGCAGTTCGCGTAATTGTTTGGGTAATTGTTGCCTAAAGGCTTCTGATGACTAAAGCTATTCCCGAGAAGTGTAAAAAGTGTGCGATGCTTTCGGCGGCTCAGGCTCAAGAACTTCATGGTGAGTTGGGCGATCGCTGTTGGAATCCTGCGGTTTGCTATAGTCGCCGTTCCTATGCCCGTCATCGCGATCGCCGCAATCTGATTCGCTCTCGCAAACTAACTGATTCTGATGATAACTTAGCTGTAAATACGGATGAATTCGCCTCAATCTTTTGGGCTGTGTTAGTGGTTTATCGACAGTCGGGAACTGATACACCGATTCATGCGATCTCCGCGCAAGTTTGGCAAGGACAAAAAAAGTTCGCAGCGGTTCCACCGATTCATTGTGCGGGAATGGTTGCGACCCAAGTTCATACTTATGTCCAGAAAGTATTGGTTTTGATAGAGTCAAGTTATGGGATTAAGAAATTTGCTAGTCAAGAACGTCTCGATCCTTGGCTTTGTCCTTTGCGTCCTTGTCCTTGTCATCCCAATTAATTTTTAGAGATGCGATGAAAGTTAAACAGCTTGAGTTGGATTTATGGGATGTCATTTCGACTGCGAGACAGACTCCTGAAGATGCAAATTTTCTAATGGTGTTTAAACTTTTAGATTTGACACTGGTTGATCTTGATACGCGATCGCAGTTACGAATAGCAGGAGAAGCGGTATGTCAGATTGCTGATTTGTTTTGCGACCGCTCTAATTTTTTATTTGAGGAATTACATTCGCGTGCGGTAAAGGGCGAGCCGATCATGTCTGATGATGCTTTTGATCGTTATGTGCGTCAGTCGATGATGGTTGATTTTGACCAGTTTATTGAGCCTTTGCAAAGTTTACCTAGGAAGATTCCTGAACCAACGAAACATGGTAATTCGATTGTTGGCGCAATTCATAAGGAGGTTTTGATTCAAGCTTTGGAGCAGGAAAGTTTGCTTAGTGTGGAGGAGGAATTTGAACGGGCGATTAGTACAGCTCATGCTGAAGATGTTTCGGCTTGGGTTGAGGCGATCGCGCATTGTATTACGAATAATTCTTACCCAATACGTTTAATGGATTTGCAAAAGGCTGTACAACTGCCAATCATCGAAACTTGGCTGGGTTTACTATTAGGTGATTTCAAACTTGAGCAACGGGGAGAATTTTATGACTCAAGCGGGATTTGGGTTACGGGTAGTTGGTGAAGTGGTTTAAGAAACGGCTATTGCTTTCCCAATTAAGTAGATAACGCTCGATAGGATACAAATTACTTGGGTTGGGTCAGATAATTTTGTTGCAAGCTGGATAAAAAATTGCGATCGCTTGTAAAGTTGGTATTTGAAAAGGTAAGTCAAGTATATGTAGATTTGCTCTCAAAAAAATCTCTGCTTGTTCTAGTTGTTGATAGATAAATTCACCTGATTTATTTACTAGATCAGAATTTGGATTGCTAGATAGTTGGTTAAGCTGTTGGAGCAATTGCCAATCTTTTAAAAGTACAAATTGATTAGAGTATCCTGTAATTGCAGTGATCGCCTGTCGCACATTCATCTGTTTACTAGTTACGCGATCGGCAATCCTAAAAACAAACAAAGGATGCTCAAGGTTGATTAGGCAGGTAACACCCACAGGTAAATCAATTGCTTGTTGTAAGGCTTGAGCAAATAATCGATGACCAACTCCTAGCAAAGTGGGCATTGCAGATTTATCGCGACGACTGCGCTCAAAATGCATATTTTCGTAACGCTTTTGGATCGCTGGTTCTACCAACCAATCATCAGGGGTAATAAAAGACAGTCCTTCAGGAGCTTGGGTAATTCGTCGTTTATTAATATGCAACATATTAATAAAAAATGGTCGCAGATCTGGCAAATCTACCTGTGGAAGAAGTGGGGACGCTTGCTGAAAGTCAAACTTGTCGCAACTGCCAACCATTTCGCGTACAGTAGCAATCGCATCTTTACCCCCAAACTTTGCAGTTTTGCGATCAAACCATTGGTTTAGATCTTCTTTCTTTCCATTAGCTTCGCTAAATATTTCTTGGAATAATTTCGGTGATGTCATCCCTAGCACAAGCTCCAGTAAATCCTCTGGTTCCGCCATTACTGCATCTAACGACTGCATAATATTCTCGATTTTCTGGTTAAGTTTATCCCAAATACGAGTTTCGACCGTATCAGGATTACGCAGTGTCACAACTTCTACAATGTGCTTTTGTCCATAGCGATTTAATCTTCCCACACGCTGATGTAGACGCATGGGATTCCATGGCAAATCGATATGAATGAGTGAGTAACAGTTCTCTTGCAAGTCAATACCTTCGCCACCTGCTTCTGTGGACACAAGAAAGCGTACTTCACGTTCGTTGAACTTCTTGGCAGCATTTTCTCGCTTTTCAAATAGCGGTGTTGTATGTCCTTTAACTCCTTCTGCCTTTTCCTCTCCATTAATAAAGGTAATACAACCATCTCCATAACGAGAAATTAAAGCAGACATTAGAAGTGATTGAGTCGCTTTGTATTCTGTAAAAAATAGAACTTGGCGATCAGCAAAACGAGTTTCTAAGATATTTAGAATTGCAATAATTTTTGTCTCTGTCTCTACCTTTTGGGCAGCATTAATCAAATCCTCTAGCCAAGGTATTTCATTTTCAACAAGACGTAAGTTTTCAGTTAATACCAGTATTTCTTCTTCTAGTTGAGATAGTTCATCGCTTGTTTGGATATCTTCTTCTTCAAACTGTGAGATAAATGTACGATCAATCTTCTGTTTTTGTTGCTGGGCTACTTCTAGCTTCTTTAAATTTTCTCTATTACGTTGTAAACGTCTTTCTAATGCACGCCTAATTGCTGCAACTGAACTGGAAGCAAGCTTTTGCATACAGGTAAGAATTAACATAACAGCTCGCTGATTGAAATCATCAAGTCCAGATGCGTATGCTTTACCTGTAAGAATAAACTCGGTTAGCTTTTCATAAAATTCTGCTTCAGATTCTGAATAGCTATATGTTTCAGAAGATACCGTATGAGGCGAAAAAAGCTTTTTCCCTTTCATATCAGTGACAGACTGCTTATTATTACGAAGCATCACATGGCGCAGCGATCGCATTTGAGTTTGTAGATTTATTTCTGATGAAACAGCCAGTTTGGGATTAAATAAGTCATCACGCAATAATTTTAAAAGTGCAAAAAATTGGTAGTGTTTACCACGATGAGGTGTACCAGAAAAGAAAACTGCTGATTTAACTCTTTTAAATTCGTTGATGAGACGATCAATAAAGCTGTAACCAAGCGTCATTTCTTTTTCGTCGGCATTAAGATGATGTGCTTCATCAATGATTAGTAGATCCCAAGGCTCAGCTTCAAACATCCGTTTATGACGACCTCGGCTATCTTTCCTCAGTGTAGGTAATGAGGCAACGACTTGATGATTAGTATTCCAAAAATCACTCTTAGGAGTGTCTGCTTCGGTTGTATATTTCGTTAAGCGAATATCAAACATTGTGCGTAGACGGTACTGCCATTGCTCGACTAGCGAAGCAGGGCAAAGTATGAGGATACGTTTAACTACCCCTTTATTAAGCAATGTCCAGAGAATCAAGCCTGCTTCAATAGTTTTTCCAAGTCCGACATCATCAGCCACTAGCCACCTCGTGGGCATTTCTTGTACAACTCGACGACAAACCCAAAGTTGGTGGGGTAATAAATCAATTCGTGCTAAGGAAAAAACACCCCATACATCATTAATCGATCTGACTGCTAATGCCTGAATTTTGGCTAATACTTCAGTCGAATCATGCCATTCCGAGGATAGAAGTGCTTCTTGTAAGGATTGCAAGAGTTTAATTTCGTGCTTAGGACATTCCTGTATATCCCCACTATCAAACCGAACTATAACGGTAACATCATCGTCTAGTCGAACTTCTCCTGTACCAAAAAAGGCATGAGTTACGCGATCGCCTTTTTTAAATATTCTGGTCACTTTTAGTTCTCCTCATCAATAAAGTCATAGTCTTCTCTAATTGGAATGCTATCTAATTGTAGATCTCTTACTCTTTCAGAGTTCCCAGAATATAATTCAAATGGGATATCAAAAGCATTTTCAAATGCAGGTGAAATATTTAGTGACAACTCATTGATTTTCTCAGCTAGGAAGCTAGAAATAAATCCAGAGTATGTAGGATTAGGGTTATCCAGCCCTAAGCATCCCAAACGGGTTAATAGTCGTCTCACGTTGTAGCGAGGGACAAAACAGTGCTGAATTACTTGATTTGTGGGATGTATTACTCCAAGACGAACTAGCTCTCTGATTACAAAATTTACACCAATACCTAGATTTAGTGGAGGTGCATTTAGAGTGCTACCTTGAAACGCGGGATTTATAGCTGGTGCAGTGATTTGAGCCAGATTAATAAATGTGTGTTGATCAATTGTTTTAAAGATGTGTATGTACTGATCCAGATATCTGGCAGTACGGTAAATAGATGGGAATTTTTCCATCCAATAATTCCATTTAGTACGATCAACCTGCGGATCGATATATTGATCAAGAACGTTCATCCAGTCGCTGTGAAAGTTCTGTGGATCTGGTCTTGAAAAAATATCCCACCAACCATTGTATAAACAAAAACGCATGAAGTTTCGGTGAGCTTCATGGGTAGTTCTTCCCATTTTGTGGGTAAATCCAAGAAAAAATAACATCATCCAAGCACTTCGATCATCTTCCAGAATTCGGTTACGCAAATCATTAAATTCTATGGGATATAAACGCTGGTTATACATGTCTATCTCTTGACTACAATTAGCTTCCCACCATTGAGAGATTCTACGCAAAAGGTCATCAGGGGTTACCACAACTACATCATCAGGCTCATAGTCGTCATTATTAGGTATATATCCAGCTAAATCGTTACTATCAACAGTTATTTGCTCCCAAGAACGTATACCTTCGATCGCTTCATTAACTCTCAACTGATAGGCATTAACAGTTAATATTGCCTGAATAGCTTGGTTGTTTTCCATCCAAGTTCCAATAATTGAATTTTTTGAATTTTTCAATATCTCAGTAAATAATTGTTTCTTCTCTCCCTTATTCAGATATTCAAGAACAGCATTTTGCATTTCACTAGTATTCGCACGGATTGCCCATCCAGTCATTTCTTCAGGGCTAATTGTTTCTCTTCGTTCCCGACATATTAAGAAAAAAGTTCTTCCACTATCTATGTAATCTTCGTTTAGTAAGCGATCATTAGGGGCAAATGCAGCTAATAGTTGCTCTTCTCGCTCCCTTGCGTCACTAATTAAAATATTAGATGGATTAATATATTCACCATTTTGATTGCGAAATAGTGCGGTTTGCAAAATATTTCTGATCTCCTGATATTCACCAGATTCAGATATTTGAATTTTTCTTAAAAGCTCGTCTGTTAAAACTTCTCCAACACGCGAAGCTTGATCAGGGATAATAGAATTTACATCTTCCTCACCAATTTCCCAAGATAAAATCTTATGAAAACTGACAGTTCTAAATGATCTATTTGATATCGAACTGCCCAATAATTTTCTAACTATTTCCCAATTGCTAGCATTTACAACTTTATTCGGTGAACAATTTGATTGAAATCCTGACCAAGACGTAATCAGTCGAAAACACCCTTCATGCTCTTGTTTAGAGATAAATCCCTGAAGAACGTATTTCACGTCTGGAACAGAAACTAAGCATTGATAGTTACCAGACAAGCCATTTGGCAATGCACGATGTCTAGTTATGAGTTTTCCTATACCACTATTTTCAGCTTCAAATTTACCAAATATAGCTTTCAAGATGCTTTTTGCTGATTCATCAAGATCTTTTTTAAGCCAATCAACTGCTAACACTTCCCATATAAACTGCCAGAAGTCATAGGCACTGACATTATTCTCAATTTCTAGCGCCTCAATTAAAGGTGCAAGAGTAGTTTGAGTCGAGTCAAAAAGCTGGATTAATGCGTCTGCTAGACTTTCACCAATATTTTGGGCAGTTGCTAAATTATTAGGAGAGTTACGATCTAAGCTAGTTCTGCCAGTGGTTATGTCAAACTTTCCATTAATAGCAAAACGTAAGCCTAATTTCTCCTTGGTGGGAGCAGTTACCCAGAAAGTTGGTAGACCATTCAGAGGAGATCTCTTGTCTGATAGATTCTGAGGAAATACGATCGCAATTGCTGCGTCATCTAATTGAAAACATAGAGTATTGTGCGTTTGCCACCCTTGCTCATTATTAAGCTTGATCTGACCCACTGCAATGCGGTTACTATTGAAAAGGTTGGTTGCATTCCAGTTGATGTCCACTACCCTATCTTGAGATCGGTCAGCAAACTTGCATTTTTTAAGCGATCTAGAAAAAGCTAGTAATAGACCCAGAGAGGTCTTAAATTCATGAGCGATTTCTTGAGGGTTGGTATTCAAACTTTGATCAAAAGGTAGATCGATTAAAGTACCGCCCAATCCGTCTATATTAGGAACGATCTCTGTTAGGCTCTGTTTATAACCTTTTATTAATTGATAATCTTGCTCTGCTTGATTAGTTCTAGGCAAAGCCACAGGTAATAAGCCAGATTCAATGGAAAAGCTCATATCTCCACTAATGACTTTAGGTTCATTACAGATCAGATAAACTGACTTAAATCCTAGTCCAAATTTTCCAGTTACATTCTCTGACTTATCAGAGATGTTGAAAGATAACATCTTTAACAGGTCACGATCAAAACCGCGATCGCTAAAATCATTATTAGCTCCAGCATTTGGTAAATTAAATACATTTATAGGTCTTCCCCAATGCATGATTCTCAGCCCTTGAAGACTTATTTCAAATACAAAAGTTCTCTTTCGATCATCTAGTGCATTGTTTGTCATTCCTAGTAACTCTGTTAACGCATCATCAGCGTTTTGAAATAGTTCAAAGGGAATACTATTTACATCATAACCATATTGTCCGCAACCAATTTTGCAACGAATTGATTCCAAAACATGATGACTGACATCTAGATTATTAGTCACTAGATTCTCAATCTCAGTAATAGTTCTACTAATTTCTTCTTGCTTTATAGACTGTCTTGCTCTTAAAGCAGGTGAGCTTTGCCTTTCTTCGGCAGTGAGTTGATAGCGTAGCTCTTCCCATCTCTTCAATTTTTGTTTGAGTTCGTCGTTTCTATTTTTAACTCCTAAGGTATCCAAAGTATGACGTAAATCCTCAAGAATATGCTTTCTAGTTACCTCAATATCTAATTGCCGAGATGTACGAATATCTTCCCAAACTTCTTCAATGCGCTGACTAGAGACATTAATATCACCAAATTTCTTGACAGATCTAAATAAAATATCCTTTAATTGATGCGAGTTGTTACTAGTTATAGGAAATTCTCTAAGATAAATTTGAGTCGTTTCACGATTTAGATTTCCAATAAATATATGTTCTAGATTTTCGCTAGAAGTTCTCATTGTGCTTATACAATCGCCGAATAAATTTTGCACCTCGATAGTTTGATTAGAATCAGATACAGTCTGGATTACAAAGTGTCTACTTCTGACATCAGTACCAAAAACTAATCTACTTCTCAAATCTTCAAAATCTCTTCTTTGAAGATATCCTTGGGCAAGCTGTCTAGTCTGTTCATCAGATCCAGTTAGCAGACATACAAATAAGCCTATCAGTTCAGAAGGAATATAAGGGAGCCAAGGCTTAAAATACTGTTCTAAAGTTTCTGCATTGTTTTGATGACTAGAAGGGTTTACTACTAATGTACCTGATGCTGTTCTTGAATTGACTCTAGAGTCTAGATATGAACCAAGGATGTCTCTATGCTCTGAATTTAAAATAGACTCTGGGACGATGCCAGTAAATTGCTTTCCATCACATAGCTTAGAAGGATTTTCCCATTGCCCTAAGGAATTTAATAATTTGATATTAGGCAATATTTCTTCACAAAATTGGAGATGCTTACAAGCCAAAGTTAAGTATTTGTTAAACAATTCAACCGATTGATTTGAAGCAGAGACATACTTATCGGTAATCCAATTTAATACGTCTTTGAAAAGATTGGCATCACTAATTGGCTGTAAAACTTGATTTAAAAGATATTGCCTAAAGTAGTCTTCAGACATCCTATTAGCTAGAGTCAAAACTGGGAACTTGTCAAACCCATCAAAAGCTCTAAGAAACTCTCTAACATCTAAATCGTCTCCAATTAAGTCACCTATCCAGTATTTGCTAATTAAGCCGACTACTATACCAATTTCTGCTAATGCACCTTCATCAGAAATTAATAGATTACTTAATTGAGTATCATTTAGAATAATACTAATATCATGTTGCAACAGCGATGGGGTAACATAATCGCAGATACTACGTATTTCCTCAGGAGATAGTATTTCTGTTAATTCTCTATTTAATTCAGGATAGTTTATAATTTGCCTAGGAGATATGGGATTATTATAATTATCAATAAGCCATTTAGATCCTTGCAGTTTATCAAAATTATTGTTAGAAACTGTTTGATTCATACCTCTGAGTATTCTTAGCGCATCTAAAATTAGAGAACAGTTACTAGAAATACTAGAAAAGTAATCTTGATTTAGCAAAAATTGCAAGATGTTATTTCCAAACCATTCAGTGCAGATGTCTCTTAAGTTTCTCTGAGTTCTAAGTATATTGCCAACGCCACCAGCAAGCATTGATAAAGTCACTAGATTGCTACTTCTATTAATACTAAGAATTTGTTCTAGACTCTCTTCCAAAGTCCGTAGTTCTCCGATAGAACAGAAAACAACATTCGCAGGAGAAATTACTTCACCTGACGGCAAAGGGAGCCATGGGGTTGATCTCAAATTTCTCTTTTGCTCTTCAGTTGCTTGAGGCAAAAGCTTTAGTAATATTTCGACATATCGATCTGAGTTGGGCTGATTGACAATAAAGTTAATGGCATTTCGTGGAGTCCATTCTGGAATCCAGTCAGGTCTTTGGGTATTTTGAACTAGTATTACTACTTCTGCTAAAAGAGGATCTAAATCAAAATTAGGATTGATTCTATAGATATGATCATTAATTTGGGTAAAGCTGCCCGTAGTTGTTTCATGCAACTTCAGACTACGCCATAGATCTTGTCGATTGAAGCTACTAATTTGTCTTAGTAGTTCTTCTCTTTCTTGGGCGGATAAAAGTCGAGGATTAATCAGAGTTGGCTGAATTCTGTCAAGAATATTTTTTAATATTAGTTCTTCAATCCCCAAACTAGCCCATTGTCCTTTAGGTATGGTATCTGCAATTGTTGAATCTAAAATACGCCAAGTTTCAATAACTGTTCTCGCAACTTTAACCCACAAGTTGCTTTGCTCTGATTCTGAGACAATATACAGAATTTCTTGACTATCGTAGCGATCGCGATCGCCATGTAATAGAAATCTGATTTCGTAAAAATTTATGTGTTTAATAGTATTCATAGTTGGATTAATTTTCTCAGTAAGTTTTGACGATCGCTTAGACTGGATAGATTAGGTCTTAGCCTAAGAAAGTCTAGACAGGAATTTCGATTACATTCTCTAATCATTCCCCCATAGAGTATGCGAGCTATATTTTGCTCAACAAGAAAAATTTGTGTGTCGTTTAATGCGTCAGCTAAAGCAGTTGCCCATTCTTGAGCGTAGTTCGTGAATATTCTCTTTTCCTGTTGGGCATTTTCTAGATCTTTAATAGATAAATAAGAATAATTTGTGCTTGTATTTCGCTTGACTAATTTCGCTTGAATAAATTTAGCATCTTTATTCATTGACGAGATTAATTGTTCCTTATCAGAAACAGATTCTAAAATACTAACTATAAAATTAAAAACTTCTTGTTTGTCCAAATCTGACATTGAATTTAGATCGAGTTCACAATCAATTAATTGTGAAATTTCGTGTGATCGCCAATGTCCCCATAAGTGACTATCAAAAAGATTAGATTTTTTTGGATCGATCAAAAAGTAATCTTCTGCATACTTACTCAACTGTGGTAATGTTTGCCAAATTTGCTTAGAAGGAATAGTAGGTAAAGAACGCATTGGCTTAGACCTATGATCGACTAAATGCCAACGATTTCCAGATAGATGAATACGATAGATGATCGCTGAATTCAGGCAAAGACCTGATTTAAAGGTTAGGCTCTTATACAAGGAAGACTGCGCGATCGCTGAACATATTAATGATATTTCTGCTTCAGGTATTGCTGAATTTTCAATAAAATTCCATAACGCACTTAAAGCTAGCGGTAACGTGCCTTTGGTAACTAAAAACTCGTTCCATTGTCTTGCTATTTGTGACGACGCATTATTATTTTCATTTCCTTCTTCTATTCCATCACGAATTTTGTTTAGGAATTCAATATAGCGCCGCCCAGAGTCAAGGAAAAAATATCCATGCAGCAAAAACGTATAGTCCCACTGGCTATCAATATCAATTTGTTCAGATTCAGCAATATTCTCATCGTCTGCAACGGGTAAAAAGACTGCCCATTGAATCAACAACTTCCCTGTTCGAGTAGGCGGTTTTCTTGTACGAGAAATGATCGCAGAACAATGAGAATCAGGCTTGTCTGGAGTATTTTTAGGGTTGCCTTTATCATCCTCTGTAAGTCTTTGCGGCCAATTGGGAGAGTCGTGAATTGTTCTTACTAAGTCATTTTCTAGCTTAATCTCTCTGCCGAAATACTGAACAAAATCTTGTGTGTCAGATCTATCTACCCATCCATCAAACGATCTCATTTTATTTGGAATTAGAACTAGAGAATTCCGATCGCTTGAGTCACTATCATGACGCTGAGATACACTAAACTGCTTTTCCAGTCTACCTGAGTCAGATGCAATCCAGTAATTCACCGTGTTTAGCGATCGCAGCATGGGCAGTAGAGTCGCAACTTTTACATCTAGCCTTTCCGAAAGATGACTGCTTATAGAATCAATATTGGGATAGGTATTAGGTAAAATACAGCGATCTCGATCAGACTCTTGACGCAAAGGTATCCATAAAACGAAAAACTGCTGATCTGCTTGAATTAGCCCTTGTTTCTGTAAGTAATCCTTTAAATATTGTCTGTCTGTTGACGATATCCCCTCCCAATCTGGGCGTTGGATATCTTGCCAGACTGGATTGATTGGGTCAACTTGCTTTGCCCAAGGATTAACAAAGGCTTGATACTCTCTTTCTTCACTCGATTTTGCTATGTAGAAAAATGCTTCGCAAAAATGGAAGATACTCTTCTGCCCTAAGCCAAACTTACCAACCTTACTGGTATCTGAGGCATTCAGATCCGCCCCAAACCAAAGTATAGCGCGTTCATCTTTATCCGAAAAATCTCCATTATTGATAAAAACCAGAGCTGGTCTTTTTAGCAATGGATGGCTGATATCACAATTAAGGCTTTGTGATTTGAGATTTTGCACTAGGGCAATATGTAATGTGCTTGCCCCCCCATCGTTAGCATTCTGAATGATTTCTTTAATAACTGGGAATCCCTCTTTATACCTCTCTTTGAGCAAAGTTTGAATTTGATTAATAATTGCGATTGAAGGAGTCGAAAATCCCGTGTATGACATGAATTAAAAGTTGTTCTTGCTTGTGAAATCTAGAAAAAGCTTAAAAATAAAACTTATGGCTTTAAATAAATCCTAAATTAATCATTAAATCCAAATATAGCTAGTTATCTGAATATTTAGGTGAATAACCTCATAATCAAAATCTTTCTTAATAATGACGAAATCGCGAAAAATAAGTCTTTAGCAGATTAAACTAGTCATTATCAAAGGCGATCGCCTGTAAGTTCAAAGCACCAGAGATTTACGAAGTATGGCTACCACTACTGCAACAACTATTCCTCAAGTTGGAATGTTGGCAACTGTCCGCAATCGTAGAGCCTTGATTACTGCTGTGGAGCCTTCTCAAGTAACGCCCGCAGGAATTTGGCATTTGGTGCAGGTTGAATATACAGATACAGAGGGTGAACTGACGGAAACTTTAATCTGGGAGCATGAGCCACAGGCTAGTTTGTTAGAACCAACCGCTTTACCCAAGGTAGATGCTACAGACTGTATGCCCCCAGTTGAGTTTGATGCGCTGCAAAGAGCGGCACGGTGGGGAGCATTGTCGCCATTTTTGCCAATCGAGGGTTTAGAGGGATTTCAAAAGCATCTATATAGTTCTCCTTTCTTTGGGGCGCTGCAAGTCGAAGAATTCCAGTTATTTCCCCTGAGTCGCGCTTTGTCTATGTCTCGGATTTCCCTGCTGCTCGCGGATGATGTTGGGTTAGGTAAGACCGTAGAAGCAGGATTGATTTTAACTGAGTTGTTGTTGAGGCGGCGGGTAAGAAAGGTTTTAGTGTTAACACCTGCTGCTCTCAAAAAGCAATGGCAACAGGAAATGCAATCTAAATTTTCATTGACCTTTGATGTCATCGATCGCCCTGAAACTTACGCTTTGCAGAAACGTTTAGGCTTAGATGCTAATCCTTGGCGGACTTATCCCAGAATTATTACCTCCTATCACTATCTAAAGCAACCTGATGTTTTAGAACAGTTGCGATCTACATTCGAGACTAGCAAAGATTCACCCCATCTGCCTTGGGATCTTTTGATTGTGGATGAAGTTCATAACTTGATGCCCTCAAACTTTGGTCAGGATAGTGATTTGGCAGAGATGTTGCGGCTAATCTCTCCCTACTTTGAGCATAAGCTATTTCTCAGTGCGACTCCTCATAATGGTCATACCCGTTGTTTTACAGGATTGCTGGAGCAGTTAGATCCTGTGAGGTTTACACAAACCCATGAGCTAGATACCAAAACTAAGGATAGAATTGGAGAAATTGTGATTCGTCGCTTGAAACGGGAAATCAATCAATTTGATGAACAAAATGGTCGTCATCCTCGTTTTTGCGATCGCCTAATTGAACCTTTGCCATTATTTTTTGATGCTAAGGAAAATAGACTCGCTAGAGCCTTTTCTGAGTTTCGGGTTGCTGTAAAAAGTTTAATCGCGGCGAAAAGCAAGACTGAACAGTTGGCAGGTTCTTTTGCTGTTGAGGTTTTAAATAAGCGCTTATTGTCCTGTCCCTATACCTTCGCCATATCTTGGCAAAGATTTCAAGAAGGGGTAAATCAACAGGAAGAGGCGAAAACTGCTGAGGTGCAAGCAGCCCGAAAAGCTTTAACAGCCGATCTTGATGACGATCTGGAGGTAGAGGGTAGAATTCAATATGCGACTAAGACCACAGGCGCTTGGCTAAAACCTCTATTGCCTCACCTCATGGCAGAAGTAGGTGAAATCGACCATTGTTTACGCTCACTAAATCTCTCACTAGATCCATCACTAAAGCTAGAAGATGATCGGACAATTGCGCGAATACCTAATCCCGCCGTTGATAGCAGATGGGAAAAGCTCATCAAACTGATTAAGCAATATTTGCGAATTGGGCAAGAGTGGGTTGAGAATGATCGCTTAATTATTTTTACAGAATACAAAACCACTTTAGATTATCTAGAACGTAGACTTCAAGAGACATTCAAGGATTCTGATTCAAGGGTTAGGGTCTTGTTTGGCGGTATGTCTGACCAAGAACGGGAAGACATCAAACAGGCTTTTAATAATCCTGACGATCCGATTAGGATTCTCGTAGCGACTGACGCGGCTTCTGAAGGCTTAAACCTACAGGAAACTGCCCGTCTCGTGCTGCACTACGACATTCCTTGGAATCCTTCTCGGTTGGATCAACGCAATGGTCGCTTAGATCGTCATGGTCAATCGCGAGATGTGATTGTGTTTCACTTTACCAGCGAGGATGATGCCGATTTGCGCTTTCTAGCAAGAGTTGCCGAGAAAGTCAATGCAATTCGCGAAGACTTAGGTTCTATGGAAGAGGTTTTTGACGCAGCTTTTCAGCGCCGATTTGTGGACTTTCAAGACAGCGATCGCATCTTAGAAAATCTCGATCAGGCGATCGCCAAAACTAAAGGACGAGCCGAGATACCTGTAGATCCATCGGCATTGATGATGGAAGATCTAGAAACAGACTATGAAGCATTTAAACAAGCTCTTGATCTATCTCCTGACACCTTAAAATCCACCCTTGAAGAAGCTCTAGGGATAGGAATTAGCAGACAGTCTTTTGGAGTAGATGAGCAAGGACGCTTCCATTTGCAATTACCAATTCCTAGTCGCTGGCAAAAAATAGTTGATGACTATTTGCGCCTCAATCTTAGCCAAGATACCAAAGGGGCTTTACCTGCGATTGTCTTTGACCCACAGCACTTTATCGATTATAAAAATCAGCGCCCAGTATTTCGAGCTAGCAAAGATACAACCCTGCTGCATTTAGGGCATCCCCTATTTCATCAAGCATTGGCGATGTTTGCGCGTGCGAGATTTCCTAGCGAAGAGCAGAGAACTAGTCGATGGACAGCCCGTTATGGTGATGTTCCCCAAGGGCTAGATGCAGTTTTGTTACTCACGGTCGAAGAAATGGCGGTTAATGCTTTGCGAGAGCCGTTTCATCATTGGGTGCAAACTTGGCGATTTGGAATCAAAAATGGTGAGTTGGGCGAGCAGTTACCTTTTGTCAGTCCTGTTGCCGATCGCCCGTCAGGAAATATCGACAATCCAGAAGCGATCGCCTCAGTACAAGAACTTTGGGGTGATATCCAGAGAGATGTTAGGAAAAAAATTACGGAATTGACTAATCAGTTAACGCAAAACCTAGAGACAGAGATAAAAAAACGTTATCGACAAGCCAAACAGGATGAAACGGAACGATTTAAATCACGGATGCAGGAAGTTAAACGGGCTATGTCGGATACTAGCATTCAAAAACTGGCTAAGGAGCGAGATAAGTTACTGCTAGATATGCAGCAACTGCGGTTATTTGTGGAGGATGCGCGATCGCAAGCAGAAAAACTGCAAAGTCTAGAGGAAGAACTCGAACGTCGTCAAAAGAACTATCAGCATTTACTGGAGTTTCTCGATAAAGAGCAAACCCGTGTGATTGACAAAGTATTGGTCAATCGTTACAAATTACGAGGGGACGCACAAATATTTCCTGTAACCGTAGAAATTCGCTTACCTAAGTAAAAGAATAATTTTGTGGCGCGGCTTCGCCACGCTACAAAATTATTCAATCGCAGAAACCTCACTAAATCTCCCTAATTCGGCTCAAATTCATGCAAAAAACGATCGCAACCGTTGATAAATATGCTTGGTGGTCTGTACTCAGCCACGGTGGTTTATTGATTGCCCCAGCAAAGTTGGGAGAGTTTTTTCTCGATGATCTGCGTAATCTATCGAGCTATGTTAGCGATCGCCTACGACGGGATTTAGACTTACTCAGCCCCAAAGATGGCGAATCCCTGAGCAACTTACTTGATACTGTCTTGGAACAGGTTTTAGGCTTGTCTGCACAGTATTGGCGCAAAGGGAATCAAGTTGATGCTGGCTGGATGCGCAGACTGATGACTGGTGAAAACCTAAAACCACAACGCCTTTGGCAAGAACCCAAGGGCGGACTATTACCTGTATTTACAGCAAATAATATCAGTCGTTTAGGGATTGGCAAGGGCAAAAGGGCAGTATCTCGCGTAGTGGAGTGGTTACGGCAGGCAAACCAACCGATCGCCTTACTCACCAATGGCAATCAATGGCGATTAATCCATGCAGGTTCTGATTATGACGCTTGGTGTGAGGCGGATTCTAGTCTTTGGTTTGAGGAAGGGCAGCCCAGTTTACAAGTGATGGCATTGCGATCGCTGCTTTCGACTAACACCCTTACGCCCGAAAAGGATCAAGGATTAAGTCCTTTACTCGCAGCGATCGCCGCCTCGCGGCAAGGTCAGGCAGAATTATCTGAACATTTAGGCGAAAGGGTCAGGCAAGCGGTAGAACTATTGATTCGGGAAGTCCTCACCCAGCAGGAAGATCTCGATATCGATCACAAGTCTTTGTACATCGCCGCGACTCGGTTCATTATGCGCTGTGTGTTTGTGCTATTTGCCGAAGCCAGAAATCTATTACCACGTCACAACCCAATCTATAACCAGTCCTATAGTTTACAAAATCTACGGGAGCAGCTAGATCGGGTGGCTGGTGGCAGAGCCACAGAAGCTTTACGCAATCGATTTAGTGCCTATCCACGCCTATTGGCATTATTTCGCTTGGTCTATCATGGTTGCAGCCATGAAGCATTACCGATTCCCGAATATGGCGGTGGCTTATTTAAGCCTAGCGTTCCATCTAGCCTTGAATCCAGCGAAGCTAGTTCCACTGACCCTGTATTGAGAGCTTTGGCATTATTTGAGTATCCTGATGATAGCCAACTGCCATCGGATGATCTGGTCTATCGCATTTTGGAATTATTGACCCGTAGCAAAGTCAAGGTACGTCAGGGCAGAAGTAGCACTTGGGTAACTGCACCTGTGGATTTTTCAGACTTGTCTTCAGAATATATCGGGATTCTCTATGAGGGTTTATTAGACTTTGAACTGCGTCAAGCCGCACCAGACAATCCGATGGTTTTCCTTAATTTGGGTAATCAGCCTGTATTACCCCTATCGCGTCTAGAGGAGATGGACGATCAAACCCTTGAGTCTCTATTAGAAAAGCTAAAGAAGCAAGCGAAGGCTCCGAAAGGTGAAGCTGAGGGTGAGGCTGAAGAAGTTGATGAGGAAGAGATTGCTGATATTGAAGAAGTGGAAGAAGAAATCGAGTCAGAGACGGACTTAGAAATTGACGATCTCCTTCAGGACGATCGCGTTGCCATCTTGCGCGATCGCGTGCATCAGTGGGCAGTAAAAGCCGTCAAGGTAGGCAAATTAGTGTCTAAGCCTCGCAGTAACAAAGGCGATGCTCTAGCAAAATATGAAGATGAGGTTAGTCAGTTAGCTAGACAATTAATTGCGCGGATTATCTTACCGATGGAATGGTTTTTGGTACGGTGGGGTGGTACTCGCAAGGGTTCAGGAACTTTCTATACTCGCCCCCAACTAGCTGTACCAACTGTAAGAAGGACTTTGGAACCTTTGGTTTATGAATCTCCTCTAGGGGATTTAGGGGAATTAAAGCTCAAATCACCCAAAGACATCCTTTCCCTAAAAATCGGCGATCCTGCTTGTGGGTCGGCTTCTTTTCCTGTAGCGGCGTTGCGGTATTTGACGCAAATGCTGTGGCAGAGTTTATTTGTGCATGGATGGCTGATTGAAGATGACCGATCCCAGATGATCCGTGTGGGCATTCCCAAGGATGCACAGCCTGAGTGGTTTGTGCAGGTGGTGCAAGATTTTCCGCTATCACTGGAGAAGGGAGCAGAAGAAATTAGCAAGGCGAGGCTGAAGCGCTATGTGGTAGAAAACTGCATCTATGGTGTGGATATTAACCCCTTGGCAGTGGAGCTAGGACGGTTGGCGCTGTGGGTGGAGACAATGGATCGTTCTTTGCCCTTTACTTTCCTTGATCACAAAATTAAGTGTGGGAATGCGCTGGTGGGTTGTTGGTTCGATCGCTTTCAGGACTATCCTGTGATGGCATGGGAGCGTGAGGGTGGCGACGCTAATCATACAAAGTTTGTGAATCATTTTCGAGACAAGAAGGGTAAGCCTAGTGGTGATAAGTGGACACAGGCGATTAAGGATTTGCGCGGCAATGTGGTCAAGGCAGAGTTAAAGGTTTTATTGGAATGTCTCGATCCTGCTAAAGTAAGCTTAAAGTTTCCTGATTTTGATTTGCCGCAGTTGCCAGAGGCAATCCACGATCAGGCTTTGATGGTGTTCGAGCAGATTCATGCTCAGGTAAATAATCCTTGGGAGCAGGAGGAGTCTTATCGAGTTAATATTGCGGATTCTGAGGCTTTGGCAAGGTTAAAATTTGCTTTTGATAGTTGGTGTGCGGTGTGGTTTTGGGAAGGTGAGGATCTAGAGTTTGCGCCAACTCCTAGCCGTTTTTATAATCCGCCAGTAGAGACAAGGGAAGTCATTGAAAAACTCACTCGGAAGTATCAGTTTTTCCATTGGGAATTAGAGTTTCCTGATGTATTTACATCTGAAAGTCAGGGTTTTAATGCCATGATTGGTAATCCACCTTGGGAAATTCAAAAGCCGAACTCAATGGAGTTTTTTAGTAATGTTGACCCGCTTTATCGTACCTATGGCAAGCAGGAAGCTATTAGTAAGCAATTGGAATATTTCACGACAAACCCTGAAATTGAGAAAGAGTGGTTAGCTTATAATGCAAGGCTCAAGGCGTTATCGAACTGGACAAAAAATGTTGGGTTCCCTTGGGGATATGAAGAGAAGTTAGGACATTTAGGACAAACTGGGGATAAATTTAGTGTGTCTCGCTCTGCGAAAGAATCAGAATATTTGCATGGACTATGGCAAAATCGCCGCGCTAACAATAAGAGCTATGCCGACCCAAATCACCCATTTATCTTGCAGGGTTCGGCGGATATCAATACTTACAAAATGTTTTTGGAGTTGTCCCTATCTCTTTTAGCAAATGGTGGCAGACTCGGCTTGATTGTGCCTTCTGGAATATATACAGATAAGGGAGCAACGACTTTAAGAACGGAGTTTTTGGAATTTAATCAATGGGATTGGCTATTTGGAATTATCAATTGGAATAAAATCTTTAGTTCTGTTTATTATCGCTTTAAATTCTGTATAACAATTGTTCAAAAAGGAGGTCATACTTCAGCGATAAAATCTGCTTTTTCTCGATATTTTATTGGAGAGTGGGAAAATGCTGAGATGTTTATTATGCCTTACTCCAGTGAACAAGTTAAGAAATTTAGTCCTAAATCTAAGTCGCTTTTAGAAACTCGAACCCAAAAAGATTTAGATGTATTAGAAAAAATCTATTCTAATAGTGTGCTGCTAGGTGATGATAGTCCACAGGGTTGGGGGATTGAGTACGCAACAGAATTTCACATGACCGCAGACTCTAAGCTATTTCCACCTCGTCCGAAGTGGGAAGCACAGGGCTATATTGCTGATGAATATGGGCATTGGCTCAAGGGTAATTGGAAAGAGTTAGCCGAAAATCAAGACAGTTGGCAAGAAATTCTCAATCGTCCTAATGGCGTGATTCTCTCCAGAGATAAATCCCAATTTATCCATATTGATGATGTAGAGCATATCGCCCTACCCTTATATGAAGGTCGGATGATTGGACAATTTGATTTTAGTCAAAAAGGCTGGGTTAGTGGCAAAGGAAGAACAGCAGTTTGGCGAGATATTGATTTTAAAGATAAGCTGATTGAACCTCAATATTTAATGTCTTTAGAAGATGCTAATTCAAGAGGGATAGTTGAAAAAGGAAAAAAAATAACATTTATGGATGTCACATCTAGTACTAACGCTAGAAGCATGATTGCGACATTCTCCAGCCAAAAACCATGTGGTCATAAATCTCCCATATTGATTATTGAAAAAAGATCAGTTATAGATCTTCTATTATTGCTTGCTTTACTTAACTCATTCTCATTTGATTTTACTATTCGTTCTAGACTAGGAGGACAGTCACTAACTTGGTCTGTATTAGATGAATCAGGATTATCTAAAAAGGCTGAAAAATATAGAACTAGTTTGGCTTTAATCTGTGCAAATTTAACCTTGCCAAGTAATTGTTTTTCTGTTTATTGGCTTGAGATTCAAACAAATATAGATAAAAACAAAAGTTTATTACAGTATTGGGCTTTATCTCATTATGAAAGATTGAGACTTCGCTGTATTTTAGATGCAGTGATCGCTGAATTATGGGAACTAAGCATTGAAGATTTCGCATGGATATTACATAACTGCGATCATTCAATTGAAACTATGCGAGATAAAGTTTTTTACCGTACCCTTGACCCCAAAGGCTTCTGGCGAGTTGATAAAGAAAAAGATCCCGAATTGCGGCATACAGTTCTATCCCTCATCGCCTTCCATGAACTCAAACGCATCGGCTTAGACAACTTCCTTAACCTCAACGACGGCGAAGGCTGGTTGCTTCCCGACACCCTGCGCCTTGCCGACTATGGCTTAGGACATGACGACAGAGCCAACCAACCCCAACCCGTCACCAGCCGATTCACTCTCCCCGACTGGGACAACACCGCCACCCCACCCAACGCACCCATAAACTACAAACAGAGATTTTATCCGTGGCAACTCGCCAAAACACCCGCCCAAAGCTGGGCGGAATGCGAAAGAAACGCCGATAATTTAAAAAGACTACTCAAAGACCAACAAACCCCACCCCCACCCACCAAAGCCGCCAAACTCCCCAGCGACCCAGACTACACACCACCCACCGACCTCCTCGGCAACCCCCTCCAAGTCGATCTATTCGGCAACGTGATAGACAGGTAAATAAATTATGTCAGCCCGCGATCTCTTCCATCAAACCGTCAAAACCGCCCTCCAAAAAGAGCATTGGCAAATCACCCATGATCCCTACGCTCTACAAACAGATAACTTCGATCTAGCGATCGATCTCGGTGCTGAAAAAATTATTGCAGCCGAGCAAGGAGAGCTTAAAATTGCAGTAGAGATTAAAAGTTTTTTGGGAGCTTCTAAGATATCTGAATTTTATGGAGCATTAGGACAGTTTATGACCTATCGCCTTGCCCTCCAAAAAATAGAGAGCGATCGCATTCTTTACCTAGCCGTCCCTGAAAACCTATATGACAAATTTTTTGCAACATCCCTAGTCCAAGAATTGCTTCAACAAAACAATATCTATCTGATTACCTACGATATCGAACAGGAGCTTATAGTCAAATGGACACCATCACCCAATACCGCCAACATATCAAAACAATCCTAAGCGAACACGCTCGCCTCGTTTGGGACAATCGCATCAAAGCCGAAACCATTTTTGATATAGAACACGATCGCTATCAACTGGTTTATGTAGGTTGGCGCAATTCCAAACGAGTGTATGGGGTTATTTTACACCTCGATATTATCGACAACAAAATTTGGATTCAACAGGACGGTACAGAAATTGGCATTGCTAATACCTTAGTCGAGCTAGGCGTAGCTAAAGAAAACATTGTCCTCGCCTTCGATCCACCCAATTTACGTCAATACACAGATTTCGCCGTGAGTTAAGGCTTACCCTTACTTAATCCCAAATTAATGCTAAATCCCATCCTCTACACCGAAAAAGTCCTCTCCGACTTCCTCAAATATCAACTAACCACCTATCCCTTTGCCGATCCAAACCTACACGATCAAATGCGGCAACTCCTCAGCCTTGAGCAAACCCGCAATACCCCTCTCTTCAAAGGTCCCTACATCAGCCTTAGCCGCATCTTCCAAGAAGGCGCACCTGTCACCCAACTCATCCAAGAAAAACTACTCCATCCTCACCTCCAAAACCTCATCCCCTACCCCACCCTCTACGGACATCAAGAAACTGCAATCAGGGCGATCGCCAGTCATCAACCCACCCTCGTATCCACAGGCACAGGCTCAGGCAAAACCGAATGCTTTCTCTATCCAATCATTAGCCATTGCCTAGAATTACGCGATCGGCAATCCCCTCAAGGCATCACCGCCGTGATTGTCTATCCGATGAACGCCCTCGCCGAAGACCAACTAGGTAGACTACGCGAACTGTTGGCAGGCACAGGCATTAGCTTTGGTATGTATGTCGGCAAAACCCCTCAAAACACTGTTGATGCAAGTGGTACACCTCTCCCCCAAGGCTCATCTGCTAAGGACTATCAAAAAGCAGTCAGCGCAGCCCAACGCAAAAAGAAAACTCAAACTATCTATCCCCCCGAAGAACGGGTATCGCGCCAAGCAATGCGGGATAATCCCCCACGCATCCTGCTTACCAATATCAAACAACTCGAACTACTGCTCACCCGACAACAGGACGTAGATCTCTTCAATAACGTCCAACTAAAATTCCTAGTCTTTGATGAAGCCCATACCTTTACAGGTGCATCGGGTGCAGAAACTGCCTGTCTAATTCGCCGCCTCAAAACCTTCTGTCAGTATCAGAATCCAGATCTTAATCTTGCTCCGATCTGTATTGCCGCCTCCGCAACCATTGCTGACCCCAATACTGGTAAGTCGGCAGGAACAGAATTTGCGGCGCGATTTTTTGGTGTCGATGCCCAAACTGTAGAAATCGTCACCGAACAATATCAACACGATCCTTGGCGCGGCGATCGCACGATTCCACCCAGCCTCGGAGAAGAAGCAAATACCCACCTCAAAAATATTTTGACGACCCTCGATCGTGCCGAAGAGACAGCCGACACAGGCGAACAAATCCGTCAAACTCTACAGGCGATCGCAGGCTATCAAATTAATCCCGAACAATGGCAAGACAGTCTCTATAGCTATCTCACAGCCAATGAATTTATCTATCAACTCGCCCAAACCCTCACCAAACCTCAAAAAATTAATGAACTAACGATCAAACTCTCCAAACAACTGAGCCGCAAAGTTAATGAAGCGGAAATTTTATTTTGGTTAGCCCTCGGAGCCGCCTCGCGATCGCAACAGCGCCCTCTCCTGCGTCCCGTCATTCATGGTTTTGTACGGGGTGTCGGTGGAGCAGTAGTTACTTTCCCTAGCGATCGTGACACAGCCAAACTCTGGCTATCCAGTGAAGAAGTCGATCAATCTAAAGAAGACACTCTGTACCGATTACCAATTACAACCTGTACCACTTGCGGACAGCACTACTACACTCACCATGTAAGCGAGTTCAAATTTCACGAAAAAGACAAAGCCCCTCAAAAAGGTCGTCTTGTCGGAACGCGCCAAATTTGGCAACCCCTTGGCGCAGAACGAAGTGGTCACAAGGTCACACTCGTAGATCGCCTAATCAACATCGACGATGATGAAAGTACCGCCACCAGCCATCCTGACTCTACTGCCCTCACCTATTTCTGTCGCCACTGCGGAACTCTCCATTCCAGCCCAGTCCAACGGGATAATGAATTATCTAAAAACCAACACAAGAATCGTTGTGATAACTGCGGTGCATTAGGTGATCTCGTGGTCTTAAAAGTTGTTCGCCAAAAAGAAAAAAATCCCGCCAAACTAACATCCTGCATCGCTTGCCAATCCAGAGGTAAAAAGTATTTAGGCGACTATCGCGAACCCAATAAACCAGTCCGAGCCATCACCGTCTCCGATATCCATGTCCTTGCCCAAAATCTAATTCATCATGCTGAGCGTCGTCGTCTACTAATCTTTGCCGATAACCGTCAAGATGCTGCCTTTCAAGCAGGATGGATGCAAGACCATGCTCGCCGATTTAGATTGCGATCGCTCATGTACCAGCGCATCAAAGAAGGCGGCGTATCGATTGGAGATTTGACCGCCTATCTCGACAATTTATTAGAAAAAGACGATGAACTCAGCGAAAGCATTGCTCCTGAAGTTTGGCAAGTAGCGCGTAAAGAAGCAGAAGGGACAACCCACAACAATGAGCGTAAAACCTTCTTAAGAATCCACGTCCTACGAGAAGTCACGGCTGGCTTAAAACAGCGATTAGGATTAGAGCCTTGGGGCAGATTTAAAGTCGCCTATACCGATCTTCATCCAAATTTAGAATTTTTCCAAACATGGTCAAATTTGACAGGCATTGCTGCTGAAGAACTCTGTAACGGTGTCTCCTCATTGCTCGATATTGCCCGTCGCAACAATATTTTGCTAGACAAAGAAGGACAGATATTTTCTAAAGAATGGAAAGAAGGGGACTATGAAGTACAGCGCGGGTATATGCCTGTTTTACAAGGTGTCCCACGAGGTTTAAAACTGGAACGTGAAGAAAAGGATAGCGAAACCCGTATCCAACAATGGATCAGTCAAAAAGGTGTCACGACTGCGATGGAATGCACCAAAAAATGGGGAATTGACAAAGAGATCCAAGTTCGCTTCCTCGCCGAACTCTGGGAATTACTCACAGAAAAACTCCAACTTTTGCATCCTGTCGCCCTGAAAAGCAAATGGAATAAAACCATTGCTGGCTGTGGCGAAGTCTATCAAATTGATGGCGATCGGCTCAAGATCACACCCCATGAAGGACTTTATCGTTGTCAAACCTGTCGCCGTACAAATCTGCACTCAACTCCCAATATGGCTTGTTTAGCCTATCGCTGCAAAGGCACTTTGGTAAAAGAAACCGAAGACCCAGATAACTACGATCTGATGGTTTTAGACCAAGCATTTTCGATGTTGCGTCCCCGCGAACACTCAGCCCAAGTCCCAACCAGCGAAAGAGAGTATATCGAGAACGTTTTTAGAAATGTAGCCAACGAGCGTATCAACACGTTAGTCTGTACGCCAACCCTAGAAATGGGAGTCAATATCGGAGCATTGGATGCAGTGCTGATGCGTAATGTGCCGCCATTGCCTGCCAACTATTGGCAGAGGGCTGGACGCGCAGGTAGGCAACATCGTATGGCTGTCAATCTCACCTACTGCCGACCAGCTAGTCACGATCGCGCCTATTTTCAAGATCCTTTAAAACTATTAAATGGTGCGATTATTCCTCCCCGATTTAACCTGCGTAACCCAGTTATGCTGGAAAAACATATTCACGCTACTATCCTCACTGCTTTACAACAACTCGCCCCACAGAGCAACTTAACCCAAGCGCAACAAAAACAGATTCGAGATACTTTCAACCAATGTTTGCCCACTCAAATTAAGTCATATCTTTTCAATGATGAAGATCATGTCAGAAATGAACCGCTAAATGTTGACCATCTGCATCTTCTCATTACCGAGCATCAAGCCTTTATCGAAACCTATATTCTAAAAGTCTTTCATCAAGACCCCGTCCTTCAGGAGCTAATCGAACCCACACAAATTACAACGACAATTCTAGAAACTACTAACAAACTTAAAGATGTGATTCATCGCGTTTGGCGTAGACTCCAATGGGCGATCGCCGAGCTAAATCGTTTAGATGAATTGCGTAGATCAAAAGGGACTTTAGACTATGAAGAGGATGAGCGTCAAAAACGTTGCGATCGCCTGATTAAACAACTAAAAGGTAAACGTAGCAAAAAACAAATAGAAGCTGAAGGCTTCGATGACACTAACACCTATAGTGTCCTTGCTTCAGAGGGCTTTCTACCTGGCTATGGACTAGATACAGGCTCCATTAAAGGCTCTTTCCAAACCCCTCGCACCATCCGCTTAAAATCTTTTGAATTATCCCGCCCCCTTGGTGCAGCCCTCAGAGAATATATTCCTGGCAATGTCATCTATGCCAATAACAATCGTTTTTACCCCAAGTGGTATCAGTTGGGAGCAGATATTCAGCCAATCCCTTTTCAGGTCGATCTTACCAATGAAGTAATTCGGGAAATAACTTCAGGTATTGGGCTACATGATGCCCCATTATCAGCTATTCCCCTATGTGATGTCGATCTCCCCCATCAAGATCACATTAGTGACGATGAAAGCTATCGTTTTCAGCTTCCAGTATCGATTTTAGGTTATGAACAAAATCGTCATAGTGGTGGTAATGGATACCTATGGGACAACAAAAATATTTTGTTCAAGCGTGGTAACTATCTGAGACTGGTCAATATTGGAGCCAGCCAATTAGTTAACCAAGGTAAATTTGGCTACCCCTGTTGCACAGTCTGTGGACAAACGCGATCGCCCTTTGCCTCAGACACAGAGATTAATAAATTTACAGAAGACCATAGCGATCGATGTGGTAGAAAACCAGAGCGGATTGCTTTCTATGCGGACACTATTGCCGACACGCTAATTTTCCAAAATTGCACTAATCGTGAAGAAGCCTATAGTGTGGCAGAAGCGATTCGTATCGGTGCTGCTCAAATCCTTGAAATGGAAATCGAAGATCTGCAAATCATCGTCTTTGGTCAAGTTGGCAAAGAAATTGTTGATGTCGCACTTTATGACCCTATGCCTGGAGGCTCTGGCTTGTTAGAGCAAATTCTGGATGCTTGGGAGAGCGTTATTTCAGCAGCTCTTCAAGTTGTTAGCGATTGTCCTTCTCAATGTCAAGAAGCTTGTATTGATTGTCTCATGACCTATCGAAATGCTTTTTACCATCGCCATCTCAATCGTCATACTGCCCAAAATGTGTTTAATCAATTAGGAACAAGTCTGACTTATACTCATGATTTTCCAGCACAATTTCCCCAAAAACAAGCTGAGCAAAAAGCTCAGCCAGTCAACAACGCGGAGGCAGTTCTCAAAGACTTATTGATTCGTGCAGGCTTCTCTGAGCCGATTGCTCAGTATGAAATATCGCTAGGAAAGCCACTTAATAAAACTATTCCCGATTTTTTCTATGCTGATCCAGAAGAAATAAATGAAGGTATCTGCATTTACCTAGATGGGCTAAGTCAGTCCATTCACGGTAATAGCGATCGACAAAAAACAGATCAGGCTATTAATGATGAGCTTGAAAGTAAAGGCTTTAGCGTCCATCGCATTGCGGCTAGTGAACTAACTGATTACAAAAAAATGTCTATATATTTTTCTCGCATTGCCCAAGACTTAGGAGACAAGAAAAAAGCCAAAGAACTCAAACAAAGCCAAGACTGGTTTAAAGGTTAGTTTTTTAGCCTTGGCAATTTTACTCGAAGTTCCCCATGCTGCCTAATTACTGTAGTAGGCAATAATAATTTGGACGCAGTACTTTGCTGTTTTCTCGTAATCCCTCGTTAACAGGGGTATGGCAACGATTCGTGTCTGAGAAGGACACATCTCTGAAACCCTCTCGTCATGGTCATTTCAGAGACCATTTTTTCGATTTCCTAGATTTTGCCTGAACAGAATGGGGTTTTTGAATTAATCCTCGAAAAGGGGGATTATGCAAAATTAGGTTTAGCATCACACGCTTGAAACCCTTGTCAGCAAAAAACTGTCTCAAAAACTGTACTTTGGGAGACGTATCCATATTATGTCTCAAAATACCATTCTCTGATCGTCTAAAGAGTAATGATACTCTCTCAAACCTATAGGTATGAGCCAATGTAGATGTAAAAAATACACAGGAATAAACTAGTAGCCTTCAGATTCAAATATGCTGATTCCCCCTTTTCGGGGGGGAATACAAAAAAACAAGTTAACAGCTAGCGAATTGAAAGAGTTAGAAAGTCTAGATAGGTCGCTAAAAGAACAAAAAAAAGTTATTCTGCAAATTTATAATCTGGCTGCTTTGCGTTCGCTGATTAAGCCGTCTGAGTCAAATTGGTGGTGGTATTTTTCTTCACGGTTGGATGATTGGGATTGGCTGTGGAATGGCTTGACGATCGCGGCTTTGAGGATGTCATTGGGTTTGGTGGTGAATACTTCATCAAGGATATTAAGTGGTGTGGGACAGAGCGTTTTGACTTTAATGGCGGGTGGTAGTGCGCTGACGCAGGTAGGGCAGAAGTCTTATGGCAACAGAGATCTATTTGAAATACTAACTTCATTGGTACATTAGCTAGACATAGGATACACTGTTTATCCTGTATCTAAGCCACTATGATGTACTCTCTACCGTCCGATACAACATGGTTGTTATCCTTTCCACAGATCTATATTTCATCGGATATTTCGATCACATTTAGAAGACTAGATAGTTTGCTTCTTTGAGGATCAGATAAGTTAGTTAATGATGGGATGGAAATAAATAACCTTGTTTTTGCACGACTAACAGCAACATAATTTATTCTGTGTTCTTCATTACCTTCTAGATTTGGATTCAGTAGAAAAGATAAGTCCGAACTTTTTCTGAGTACCAAAAGAACAATTTCAAACTCATCACCCTTGGCTTTGTGAGTAGTTCGATTAAAGCTTTTATCATCAGAATTTTTTACGCAAACAGCTAATTGTTGATATGTATGATTCTCATAAAACGGTTTAATATTTCCTCTGCTTGGACTTGCGATTGAATCTCTAATATTATTTTTTATAAATGAATGAAAATCAAATAGAGACATTTTCTGGATGTCATCATATTTTTCCAAAAAGTAATTAATGTGACGTAATGCTTCTTTCTTACGGTTTATTTCATCATTATCGTGAGATACTTTAGTTAACTCTTTAATAGCTTCTTTAAAGCATTTTTGACAAGCAAGTTCAGTAGCTTTTATACAAGCTATTATTATTTTTCGCCTATCACTACTTGAATCAATGCTATAAAGATCTTCTAGTAAACTACCATTAGAAAAATCTGCATTTGCTTCTCTTTTCATAATATTTGAAGTGACATTATCTCTCGATAATGTGCAAATTATCCCATCCTTAGATAGTTCCTGTACTTTACGGAGAGTCTTGCCAATTTCACCAACAATAATTGCAGGCTTTTCCCCTTCATCAATATTTTCAGGTTTAATTTGTTGAATGTCTGAACGGATACAATTTAGAAAATCAATGATCTGACTAGTACTTCTATGATTTTCCAAAATTTCGTATTCTGCCATGTTTGCTAGTCTAAATGAGCTAAATTGCAAAGGATCAGCACCTTGAAATCCATAAATTGATTGTGCTTTATCGCCAATGACACCAACTATAGTTTCTTCCTGTCCTATTTCGGATAATATTTTGGCTTGGATAGGACTAGTATCTTGGAATTCATCAATAAAGAAATAAGGGAATTTTGCTCTTAACACTTTTAATATAAAAGGAAATTTCATTATCAATTGATAACTAAAAAATAGAACATCATCGTGGTGAAGAACTCCCCTTTCCCAACTCATTACTTTATACGTAAGGTAAGAATCATTCTTGATTGGGTATCCATTCGCCTTATTCGGATAATCTGGTTTTATAATAAGTTTTCCAGAATCATCAAATTTCCATCTAGCTTTTTTAATAGCTTTAACAATTTCGTTGTCATCTTGAATTCTTTGTTGCTTTGTTTGACTCTTCCATTCTTTCAAGAAGGAATAGCTTGAGAGGATAATGTCGTCATGACCATCTATTTTCTGAATATTTAATTTATATTCATCAGCGATAAATGATATATAGGGTTTAATAATATGTTTATACAAAAAACTGTGTATGGTACTAACTTCCACTCGATCAGTTGCTGTACCTAATCGCTCCAAAATTATTTCGACAGCCACATTTGTATAAGTAATACAAACTATCTTTCGTGTTTTACTCAACCTTTCTGATTGATGAAGTACGCCTTTAATATGGTTGACCAACCAGTGAGTTTTACCCGCACCAGGACCTGCTGAGACTCTAAAATGCTGCTCAATAGGAATCGACGATTCCGAATTAATTTGTGTTACTGACATATCCACTCAATGGCTTGTTTAATATAGTTAGGGACATTAAATATTTCACGGGGCTCTTGTTTTAAGTTTTTCTCTAGAATGTATGTTAACTCCAAAGCATTTTCTCCTTTTCCTACGGAATTGAGATAACGGGCAGCGATGATTGCCTCTTTTTTATCTTGTTCAGTCCATGAATTATTGTTGTTAATGCTGTTTGTGATACGAGTATTTTCCTCACTATCTCTAAGTTTTGTTAGTAAATCCTCAGTAGAAGATGACTCGTCTTGATATAACTGAATTAGTTCTTTAAGCTCATCTGTGTTGCTCATTGATTCTGTAATTAAGAGAGAGGAACATGGATTGTGTAAAACCAAATCATATTCAAACGTTTTACTCTTGATAGCATCCTGACTGAAAAATCGAATATTAGGATGATTTTCATATCTGCTAATTTTTTCAGTGGCATTGTTTTGATAATAATACTGTGTAGTATTTTGGTTATATTCAAAGGGATAGCACTTTGAGTAAGTACCTCCTGAGACTTTCTTTCTCTCTGGATCTCTATCAGTAAGGCATACTATTTTTTTTGGAATGGTGTTGGGATTATTACTATCGAACAAATATAAGAAATAATCAAAGTGTCGCCCACCAACATTAATAACTGTAATATGGTTATCTTCTAAAAGAAGGTTATCTTCTGATAATTTGTCAATGTATTTTGCCAAAGTTGACAATAGTAATTGTTCTGCAAGTCCTTCTACTAAGATCACTTTTTGAGCAAAAAGCATATCGCACTTTGTGGCATCTAGAAAGCGTTGAACATAAGCCTTTGCTTTGATTCCTAACTCATTATTTGGAAATGCTTTGCTTGGATAACCCACCGTCAAGTCACTATTTTCATAATGCAAGCAAATTATTTCATCTAATGAAACCGCAGATGTAATTTGTGTAGAATGAGTTGTGACAAATATTTGCCTTACCTTCTTTTGAACATCTTGATTTTCCTTTAAAAATTTGAGGAATTTATATTGCATCGCTGGATGCAAGTGTGCTTCTGGTTCCTCAATAGCTAAGACTGGAAATACCTTCGCATTACTACCTAAATAATTTCCATCGGAATTAACTTGCATTTTTGCAAGTAGTAGAGACATGAAAATCAAATTATTGTATCCAAGTCCGTTATGTGTAGCAGGTATTTTGATCCCTGTTTCATACTCCACAACGAGCTTCAATGCAGAAAACATTTCTACATCAGAAAGGCTACCTTCAAAGTTGGGATTTGCTTTGTTGAAAGCAGCACCTGTGTCTTTAGCGTAGGACAATATATGCTTCTTGCCCTCGGCCATTCTATTTTGAAGAGAGTTTAACAATAATTCAGCTTCATCAGAAAAGTTCTGTTTCCTTTCTTTAATTTCATTTTTTCTAATGTCAGCATCTTTAGTATGATCATTTTTTACTTCATAATCCATGAAAAAATCCAAAACTTCTCTCAGGAGAGTATTACGACCAGAGAACATATCTCTTTCAACATCTCGAATGGCATCTAAAAATTGAAAATCAAATTTTTGTAAAGAATCGCTATCAGCAGTATTTTGTAGATTTATATTGCCACCAAAGATTTTGTATATATAAAGCCTTATAAAATTATGTCTGATGATTTGCCAAGCTTTTTTTAAATCATCAGCTTCTTGTATGAGACATTTATAATTCTCATTTTCCTTCTCAGGCAAGAAGAAATCATAAGTAAGTAGAGCTTCATAAGGCGGATTTAGCTTCGTAAGCCAATTGCCAACTGTTACTAAGTCGTCAGAGTTAGGATCTTCATTCTGGCTTTGGCTTATGCTTAGTGAGATGGTTATTTTAGGTGGATTTGCCTTGATCTCTTCAAGAGTAATGTTTTTATTAAAATCATCAATATCGAGCCTTTTGGAGCCTTGAAAATCTATTATTAAAGATAATGCTTTAATAAGGTTTGTTTTGCCGGCATTATTGTGACCAATGATGACATTAACGCCATCATTAAAAACAATCTCATTATTCTTGAAGTTTCGGAAACCTTTGATTTGAATCTTAGATATATACATGCTTTGTGCGTTTATTCATATTTTCAAAGTCATTTCTAGAAAACTTGATTGAGCTTTCAAGTACTATTTCCTAAATGCTGGCTTCAAGTGTTTCTTTAACTGTTCCAGATTTACTCTCTTGAATTGCCATGTTAGCTTATTGCCACATTAACTAGACATAACTTATTAAAGCATGGTCTTGAAAGGAGATATATGCAAGTATATTATCTTTCAGAGTACAGTATAGATACTTATATAAGGTAAACATACATAAGTTTTTAGATAAAGCAACCAATAAGTTTAATAACAATATTTTTGCAGGATAACATCCCTGAATAGAGTTTTATTTGGTAAAAAGTAACTTTTAGAGTGTCCTCTAGCGGAGAATAATGCGCAAACAGTTAGTATTAAGTAACGTTTGGTGCGTTACATTACAAGCCCTACAATATCTGCGATTTCGGGGGAGTAATGTATTGCGATCGCTAGTAATATATATGAGTGGTGATTATTAGGTGATCGCGGCGATCACTTAATAATTATTGTTCTTTGCGGCGGGACGCATCCTGAAAAGAATCGCCAATAACTTCTCGGAACTCAACAATAAAGTCAAAATTTTTTGATGGAGTAATCTTGGCTAGAAACTGACCACTTTAACGGGCGCATCTCTTGATTATAACAACCAAGTTCACTGACCATCGGCGAACGACTTCCGAATTCAAAAAAACGCTTCGACCGCCGCTTCGTTGCAACGCCTTGTTACCCCTCGTTTCTAATCTACGTTTCATTTTTGAAAAAGTTTTCGGGCCACAGAAATTCAGGCAGGTGTATCCGAATCAATTCGGATGCCCAATTGTATCCACGTACCTCGAGTTCCCTTATGAAATGCGGCCACGGCGGTATGTTGCTTCGGTAGACGCTGGACGAAGAAGTAGACATACCGCCGCCTTGGGAAGTAGAGAGTCCGCCGCCTTGGGAAGTAGAGAGTCCGCCGTACTGTGACGTAGAGAGTCCACCGTACTGTGACGTAGAGAGTCCACCGTACTGTGACGTAGATGCGCCTCCGTATTGGGATGTGGACATTCCGCCGCCTTGTGATGTTGAAAGCCCTCCGCCTTGGCTTGTGCTGAGGTTGCGGGGCCAAGTCCGCATGTTTGGTATTTCTGGTCTACTCATTAATGATCCTTATTTGGTTCGATTACGCACCGACTGTTTCTTTCAGAGATAACTATGTATTAGACGGAAATTTTCTGTCTAATCTGATCATAGGGTCTATAGGCTGAAATTTGACTTTCAGTTTATAGACCTTATGCGGGATATTATACGGAAACTTTCAGCCTATATTGCTTATAGTGAGACTATACAGTGTTTTTTAGTCATATATGTAGTTCGATTACCTAAATGCCTGACCCCGATTCAGCGTCACGAAGACTTCTTAGAAAAAGCAAAGTCATAGCGGATAGTGGTGAAGCTCAGGTCTTGCCAGTGCTGCATTCATAGTCATGAGTGAAGTACCAAATTGCTCCAATGTGATTGTGTAGTTTTTTGGAGAAAATGTGATGAGAATTCGTTGTTTTTTCTATTTACCCAGTAAGGCATTTAGATCTATATCAATATCACTTAGATTTGCAGCCATATGCAAGTTTGATGCTAAACCTTTATCGCTTGAGATCTCGTTACTTTAAGTAGCCTAGCGGCAGATCTACGGAGTATTCACCCCACAAAAGTTACAAAGCACCTCATTCCTTTTAAGGAATGAGGTGCTTTGTTTTATTTAGGAAAAGCCCATGACTACGCCCCCACTAAAATTCCGCAATATTCTAGGAGAACTAACTGTCGCCAGACTATATGGAGGAGAGCATTTAGGAGTAACCGCCCCAGCAAACCTTGACCTGAGAGCAGAGATTAGCAAGATCGGGAAAACCCTTAGTAAATTCTATGAGCCAGCCGTAACACAAACCAAAGTAATTCAGATTCCACCACAGTTACAAAAAGTGCTACCCAACGCTTTTTGCGAACATGAAGGACAAATCTATCGTCGCACCGACTTTCAACTCGAACTAGTCGCAAACCAACAACAACGCATTCGCGCCGCCATGTCTGTCGCCAAAATTCTCGACCTAGTATTGAGAATGCAGCAATACGAAGACGAAAAAGAACTAGCCAAACTGCGCCAAATTCTCAATCAAAAATACGACGAATTCGCAATTAGATTCGGCCACTTCACCAGCAAAGAGAACCTTGGCATATTCCACGATGACCCCAACTATTATCGATTGAGAGCATTAGAGATTGACCGAGGCAAAGGCAAAAGCCCAGCCAAAGCCCCCATCTTCCACCAAAGGACAGTCAGAGCCACCCCAAGATATCGAGCAGACAATGCCAAAGATGCCCTAGCCCAATGTCTGGATGCCAAAAGTTATATCGATCTAGACTGGATCGCTAACCTGATTGACAAAAGCATCAGCACCGTCATCACTGAACTAGAAGGCGACATCTTCTACAACGGCACAATCCCACCCGCAACAGTGAATGAAACCACTAATGCCGAATGGATCACCAGAGAAGAATTCATCAGTGGCAACGTCGTCAACCGACTCAACAAAATCATCGCATGGCAAGAAAGCGGAGTCCCCAACTGGCTGAACATCGACAAATACCATCAAACCATTAGCAGCAATCAACCCGTCCCCTGCTTACCCGAAACCGCAGACGTAGACATCAAAGTACGCTGCGCCGTCAAACTCGGCATCAACGTCAATGGTATGACCACCAACGAGCTAAACCTACTATTGCACAACACGATCCGCGTCAAACTCGGAACGACATGGCTCCCCGAAGATGTCATCAAAGAATTTAGCGAACAACTACTCAGTCATGCAGGAACCAGCACCGTCAAATTCCACCCTGATCCAGCCAACATCTGGGTAATCAAAGGCGACAGCAAACTGATCAACTCACCCCAAAACAAAACCGAATGGGGAACCACCAACCACACCGCCCTCGAACTGATAGAACACTCACTCAACCAAAAAGATCCCAAAATCTACGACCATATCCAAGACAAGCATGGCAACGTCATCAGCATCCTGAATGTGGAAGCCACTACAGTATCGCGGACAATGCAAGACAAAATCCAAACTGCATTCAAAACATGGATCTGGAGTGATGGCGATCGCGCTGAACAACTCTGTCTGCACTATAACCAATACCACAATCTCTACCGCGACACAGTGTATGACGGCGCACACCTAACCTTCCCCAACATGGCTCCCGACTTCGAGATGCGAAGTCACCAACGCAACTTCGTGCGTCGCGTCGAACGGCAAAGAGCCTCCTTTGCAGCCCATCGGGTTGGCTATGGCAAAACTGCCACGATGATTGCATCAGGCATGGAACTAAAACGCAAAGGCATGGCTCACAAAGTTATGCATGTAACCATGAAATCGATCTTGCCAGGATACAGCAAAGAATTTCGACGACTGTATCCTGAAGCCAAGATTCTCGTACCGAATGCCCAAGACTTTGCCAAAGATCGTCGCCGCGTTCTGCTGAGTCAAATTGCCACCCATAACTACGATGCAATCATCCTCACCTACGAACAATTCTTCAACCTGCAAATTAGCGAATCAACCGAACTCCTGTTTCTCGAAGAACAAATGTCCGCGATTAGCTCTATCTGTGAAGCCGCCAACAAAGAAGAATCCAAACAAGTCTTCCGCAACTTAGAAGCCATGCGAAAGAAAATCTCTTTACGCATCCAAGAAATCGAAACCAGCGATCGCAAAGACCGCGTGATTTACTTCGAGCAACTAGGCATTGATGCTTTATTTCTAGACGAAGTACAGCAAATCAAACGCCTGCAAATCCTCACCACCCAGCACAATGTGGCGGGCATTCCCACAGGTTACAGCCAACGCGCCCATGACTCCTTCATGAAAGTGCGATACCTGCTCACCAACGGTAAAAGAGTGATCTTTGCCACAGGCACACCATTGAGCAACACGATGGCTGAGATGGATGTGTGGATGCGCTATCTGCAACTAGACCTGCTGCAACAGCAAGGACTAACCCACTTCGACAGCTTTTGCTCAAGATTCTGCGAAACCAGCACCGCCTTAGAAATCAGCCCCACAGGCAAACTCAAATCGAAAACCCGCCTCCGTGAATTCGTGAACATGCCCGCACTGATGGCGATGTGGTGTCAAGTCACCGACATCCAGACCTCACACCTTGATGAAGTGAAAACACCTAAACCCCATTACAATGTGATGTC
>JADBWH010000047.1 GCA_020404105.1 Pseudanabaena sp. M53BS1SP1A06MG | reverse complement strand
TGATCCGCTTTTTGCTATCTTCAAGAATGCTGAGTAGTTTCGGGTCTTGCACTGACTCGCCTTGCCAATTCAACAGACTTCCAATAATCATGAGATTATTTTTGACTCGGTGATGGACTTCCTTAAGTAAAATTTCTTTTTTGCGCTCTGCCATAGTACGTGCAGATTCTGCGATATTGCGTTGTCGCTCTAATCGATATCCTTCTATCAAGTTACTACAGGTAACTAAAAATGGCTGAAGATATTCTATTATTTCTTCGCTATATCCATTGGGACGATTGGCAATGCCCACCATCCCAATTAATTGGGAACCTTTATAGAAGGGTAATCCCAAGAAAGCGTTAAGCGGAGGATGTCCATCGGGAACCCCACCACGCCTAGGGTCGGTGCGAGGACTATTAGCAATTACAGGCTTTCCTGTCATGATTGTGGCTCCGAACAGGGTTTGCATATTCGTAAATTCCATACCAATTTCATAATTTTCTTCATAAAATTTTTGAGTGGTATCATCCCAAGAGATGTTAGTAATACTGTGCGTTTTGAGATAGGGGACACCTCGAATTTTCATCAAGCTATCCTCTATAAAGGCACTACCGTCTTTACGAAAGAGTACTTCGCCTATAAAACCATATTCACTATTAGTTAAATCCAACAAATTGCTTAACAGATCTTCAAAGATAGTCAAACGATCAGCAGCAGCAATAAATTGAGACTGTGCTTTACTAATGCAGGAAAGCAGATCATTGCTCCTTTTTAAGGAAACTTCGGCAAAGATCCGATTCGTGAGGTTTCTTACAATTATAGATATGCCTATTGACTGTCCTAGTTTGTCTCTTAAAGGAGATAAGGTCAGTGAAACATCCATTTCTGTAGCATTTTTATGAATTAAAATAGTATTGAAGCTCTCTAAACTTTGTCCGTGTTTAATTTTGGCTAATAATTGCAAATGCTCACTTTGATCGGGTGCAAAAAGTATAGAAATATTTTTAGCGATCGCTTCGTCTGAGGTATAGCCAAATATCTTTTCAGCAGCAAGATTCCAACTGTTGATCACACCATCTAAGGTCATTGTGATAATCGCATCACTCGAACATTCAACTGTAGCAGTAAGTAATTGCGAATTTTCTTGCTTGATTCTTAGCTCTAATTGACTGATGACAAGATTACTAAGGGCTTCTAGATGCCTTATCTGCTTCTGAGAAAGTGTTTTTGGTTCTAGATCAATGGTGCATAGGGTTCCTAAAACAAATCCATCAGATGTAACGAGGGGTGCACCCGCGTAAAAGCGTATTTTCGGTTCTTGAAGTACGAATGGATTATCAGCAAAGCGTATATCTTGAGTTGCATCTTCAACAATCAACATTTGTGAACTTGCAACTACATGAGCGCAAAAGGAAATATCTCGTGAAGTCTCTTCTACATCAATACCTACCCTTGCCTTAAACCACTGGCGATCGCGATCTACTAGAGAAATTAAGGCAATTGGTGTTTCACAAATGAATGATGCTAGTTGAGTTAATTCGTCAAATTCGCGTTCGGGGAGCGTATCTAAAACTTTGTAGCGTCTCAGAGCATTTAGACGTTTTGCTTCATTTTCTAAAATTTCAGGCTTCTGCATAGGACGCGGATTGAATCGTGATTTTAAGATTATAAGTAGCTCTGCGTGATTAAACTAAAAATTAGAGCATAATTTCCCCGATTAGTAAGCAAATTTTACTTCGATTGTTTAAGTAAGTTTACTTATGGATTGCTTTTTAGACTTGATCCTCATTCCTATGCTGTTTATGAGAAAAATCCTAATTTTAGGTGGTACGGGTGATGCTGTAAAGCTAGCCACTAAACTGGAAAGTATTCCTCAAATAGAAGTAATTAGCTCCCTCGCAGGACGGACTAAAAAGCCATCTGCGTTGGTTGGACAGGTTAGAATTGGCGGTTTTGGTGGTGCAGAAGGATTAGCGAACTACTTACGAGAGAATGCTATTGATTTTCTAATCGATGCGACCCATCCCTGTGCTGGACAAATTACGATAAACGGGGCGATCGCTGCTCAGATTGCTCAAATTCCTCATCTTATGCTCGTGCGTCCACAATGGGAAAAGATAGCTGGCGATTATTGGATTGAAGTAGAATCTGTGGAAGCTGCCGCTCAGTCAATTCCTGCATCTATACATCGCGTATTTATTACATCGGGTAGACAGCAACTAGAGCCATTTTTGCAGCGATCGCAAGTTTATCCAGCTACTTGGTATTTGATACGTTCCATTGACCCACCTGATATTGAGCTTCCTAATAGTCTTGTTTTACTGGATCGAGGTCCCTTTAGTTTAGAACAAGAACGCAAATTATTACGTGAATATCAAATTGAAGTGATCGTCAGTAAAAATAGTGGTGGTAAGGCAACCTATGCCAAGGTTACGGCGGCAAGGGAATTAGGAATTCCGATTGTAATGGTGCAACGTCCTCAGATGCCTGAAGGTGAGAAGGTGACGAGTATTGAAGAGGTAATATTATGGTTATCTTCTCAATTAGATAATAGATGCTAAGTAATATCCTAACGCCACAAAATATTGCGATCGCCCTACATAAAAATCAAATAGCGATCGCCTCTTCAATACCCAAAATATCGCGATCGCCACTCCCAAAAAATCAAACAGCGATCGCCACTCAATCATTAAATTGATTTTCCTGAATGATTTTCTTAAGTTCTTCAATGCTTAATAACGAAGAGGAGTGATGAATCATGGCATGACAATTAGGGCATATAGGACATAAATCTTTAATTGGATCAATTACATATTCCTCACCAACTTCAGAAATAGGCTTGAGATGATGAACATGAATAAATCCTTTTCCCAATTCTCCAAAAACTTTACTGAAATTAAATCCACAAATAGAGCAATCTAACCCATAATGTTTTATGCATTCCGCTCTCGCATGAGAATCTCTTTCATAGGCATTAACTAAAATTTGTTGTACTGTACCCTCTCGATAGATCTTTGCCTTTTTTATTTCATCAGGATATAAATTCAAAGGATTTGATGCATCTTTATGAGAACTCACCCAACCAAGAATCTCTAAAGCTTCTGCCACTTCAGGGTGCATTTGCCAAAAGAATTTATTACCCTCCTCATAACCTGTTGACCAGATAGACCACCATCTATATGTTCCTACTTCGCGTTGATCTGGTTCAAATCCTATAGCTTTACAGAAAATGCGCCCTAATCGACCATATAAAAGGTTAACTGTTCCTCGTCCACTCTTAATTTCAGCTAATACTGCTAATTCTGTAGCAGCAATTTTGCGATCAAGTGCATAATACTGCTGTTGTAGTAACCGTATTTGTGAATCACTAATTTGTGGCTTGATAGATTTTAACCCTGCAACATATTCAGAAGTTGAAGGTGTTTTACTAGGTTTGTAAATTTTAGCCATTATGAATAAATTTAAATTGAAAATTTAGAATTTCTGGCTCTTCTGGGTTCATGGGGATAAGCAAAGCTAATAGTATCCAAAAGCCTTTCTGAGCAAGAGTTATAGGCGTATCATGTCGCCAGCAATTGTATCGCATATATACCATTTCCCCCTCAAACCCAGAAGAGCCGAATTTCTTATCATATCTGTCTATAAAACACTTTAACTATTCCCATAGTCTACTAATTGGATAAGCATCAAGTTTTTTGTCTGCACTAACTAGAATCAGCGATCTCCGCATTGCCTGAGCAACAATCATCCGATCAAAGGGATCTTTATGTTCCTTTAGGATAGGCAAACTAATATAGGTAGTGCTGTCATCAAATGCAATCGGTAACTCTTGAATATTGAGAGCATTCATATTCTCTTTGATGGTTTCAAAAGATGTCAGGATATTTAATTTGCCAATATTGATTTTGATTGCTATCTCCCAGATAGAAATAGCACTAACAAATACAAGCTCAGTCTCTTCAATTTTTTGCTTTACGCTTACGGGCAAACGTGAGTCATTATTAAGAAACAAAGTAAAGTATGCGTATCTAAAAGCATAGGAATTAATCCATATACTCTTGCATTTCTGTCAATGGCTCATCAAAGTCATCTGACATTACAATCAGCCCTTTCATTGTTCCAGCTTGTCTATACTTTTTCTTAGGTATGTCATCACTTGCGATCGCAACACCAGATGATTTTTCAGTTCCCTTATTCAATAAATATTCCGCATAATGCAGAACCTCGACCTTGAGAGCATCTGGCATCTTCGCAAAGATTTTTAGCACCTCATCATCCAAGGAAATATTGGTGCTAGATTCTTGATCTTTAGTAATGGTTTGTTGCATTGATTTTCGCTCTAGCGTAGTTGCAGACAGCAATATTAACAATTATGATCTACACACTCTCAACAGGCTCAGGCTTCCAAGTTTCGCCGTACTTTTCTTTGAGAGTAGACCATGCCTCGACTTGTCCTTCAGCATATTCCCCTGGTTTACCCCATTGCAAGAAAGCGCTCATTTGCGCCTTGTCGTCGGCATCGAGGAAACGGATCGCGTAGGTGGTGAAATTGCCGCGTTTGGCTTCGGCGGTTTCAAAGCGGACATCGGTGATTTTGTCCATATTGAGATGAAACTCGATATGCTCAGAGTGCATATTCGCATACTTACCCTTGGGGAGTTCCGCGTAAAAAAGTTTCTCGATATTTACCCTTGCTTCTAGCACACCCGCATCACTGGTGACGATGAGACGTACTAAGCCGAGAGTGTGACATTCTTCTAAAAAATCTTTTAAAGTAGCAGCCATAGTTGGTTAATTAATAAGTTTGTGATGATGTTGTGAAATTTTTTTGCGATCGCAATATCCCTATTAAACCCGAAAAGAGTTAGTGTGTGTAGCTTTTGGGGCATAAAAGTAGCGATCGCCACTTAATAGCAAGAAATCCCAAACCTCTCAAAAATGCTCTAAAGTTGACAACAGGCTCATTTACCAGCAATCATTCAAGCTCTTACCTATGAAAATCGCTAATAATATTACTGAATTAGTCGGACGTACCCCCTTAGTTGAATTGCAACGTATCCCTAAAGCTGAAGGCTGTGTGGGAAGAATTATCGTTAAACTTGAAAGCATGAATCCTGCTGCTTCCGTTAAGGATCGCATCGGAGTCAACATGATTCAAGAAGCGGAGGAGCAGGGCTTAATCTCCCCAAATAAAACCATCCTAGTCGAGCCAACTTCAGGCAATACAGGTATTGCTCTAGCAATGGTAGCAGCAGCCAAGGGATACCGCTTAATTCTGACTATGCCAGAAACCATGAGTTTAGAACGTCGAGCCATGTTACGAGCCTATGGAGCCGAACTCGAATTGACCCCTGGTAGTGAAGGTATGGGCGGTGCAATCCGTCGCGCTAAGGAAATTTCTGAAACTACGAGCAACGCCTATATGTTGCAACAGTTTCGCAATCCTTCTAATCCTTCCATTCATCGCAAAACTACTGCCGAAGAAATTTGGGAAGATACTGATGGACAGATTGATTTCTTGATTTCGGGGGTTGGTACTGGGGGGACAATTACAGGGGTTTCCGAAGTCATTAAGTCCCGAAAGCCATCTTTTAAGGCGATTGCAGTTGAGCCAGCCAATAGCCCTGTATTATCTGGTGGTCGCCCTGGTCCTCACAAAATTCAAGGTATTGGTGCAGGGTTTGTACCCGAGGTATTGAAAACGGAATTGATTGATGAAATTATTCCTGTCAGTGATGATCAAGCGATCACTTTTGGACGCAGACTAGCCCGTGAGGAAGGTTTGCTGTCAGGAATTTCCAGTGGAGCAGCTCTCTATGCAGCAATTCAGATTGCAAAGCGTCCTGAGAATGAAGGCAAAATTATTGTGATGATCCAGCCTAGCTTTGGCGAACGTTACTTAAGTACACCGCTATTCCAAGATCCTGAACTGCTAGCACTTAGCTAGAAGTAAGGATGGGCGGCGCTTCGCGTCGCCCATCCTTACCCAAATATTTAGTTAGGCAAAGTGGAAGCTTCTATAAAACTAAGAAATTTCACGAATTTGAGGCTTGCCGTCTTTAAATTCGCCAACGAGAATGAGATCGGTAACGCCAACAAAGAGACCGTTTTCAACGACACCGGGAATATTATTTAAGGTCTTTTCTAGTTCAGCCGCATCAACGATCGCATCAAAGGTGACATCTAAGACCATATTGCCTTGATCCGTAATCACAGGACCATCTTTTTTTACACCCATTCTCAGTTCAGGCTTCCCACCAAGCTTTTCGACGGCTCTAGTTACAGGTGCAACAGCCATAGGCAAAACTTCGATGGGCACAGCAAAGGTAGAACCTAGCTTATCAACTAATTTTGATTCATCAACGACAACGATAAACAGGCTGGCGAGGGAATCAACCACCTTTTCGCGCGTATGGGCTGCACCACCACCCTTAATCAAGGTCTTGTGGGGATCAACCTCATCAGCACCATCGATCGCCACATCTACGCGATCAACATCATCAAGGCTACGGATGGGAATACCATATTTTTTTCCTAATACGGAGGCTTGGAATGATGTTGGAATACCAACAATATCGGTTAGCTCGCCTGCGCTAATGCGTCTACCTAACTCCTCGATCGCAAAGGCAGTAGTTGAGCCAGTACCTAAACCCACTACCATACCTGACTGGACTCGTTGCGCCGCCGCAATACCAACTTCTTGTTTTAACTTTTTAATATCTTCAGCAGAAATACTCATGGGAAATAATGATTTATCAACGTAAAAGCAGCAATTTTAATCCTATCGCAACCAGTGAGCAGATACCGAGAAACTGTTTAAGCAAAATGTGATTTATAATACATTTATATTGTAAGTATCTATAAAAACAGTTACGCTTTATTGCTGATTACACTTCTGTTGACATTTGAGTTGAGTAGCTCAACTTAATTAAAACCCAAACCAGAGTTTTGTTCCGCCCGCGTAGCGGGCGGAACAAAACTCTCGGTTTTTAGTTTACTTATGTCTAGCTACTTACAAGTGTTGTAGGGGTCTTTAATTGCATCAGAAATTGACTTCTTTTATTAACAAAAATATTGCAATTCTATGAAAAGGCTAACCTATATTAGTAATTTCTCACGCTCATTAACCAGAAAAGAAATAGAAAATATTGAAATTGTTTCACAAACAAATAATGTTAGGGAAGGGATTACAGGCATTTTACTGAGTTGTAGTGGGATTTTCTTTCAGATTTTGGAAGGGGATGATGAGCGAGTAGATTTACTGTACGAAAAAATTTTAAGAGATGATCGTCATAAGCAAGTTTTATGTCTTAAATTACAACTAGATATAAATGAAAGATACTTTCCTGACTGGTCGATGAAAGTAATCGTATTGGATGAAAATAATGATATTTTGCTTAAACCATTCAAAGTATTACTGCAAACCTTGAGTGAGTCAAAAATGGCTTTAGCAAACTATACCCATTCAGGGGTTTTGCAAGCGATCGAAAATGGCATTAATCCGCTTACTCTGATTCCACGCTATTCCGAAAAAATAATTTTCTTCGCAGATGTTATGGGTTTTACCAGTATCACTGAGAAACTACAAGTAACTGAAGTTGTGGAGTTACTCAATCAATTTTTTACAGTTTGCACCTCAGAGATTGCGGCTAAAGGTGGTGAAGTAACCAAATTTATAGGTGATTGTGTGATGGCATATTTTGATGGAGATCGCGCAAATGAAGCTTTGCAAGCTAGTCTCAATATTCTGGCAGAGTTAGAGGTTTTACGCGATCGCGCACCTGTTAATAGCCCATTGCGAGTTCTCTACGTTGGGATTGGGCTATCTAAGGGAACAGTTTTAGAAGGAAATATCGGTTCTCAAACCAAAAAAGAGTACACAATCATCGGTGATGCTGTTAATGTCGCCGCCAGAATCGAATCGCTAACTAGAAAGTTAAATAGATTTTTAGTATTTTCGGCAGCAGTAGTAAACTAAAAACCGAGAGTTTTGTTCCGCCCGCGTAGCGGGCGGAACAAAACTCTCGGTTTGGGTTTTAATTAAGTTGAGCTACTTAAAAATGGGTGATTTCTTTGCTAAAGGCAGAGAAGCGATCGTAGAGGTATATTCCATTGACGATCCTTTGGCATCTCAAAAATCAGATTTTTACAATCTCAAACAAGAGATTAAGAAACAGCTTGAACTCATAGGTAAGCAAACCCTAGAACCTTGTAAGCAACGCAAAACACTATTTATGTTGTACGATCGCTAATAACGCTAATAACAATTACAGTCCTCTGCGCCTAAATAAACCACGATATTTTTATTGAAAGTGTTACTAGATTAGACTTTCCAAAATTTTTTTGGTTTTTACTTCAACGCAAGGATCTGTAATACCAAACCGCAAAAGTGTTGGCAAACTTGCGTGGTTTCCAAAATTAATAATAGGCGATGAATAGGCGATTAATTAACTCCATGATGTCAAACCTTTTAGATAACCGCTATCGCATCACTAGCGTCCTCAGTAGTGGTGGCTTTGGCGAGACCTATTTGGCAGAAGATACCAAAATGCCCTCTAATCGTCGTTGTGTAATCAAGCAACTCAAGCCCGTTGCCGATAATCCTCAAATGTATGACTTATTAAAGCAACGATTTCATCGTGAAGCGGTGGTGTTGGAAACTTTAGGCGAGGAAAGTCGCTACATTCCTAAACTCTATGCTAATTTCATAGAAAATGGACTGTTCTATTTAGTCCAAGAATGGATTGATGGTCTAACTTTAACGGAAACTATAGAGAGGAATGGGAAATGGAATGAAGATGCTGTGCGCTACTTAATGAGTAGCATCCTGCAAACATTGATCTATGTCCATGAAAGGGGCATCATTCATCGTGATATTAAACCCGACAATATTATTCTGCGTTCTGGTGAACCCGTACTGATTGATTTTGGCGCAGTCAAAGAAACTTTAAATGTAAGTACAATCCGCAGTTCTGCTCAACAGGCTCACTCAATTGTGATTGGGACACCTGGGTTTATGGCTTCGGAACAGGCGGCAGGTAGACCATTTTTCGCTAGCGATCTCTACAGTCTTGCTTTAACCGCGATCTTCGCACTGACGGGCAAATATCCACAAGAATTAGGTACTGATCACCTAACTGGTGAAGTGCTTTGGCAGAACCAAGTTACTGGTATTAGTGCTGATTTAAAAACTATATTTGCAAAGTCACTCCAATTTGATCCCCGCGATCGCTACAGTTCGGCGCGAGAAATGTTGAATGCTTTGCAGGTTAATCAATCCCCAAATCAAGTAAATGCAACTAAGGTTCCTGACCAAGCTGCCATGTCTAATATGCAGACATTAGCTGTAACGCCAAGAAACTATACATCTACAATTCAAAATCAACCTGATATCTACGTCTATCAGCCTCAAAATGATCCTAAGAAGAAAATCCTTGGTCAAGCATTAGCCACGATGATCGTGGGGGGTGCAATTGGTGCAGCGATCGCCCTAGGTGTTGTCATTTCGCAAAATGGCGGCATCATCGCCTTCTGGAATAAAATCTCTCCCTTTAATAAATCAGTTCCAAAAGCTCCATTTATTTTTCTTGCAGATTCAGCTTTTGTTGATGTAGACAAAGCTAATGATCAAGTCAAAAGGCTGCAATCAAAAGGATATAAGAATGCAGCAGTATTTTCAGTATTTGGTGGTGATGGTTTACTACAGCAAGTGTATGTTGATTACTTCCCAGATCGTCAAAGTTGTTTCGTCAAACTTGTAGAATACAAAAGATCAGTTTCTGATGCGTATTGTGCCTTGGCTACTCCTGATGGACTTACAAAAGATAAATTTTCGGTAAAAGTCTTAGCCTATGAATCCCTATCAGATCAAACCCCAAGTTCAATTCCAAAAACAAATACTACTCCGTCTACAACTCCAACTCTAGATACAACAAAAACGACTGTAACTCCACCTCCACCTCTAAATCCATCTCCGACAAAACAGTCTAAGGCTTCTCCTGAGGAATTTATCAAAGAATATTACAGTTTGATCAACACTCAACAACTCACAGCAGCATGGCAGAATCTTACTCCAAAATTTCAACGTGATGGAGCAAATGGAATTAACAGTTTTACAAATTGGTGGCAAAGTGTTGATCAAGTAACAGTCGATAGTATGAATATTATTGAATTGAAAGATAACTCGGCTGTCATAAATATCAGTTTGACCTACAAACAAGGGAAAAAAATTAGTTCTGAGATTTTGCGAATAAGTTTGCTTTGGAATGAAACCTCAAAACAATGGCAAATCAATGAAACTAAGAGACAGTAAGATGATTGAGTAACCCTATGAAGATTACAGCGATCGCACTTGCGGGTGGTAAAAGTTCGCGGATGGGAAGCGATAAAGCTCTATTAGAAATTAAGGGTGAAACATTATTATCAAGAACAAGTCACATCGCCTTGCTAGTAGCTGATTCTGTCTATATCGTGGCTCGTAGTCAGCAACAATATCAACATCTCACTACCAACCATCTAAAATCTATTCATTTAGTTGTTGACAAAAAACTTGATGGTGCATTAATGGGATTTTGGCAGGGAATTCAGGCGATCGCTAATTCTCCTCCAGATTGGTTACTATTATTAGCCTGCGATTTACCCAACATCCAAAGCGATATTCTCCAAACTTGGGCTAGCCAGTTAGATAATTTGCCTCAAACTGCGATCGCCTATTTACCTCACCATGTGGAAAGCGATTCTAATCAATCACGCAAGCAATGGGAACCTCTCTGCGGCTTTTATCGATGGCAATGTCAAGCGTCACTGGCCGAGGTTATCGAAAAGGGCGAGCGATCGTTTCAGAAATGGCTAGATACTCAAGAAGTTGTAGAAATTCCCTATGTACCATTAGACATGCTTTTTAACTGCAACACACCTCATGATTTTCTAAAAGCTGTACAAAGTAAATCACAGAGCAGTTCACTTCTGTAAGACCTTTAGGATTGAGCGAAAGTTAAATTTTTTCACCACTAATAATAAATATTGGACTAACAGCAGCAAAAACTTGACGATTGCCACGAGTTTCTAGGCGGTTGACAGAAGACTGCACTACTTCCACGTTACGGGCGTGCAGTTTCGCAAAGCTTTCCGAAATTGCATACAAACCTTCGAGACTATTAGTAGTAGCGATCGCTCGACCATCAAATTGCAAACGCTCCCAACCATATTCCAGAATTTCTGATACAGATCGCCCACCCTCGATACAAATACGATCAGGATCTACAGTCAAGTCAGTTAAACATTCAGGTGCACTACCAACTCTAATTTCAACATTATTCACGTCAAATTTTTTGCAGTTGGTCGCAATCAACCCTGCTACATCTTCATCACGTTCGATCGCCACAATCTTTCCCTTAGGACAGAGCAAACCTATCTCCACGGGAATTGTTCCTGTACCTGCGCCAATGTCCCAAAGAATTGAATCTACCTTTAAACGTAGTTGCCCCAAAATTAGCAGGCGAGTTTCACATTTGCTCATAGGAATACCAGGCAGGCGCTCGAAGAGTTCGTCAGGAATACCAGGCGTGACATATGACCAGATGGGTTCAGACATGAGCTTAGCGCACTAGATGATTAAACATGCTAAATATAGCGTTTTTCTAACCACAAGATGAATAATGAGTTGAGTGACTAGGGACTTGACGAGGAAAAAGGTACTACCGAGTTTGTATGGCTTCGACTTCGCTCAGCCAAAGTTAGCTGAGCGAAGTCGAAGCTGTAGGTACTTCAATTAATCGCAAGTCCCTAAACGCTATATGTAAGTCCTATCTTTAGCTAAATTCTCTAGGATTTTCTTCATCACGAACATGAAAGCGAAATCTTGCTTCTTGAATACAGGGACGCATTTGTTCGTAAAGTTCCCTGACATCTATGGGTAATCTTTCTAATAATAATTTCGGGGCTGACAAATCTCGGGTAGTCAACAGGATATTCCCTGTACCCATAATCCGTTGATTTAATGGCTTTTCTAGATGAATATCATCAACTTGATAAATTTCGAGAGTTTCGATTGCTCTTGAAAAGATCCCAGTTTCAATCACAATTCGCTGGGTAGTAATTAAATATTGAGTATTAGTCGATTTTAGCCAAAACCAAATCGCACCAATTCCTAAAGTCAATACGGCAACCAATAACCTAGTCATGCTACCAATTACAGCAGGATGACCTTTAAACAAAATACGTTCTTCGGGTAAAGGGACTTTTGACATAGTTAGTACATAAACTAAAAAGGAGCGTCTAGCGCTCCTTTTTAGTTTATCTGTTTTTCTGAGCCCATACACGGATTGGTAGTCCCCAAACATAAATGAAGCCTTCGGCAGCTTTATGGTCGAACTGGTCGGCACTGGTGTAGGTGGCTAGGTCTTCGTCGTATAGAGAATTCACGGATTTACGACCAACGATGATGGCGTTACCTTTATGGAATTTAACGCGAACCACACCTGTGACGCGCTCCTGACTTTTATCAATAAACGCATCAAGGGCTGCTTTGAGAGGGCTGTACCACAAACCGTTGTAAATGATCTTGCCATAGTTTTCCTCTACACCACGCTTGTATTGGGCTAAGTCAGAGGGCAAGGCAAGACTTTCAAGATCACGATGAGCATGGATTAACACCAACATAGCAGGGGCTTCATAGATCTCGCGGGATTTGATCCCAACCAAACGATTTTCTACCATGTCGATGCGTCCATAGCCATTACCACCAGCGATCGCATTCAGTCTGGTAATTAATTCCACTGGCTCAAGGGCTTGACCATCCAGTGACACGGGCAGCCCTTTCTCAAAGCCAATTTCAGTGTAGGTAGGCTCATCGGGGGTATCAGCAATCGCCTTAGTGAAGTCATAAATTTCTTCAGGTGGCTCATTCCAAGCATCCTCTAGAGGACCTGCCTCAATGCTACGTCCAAGTAAGTTGCGATCAATACTAAAAGGTGAAGATTTCTTAACTGGAGAAGGAATGCCAAACTTCTCTCCATAGGCGATCGTCTCTTCGCGGCTCATCCCCCATTCACGGGCAGGGGCGAGCACCTTAATATCTGGATTAAGTGCAGCGATCGACACATCAAAGCGCACTTGGTCATTGCCCTTACCTGTACAACCGTGAGCTACTGCATCTGCACCATATTCTTCAGCAGCTTCCACTAAAATTTTAGCAATGAGAGGGCGTGCTAGAGCCGTAGTTAAAGGATAGCGATTTTCATAGAGCGCATTTGCCTTAATCGCAGGAAAAGCATAGTCAGTAACAAATTCTTTAGTAACATCTCTAACTAGAGAAACCGAAGCCCCTGAGTCTAGAGCCTTCTGTTTAATCGGTGCTAATTCATCGCCTTGTCCTAGATCTGCTGCAAGGGTAATGACTTCTTCAACACCCCATTCTTGCTTCAGATAAGGAATGCAAACAGATGTATCAACGCCGCCCGAATACGCAAGTACGACTTTTTTCGCCCGACCCATGGATCTCTCCTCAACCGATTTCTAAACCTAAAAAAAGTAGCCCGGGTACTACGCCTACCTCAAGCATCCCTTAGTGCTGCTGTCTTCCGACCCTGACACGATTCGGGCGTTAAGATCGCATAGATCCGAGCCATTTAATACATTAGCACTAAGCGCGAAATTTAAACCAGAACTTAGACTAATTGTTGGCAAATCCACACATAAGGGGACTACGATTTTGGTATAGCACGCTAAAAATATAAAGAAGGCAGCCCATTAGGCTGCCTTCTTTATATTGCGAGTTTTTGTTTAGATGTCTCGAGTTGCTTCCATAGCTCAGCAATTTGTGTATACGCCTCTTGAGATGAGAGCTTACCACCAGTTTCTAAGGCACAAATAATACTGACCCGATGCGAAAACTCTTGCAGGTTGGAGTTAAACATTAAGTTCTCGGGTGTAAATTTACCGTAGTAACGAGAACGGGGAAACATAACTTTGGTTGCGGTAGACATGATTTTCCCTCCTTGGATGGCAACTCAGGGTAACTAGATTTTAGGTAGCCTTAAAATCCTGAAAGGTGAGATGGCACATTTAGTGCTGGTTATGACCTTTTTTGGCAGCTATTTAGGTTTTAGAGATGTGAACGATTTTTATTAACCTAATCTTAACCTAGACTCAACTTGTTATGATGTTTCAGTTTGTTATAAGTTCCCAACATAGTTGCAAATTTTTATTTAAGTACAGCCTATTGAGGCTTTGATTAGTACAGAAATATTTTTAAAAGTGACGCGAAGCACCACTTTTAAAAATATTTCTAGGTTCGCTCATCTAGGTAAATAACGTCAGTTCGTGTTAAGCTGGTAAATTTTAAAAGCCTAAGAGTAAAAGCCTTGCTTAGCAAGGCTTTTACTCTTTTGGGCTTTGAGAGAGGGTTTGCTACGCAAACCCTCTCTCAAAGCCTGTTTCAAATTATCCCGAACTCGC
>JADBWH010000046.1 GCA_020404105.1 Pseudanabaena sp. M53BS1SP1A06MG | reverse complement strand
GGCGATCGCTAACTCGTAATGAGCAACTAGCTTGTTTTTACTTTTATCGAGAGGTGGGCTTACGGATGCATATTCGTGATATTCCTGAGAATTTTGATCAATTTGAGCAGTTTAATCGAAATTACGAGCAGAAGCATTTTGCACTTGCACCTTCAAACCGCATCATCGCGAAAGTGACGGTAAATTTATTTTTAAGTTTTTATTTACCACGATTACTATGGTCACTGGGCAGACCTATGATTTATGCAGCCATTGATGACCCTTTAATGGCTGCACTTTCGCTTCCTTGTCCACCTATCTTTTTACGCAAAATGGTTACAGGGACTCTAAAATTACGCGGCAAAATTGTCGGCTTTTTGCCTGAACGTCGCGAACCTCTGCTAGGCACTCATCGCAAGCGTCCATCTTATCCTGAAGGTTACCAAATTGAAGAACTAGGTACATTCTCTAGAGATTGCTAATGATTACTTCTATTCTCTTAAGTATAGTTGTTTTGAACTTAACACCAAGGGCTTCGACTTCGCTCAGCCCTCGGTGTAAGTTAGCTGAGCGCAATTGAAGTTGTAGTTTTTATTTGAATTATCTATATATTTACTCAATGCTTAATTGAGATGCTCCCACAAATTTCTAATAAATAAGTAAAACTGCTTCGCAGCACTACTTATTCTTATTTATAGAATGGTTTGACAATTTCCTGCGCCATTGGCAATAACTCATGATGGCTAATTACTAAAGTTGGGAAACTGCGACTACTGTAATTTTTGCCCATCTCTAATGGAAATATGTTTGACGATGCTTCTAAAGGAATCCAAATCGCCCCGATCGCTTTTAGGACGACCCAAACTGCCGCAATATCCCAAATTTTGGGAGTTGCTTCTACTGCGCCAATGGTAGAGCCAAGTGCAACCGTCAAAATATTGTAACTAGCTACTCCTAACATTCTTAACTTAAAAGGGAATTTCGCTCTGCCCATCTTTTCAAGACTACGGGAACAGGCGCTAAAAAAGTAATTACCAAGGGCATGAGGATCAGGAGATTCTGATAATAAAAGAATGGGATTGTCATTCAAAAATGCGGCGGAGCCATGCTCATCTGACCAACCATAGATATTTTGACGTAATGGCGGTATCGCGACATAACCAAACACAGGTGTACCACGATGTAATAGTCCTAAGGAAATTCCCCAAATCGGAATTCCCCTTGCGAAGTTGGTTGTGCCATCAAGGGGATCAACGACCCAAGCCCATTCGCGATCAGGTAAGACTTGCGTTGATTCTTCCGTTAAAACTCCAAAATCAGGAAATTTTTTTTCTAAAGCCGCCTTGATATAAGCATCCGCCCATTGATCGCTTTTGGTGACGAGGCTACCATCATCTTTAGCAATCGCAACTCGTGCCTGTTCAAAATCACGCAGCAGGCGATCTCCAACTTGTTTAGTCAGTTCTTGGATAAAGGGAAGAATTTGTTGCCAATTATTCATAAAAATGTTTAATTCTAGATAATACCCAAAAATCTATCTCTTGGGCTTGGATTACATCCGTGACAACATCAGCAAATTTTGCGGCCAATTAAGTTTGTCTTTTGGAAATTCACACAAGCGAAATCGGAACCTAAGTGATTCGCACTCGTAATTCCGAATCACTCAAATTAGCATCACAGAGGCTCGCTTCATATAAACTCGCAGTTGTAAAGATGTAAAGGTAGTGCTGCAAAGTAATTTTTTTAGTAATTATGTTGTGGGCGCTTCGCGCTCGCAACATAATTACATTGCATGACTACCATATATTCCTTATTGTGAAACCAAGCATATTTGGTAATCGCCAACATCCTTGATATAAATGAATTATGAGACCAAGTACAGCGCAAGAAACGCGATGTACTTAAAAATATAAAATCTATGCTTAACTTTGCCTATCAATATGGGGTACGCCCCCTGCTGTTTTCTCTTGCTCCTGAATTAGCTCATCATTTGGCGATCGCCACTTGCCGGCAAGTTAGTAACTCATCAGCATTACAAATGATCGCAAAATCTAGCTTTTGCTATAACGATGGGCGGCTCTCACAAACCCTATGGAACTTGAAATTTGCGAATCCTGTGGGCTTAGCTGCTGGATTCGATAAAAACGCTGAAGCGATCGGGGCGTGGGAACATTTAGGTTTCGGTTTTGCAGAAGTGGGGACAATTACCGCAAAGGCACAGTCGGGCAATCCTCAACCAAGGCTATTTCGTTTGCCAAGCGATCATGCAGTTCTTAATCGTATGGGCTTTAACAATCGTGGTGCATCCGCAACCGCGATCGCCATCCAAAATTATTTGGCAGATCATAAGCTTAGTATTCCCCTCGGCATCAACCTTGGTAAATCCAAAGTTACCGAACTTGCAGATGCCAAATTTGACTATGCCGAAAGTTTGCGATCACTCTACAATTTTGGCGATTACTTTGTGGTCAATGTGAGTTCTCCGAATACTCCCAATTTACGAGATCTACAGGCAACTGACCAGTTATGTGGCATCCTTGCAGAATTGCAACCAATTAATACCGCCAATAAACCAATTCTGGTTAAAATTGCTCCTGACTTGAATGATGCCGACATTATCGAAATAGTCCAAGTTAGTCAGGCCTACGGAGTGGCTGGAATTATTGCGACAAATACAACCATTTCACGCCAAAATTTAACAACTACACATCTATCAATAACAGGTAAACCTGTCACCGAGGAAGCAGGTGGTATCAGTGGTCAACCCCTACGAGATCGCTCTTTAGCTGTTATAAATCTGATCTGGCAAAACACCAATGGTAGTTTACCGATCATCGGTGTCGGTGGTATTTTCAACACCGATGATGCTTGGCAAAAGATCACAGCTGGTGCAGCGATCGTGCAGGTCTACACAGGTTTAATTTATGAAGGACCTTTAGTAGTGAAACAAATTTTGCAAGGCTTGGTCACTAAGCTCGAAGCCAATGGTTTAGATAATATTCAACAAGCGATCGGTCTAGACCACCGTTAGGCTTCAGCAAATTTTTGTAGTGTGGCTTTACCGCACCACAAAAATTTTGCTCTAACCCAGAAGATTTTTTGAAAGCGTTACAAAGTGCCGCTTTCAAAAAATCTTCTGGATCTTAAGTCAGCGCAAAGCGCTGTAATTCATAAATATTTTAGTTTGCGGTTATCCATACCCAATGGCAAAATAGCTACATTAGATAAGAGTGTTACGATCGCTACAGCCAATAAGCATAAAACTATAGGGATTAAACTCATGAGATACTACACATTTGGCAATCTGCCCAACGGATCTGGAGGAGATGGAGATCGTTGGTCAGGGGTAAGGTTTTGGCTCACGACATTACTTATCTTCTGGACACTTAGTACGATTGGGCTAGGTTGGCTTGTTAACTCTTTCTTTATCTTGATTGGTCTGCTCACCTTTGTCCCAATAATTGCTTTTTTCGGCTTACAATGGTGGGTAAAACGTAGCATCATAACAGCAGAATGTCCCGTATGTGATGCAAGCTTTACAGCCTCTAGAGCTACTCAATTTCAATGTCCTAACTGTGGCGAACCCTTGCAAGAGCAACAAAATAAATTTGTACGGATTACACCTCCTGGCACGATTGATATTGATGTGCAAGTAGTTGAGTAACAAGTAGTTAAATAATAAGTAAGTCAACCTTGCTAGCGTACTTTTCAATCAATATGATAAGTAAGCTTTGAGTATCCTTTTGCTTTCTAGGTATAAAATACTGTTAGCTCTATAGTTTAGCGTTCAGCATAGGATGTCACGATGCCATTGATTGCAACCGATAAAATTGTCAAAGACCTAGAAAAAGCAGGCGCTTTAGCAATACAAGTTCCTCCTGAAGGTGGTTATGAAGGGCGCTACCAACTTCGCCTAAAAAATGCAGGTTATGAAATCCTCTTCATCACCGCTCGTGGTCTGGGTGATGTAAATAGCTACCTCACAGGTGTTCATGGTGTGCGTCCCTCTCACCTTGGCAAAACTGAGATTCGTACTTATTTTATTCCTCCCGCTATTCAATTTCGACTCAATTCTTTACCAGCTAAATCCAAGGGCTTAGTTGTTTGGCTGATCGAAGGAAAGTATCTATCGAAACAAGAATTAGAAACTTTAAGTCAAATCCCTGATCGCGATCCTCGTGTCAAAATCGTGATCGAAACTGGTAGCGATCGCCAAGTTACTTGGCAATCACTCAAACAAGCAGTTGCCGCCTAACAAAAAGGAGTCGCTTAGCGACTCCTTTTTTGTTTGCATTACTCTAGCCATTGTTGATAACGATTAACCTATTCTCGATCTACTCAAATTCATCTTTGGTAAAGCGTTGATCAACTGTGGTACGTAACTCAATCCTTATTTGCAAGTTCTCCGTATATACAAGCAATTGGCTCTCTAGTTAGCATTAACTAAGCTCATTAACTTTGCGATAAAATGTAGGGAATCATCTATATCTCAATAGATATCAACACCTATGCCACGTTATACAGGCATTTCTAGCGAAGCCTTTCGACATCCCCTCGATCGCCAAGCCGAACAAGCCCTCCGCAGCGTCCCCGGTTTTGACCTCGTGGCAGGGAAATTTGTGGAGTTTATGTACGAGCGTCCGCAGACGATTTACCACATTGGTAATAGCATTCAGGTAAGTCATCGACAATATGCTACGATCCATCGCATTTTTCGCGAATGTGTTGCCGATCTGGATGTTCAGCCTGAGCCCGTTCTCTTTGTCTCCCAAAATCCCACAGCAAATAGCTATGCTCTCGGTAAAGATCACCCTTACATTGTGATTAATACAGGACTATTAGACCTGCTCACAGAAGAGGAAATTCGTGCTGTGCTTGCCCATGAACTTGGGCATATTAAATGCGGTCATACAGTCTTAATCCAAATGGCAATGTGGGTAATGAGTATTGTATCAACCTTAAGCGAAATGACCTTTGGTTTAGGCGGATTAGTTAGCAGTGGGTTAATTTATGCCTTTTTTGAATGGCGACGTAAGGCGGAACTGTCCAGCGATCGCGCCGCTTTATTAGTCACTGATGAACTGAATACAGTTCTCTCCACGATGATGAAGTTATCAGGTGGAAGTTCAGCATTTACTCATGAATTAAGCTTGCCTGAATTTATCCGCCAATCGGAAGCTTATCAAGAGCTTGATAAAGATAATCTCAATCAAATTTATAAGTTCATGCTCTACAACGGATTTGGTGCAGGTTCAATGCTCAGCCATCCGTTCCCTGTCGAGCGCGTTCACTACATCCGTGAGTGGGCTGAATCAGAGGAATATCACCATATACAATCTGGTAATTATAAGCGAGGCGATACTACAGGTGCTGTCGATGTTTCTAGTCCTAATGACGCGAAGCAAACGGAAACTGAATCTGAACGTCTCAAGCGTCAAATCGATGAACTACAAGCCGAAATCAATCGCCTTAAACGTTAATCCAGAACTTTGCGCTATGAGCGTTTTTCAAGCAAGCGAGGTGCATAGTCTATGTTTCCCCGCCAAAGACGGGGAAACAACCTGTACTTCACCAGACTTGTAAACGCTATATTGTGTAGCTTGTATAGTTAGCAAAACAATAATCCCATTTTAGTTTATATCGATGCTAAGTTACTTATGCTCCTAGGGGGTGATGTAAAATTAGAAGAACTAACGTAAGTTAGTACTTAAATGTTGAAACTCTATGCTAATAGCTTTATAAGACTTAAATTTCGATGCAAACTACTGTTTCCAAGAAACAAGAAATCAAAGAAGCCCGTAATCTCAAAAAAACTTGGAAAAATCCTTGGATCATTGTGGTTCTAGCTTTAGTGCTGATAGGTGGTGGATTTACAGCTTTTAGAGCTTTGACTGGCTCTAATCAGGGCGTAAATACAGCCAATAAAACTGAGCTAGTTGAATCTAAGTCCTTAGCTATAAAAATCAAAGCTAGCGGTTCAGTTGTACCTATAGAAACTGTTAACCTTAGTCCCAAACAAGCAGGTAAACTCGCTGAATTATTAGTTGAACAAGGTGCGAGGGTATCTAAGGGGCAAATCATTGCTAGGATGGATAACTCCAATCTTATTCCTCAACTCTATCAAGCGCAAGCTAACGCTGCTGCCCTCGAAGCGAATTTAGCAAAACTACGTAATGGTAGCCGACCAGAAGATATAGCGGCAGCCCAAGCAAGAGTGGAATCAGCAAGAGGGAGAGTAGAAGCAGCCCGATCGCGATTAGCTTTAAATAGTATGCGAACTTCCCGATATCGCAATTTACAAGCTGAAGGAGCCATTTCTCGTGATCGTCTTGATGAGGTAATAACAGATGATCGCAGTACACAGGCAGATGTGCTCACCGCTGAAGCTAATCTAGCTGAAGCAAATCGTCAATTTGATGAGGTACGCAATGGTAGCCGAGGTGAAGATATTGCTCAAGCAGAAGCTCAGCTCGCTCAAGCGATCGCAGGGATTAGACTTATCGAGGTGCAAATAGAAGACACAATTATACGTGCTCCCTTTGCTGGGATTATCACTCAAAAATATGCCAATGCTGGAGCCTTTGTTACACCTACAACTACAGCCTCCTCAACTAATTCGTCAACTTCTACTTCGATTGTGGCGATCGCCAATGGTTTAGAAATTATTGCCAAGGTTCCTGAAGTCGATATTTCACAAATCAGAATTGGTCAAGAAGTGGAAATTGTCGCCGATGCTTTTCCATCAGAAGTATTTAAGGGAAAGGTGCGCTTAATTGCCCCTGAAGCAATTATTGAACAGAATGTTACGTCCTTCCAAGTGCGAGTCACCTTAGAAACTGGTAAGGATAAGTTACAATCAGGCATGAATACTGATTTGCGCTTTATTGGTCAAAAAATTGATAAAGCACTAGTTGTGCCAACTGTGGCGATCGTTACGCAAGAAGGAATACCTGGTTTGCTAATTGCTGATGAAAAAGGTAAGCCTAAGTTCCAAGCTGTGACCATTGGTACAACGGTAGATAATCAAACCCAAATTTTAAGTGGCGCAAAAGTTGGTGATCGTGTGTTTGTGAAATTACCAGAAACAAAGTCCAAGCCATAACCAAACGTCAGTTCGGGTTAATCTGGCAAAGAGGGTTTGCGTAGCAAACTTTCTCTCAAAGCCAGATTCAAATTATCCCGAACTCACGTTAATTAGTCATTTAATAACTATCAGTTTTGCTGACGGTGGTGTTAATTAGTTGCTGATTAGCCTGATTGAGGCGATCAGCGATCGCTTCACGCACAACACAATCTATATGGGAATCAGCAAGAACTTCCTGCGCCATTTCTCGATATTCGGCACTAGTAGTTAAATCTACTTGATCGAGATTGTTAAGGTTTTCATAGACAGTCTCAGGAGAAACCGAAACGTTACTTGCTATGCTTGCCATTAATTTGTTCCTTAAGTTATTACTAGCAAGGAGCTTAAGCCCCTTGGTACGCAACTGATTTAGGGTAAATCTGTATCACCCATCAAATAGCGATCACACTCACGAGCCGCACCACGACCTTCATTAATTGCCCAGACAATCAGACTTTGACCACGACGACAATCTCCCGCAGCAAATACTTTGGGAATACTAGTTGTGAATTGACCGTGATTCGCTTTGACATTACTACGGGGATCGCGTTCCACACCAAGGGAATCAAGTAGGGGTTGCTCAGGACCAAGGAATCCCATCGCTAGTAGCACTAATTGAGCAGGGATCACCTTCTCAGTACCAGCGACATGCTTGGGAATAAATTGCCCTTTGTCATTGCGTTCCCATTGCACTTGAACGGTGTGAACAGCTTTAACCTGACCGTTTTCATCTCCTTCGATTTTAGTCGCAGTGGTAATATAAGCTCTCGGATCGTCACCAAACTTAGCACTTGCTTCCTCTTGACCATAGTCCATCTTGTAGACCTTCGGCCATTCTGGCCAAGGATTATCCTTAGCACGGGTTTCGGGAGGCTTGGGCATAATTTCTAATTGGACAACGCTAGTGCATCCATGACGGATAGAAGTACCTACGCAGTCAGTTCCTGTGTCACCACCACCAATGATGACGACATCCTTACCTTGTGCCGAAATGAAGTCATCACCAGCTTGACTATTGAGAACTGCTTTTGTATTCGCAGTGAGAAATTCCATTGCAAAATGGATACCCTTAAGTTCACGTCCTTCAATGCTGAGATCGCGAGGCTTGGTTGCACCTGTGCAAAGGACTACGGCATCAAATTCATTGAGGAGCGTCTCTGCGGCGAGATCCTTACCGATTTCTGTATTACAGACAAATTTCACTCCTTCCTGTTCAAGAACATTCAAACGACGCATCACTACTTTTTGCTTGTCTAATTTCATGTTGGGAATGCCATACATAAGTAGTCCCCCAGGTCGATCGGCACGTTCATATACCGTTACCCAATGCCCTGCTTTATTTAACTGCGCCGCCGCACTTAATCCTGCGGGACCCGAGCCAATTACAGCAACTTTTTTGCCTGTACGTTTAGCAGGTGGCTCAGGAACGATCCAGCCTTCTTCCCAACCTTTGTCGATGATTGAATATTCAATATTCTTAATCGTTACAGGGGGATTAGTGATCCCCAAGACACAGGAGCCTTCGCAGGGAGCAGGACAAACGCGACCTGTAAATTCTGGGAAATTATTCGTTTTGTGAAGGCGATCAAGCGCCTCGTGCCATAACCCCCGATATACCAAGTCGTTCCATTCAGGAATGAGGTTATTGATTGGGCAACCACTTGCCATTCCATTAACGAGATTGCCTGTATGGCAAAATGGCGTACCACAGTCCATACATCGTGCGCCCTGATTGCGAAGCTTTTCATCAGGCATGTGCAGATGAAATTCATCCCAATTTTTGATGCGATCGCTTGGTGGTATTTCTGAAGGTGCTTCGCGAAGGTACTCAATAAATCCTGTCGGTTTTCCCATTGCTTTTCGTTTCTATGTTTTGACAAATCGGCTATCTTGCAAATAGCTTATAAAGTATTTTTAAACTGCTTACCTTGTTCTAATCACATTTTACAGTTTTCCTTAACATTAGTTAACTTAACTAATGAAAAACACTTTCTCCAGCTTTATTTTTCTACACTCCCAGAGCGATGATTGACAAAGAAATTTCCTATGAGTAGTTGAGAAGCCCTGATCACAATTCCTTAAACTTGCACTTGCTCAACCACTATTCAAGTCTCAAACCTTGTCCATGCTAAGATGCGGATGGTTCCACAGAGGTTAATATGTACGCAACATCATTACTAAGATGAAATCTTGGGATAGAGAACCTGATTCAACAATGGTTGTTGTGACAGGTATTGGTATGGTCACAGCGATCGCTCATAATCGCGAAAATACTTGGCTGCAAATTTTGCAAGGTCAATCAGGAATTAAATTTGATACAGCATTACAATTGCCAATTGCCCGTATTGAGAACTTAGATAATTCCTCTCAAGTTTCCAGCCCTCAATCTCGTGCTGAATATTTATTACAAACGACTGTTTTAGAAGCGATCGCTGATGCTCATTTGGAACTTCCTCTATCTGATTGTGGAATAGTCATTGGTTCTAGTCGTAGCAATCAAAGGGAATTAGAATTATTGCTTGACCAACCTCAGCATCTGGCAATTGAAAACTATTGGCTGTATTGTCAATCTGCAAATCTATCGTCACAAATCGCTAACTTATTGCAAACTCAGGCTCCTGTGCTTGCTCCTATGGCAGCCTGTGCCACAGCAAATTGGTCGATTACACAAGCCTGTGAATTAATTCGTTCTGGTCGATGCAATATGGCAATCGCAGGGGCAACTGATGCTGCGATTACCCCCTTAACGATCGCAGGATTTCAGAAAATTGGTGTTTTAGCCAACTCAGGCGTATACCCTTTCAGCCTCGAAAGGGAAGGTTTTGCCCTTGGCGAAGGAGCCGCCACATTGATTTTAGAGTCCTATCAATCGGCAAAGCAAAGAGGTTGTCAAATCTATGGCAGGATTTTAGGCTGGGGGATTACTAATGATGCTTACCATGCCACTAGCCCCAATCCTAATAACCAAATGGCAGCGATCGCAATCAAAGACTGTCTTGTACGATCACAAATTTCCCCTGAACATGTTGGTTATATTAACGTACATGGAACTGCGACTACGATGAATGATGCCCGTGAAGCTGCCCTAATTCAGCAATTTTTTCCTCATAGTCTAGTTAGTGCCACCAAAGGCGCAACTGGTCATACTCTGGGGGCAACAGGGATGATCGAGGCGGCTTTTTGTTTACTGGCTTTGCGAGATCGCCTCTTACCACCATCCATAGGAATGCAGAGTCCTGCTTTTGATATCCCGATGATTCATCAAACTGTACAATCACCTGATCTCCAATCAGCCCTGAATTTCAGTTTTGGCTTCGGTGGACAGAATGCGATCATTGCTTTCGGTAATATTGATTGATAGGTGGCACTCCATAACAATATCAATCAATATTTGGCTTTCGTGGCTTTATTACAGCTATATAATTACCAGAATTCATGTAGGATTCTATATTGCATCTATCTTTTGCCTGAGACACTTGTGCCAAAACCGTTGCAGCTAATGTGGGCTTTGTCTGGACTATTACTAACAATTGCTAGTACTTTCATTCAGCCATCTATGATTTTGCCATCCCTCGCAGGACAAGGCAGTAATATTGCGATCGAATCGATCAGCGTCACTATGCAGATTGGGGCGGTTCTGCTTACAGGTTGTCTTGGTGGTAAGAATGCAGCTCTCTTATCACAAATCGCCTACATTGCCCTAGGTCTAAGCGGATTTAGTGTTTTTTACCAAGGTGGAGGACTAAGTTATCTCAAGTCACCTGCTTTTGGATATCTATTAGGATTTTTACCAGGCGGATGGCTGTGTGGATTTCTTGCCTTCTTGCGCCCACCCAGTATAGAACGCATGGCAATTAGTTGTGTTGGCGGCTTATTAGCAATTCATTTAGTCGGCATCATTTATTTGATTGCCATCCAAATCCCTAATTTTAGTGCGATTCAATTCTCATTTTGGCAATATTCTGTCCAAGTTTTATCAGGGCAGTTTTTAGTAGTCTGTGCGACTATTGTTATTGCTACAATTTCTCGCAAGCTACTATTTTATTAACTTAAAATAATAGAGTTTACTTATGCTTTACCTCTCTTGCTTACTTAGTATTATAGCTGGAAGTGCTGCAAAGTAATTTTTTTAGTAATTGTGTTGCATGAATCCTTTATAGCTATCACTTTTAAAAATCAAAAAGATGAAGACTTATTAAATAATTTAGTCTTTATTTAGACTAGACTACAACTAGCTAGTCAGTTGCTTGACTTTGAACACTAAATTGATTCATATATGTATCAAAGTTAGGGAAGATTCCGAACATTTGATCAAATCTCGAAATCTCGAATACAAGGCTTACAGAAGGTTGTAGAGAACAAAGCAATAAATTGCTCTTTTGAGACTGCATTAATCGAAGAGCTACTAATAGCTTTTGTAAACCTTGGCTGTCAATAAATCCTACATTTTCCATATCTACAAGTAGAGTAGGAACTTCTTTGTTACTCATCATCAAATTTGCAGCAATCCAAGACTCAACATTAGCTAATAGTTCAGAACCTATAAAATTATCGAATTTGTCGCTAGACAATTTGATAGTAAAAGCATTCTCGCAGCTTAAACTACGACGGAAAGATAGTTGGTTGGTCTGAGTAATAGTATCCATTTTTTGCCTTTCAATTCCTGCTAGTGAATAATAGTCTGCATTGGCTTAAATTTCCTAGAACAACATTTAAAGTTTGACGAACAAGACAAACAGTTTATTTCTTTCTCGGACTCAATTATTTACTCATTTTCAAATTTAGCAACACATGAAAGATTCGTAAAGGCTAGTCAAAAGAGATTAAAAAATTATATAAAGGTAGTTTTTATTTTTCTGTTAAATCCATAAAAACAGTGTAGTTATATATACTAAAGGTAAGCTAAGAGTAAAATCTAGATAATGTAGGACTACACATATTAATTGTAACGTATTGTAGAGAATTGTAACGTAAGATAGAGCGCAAAATTCTAGTACCATGGTACATCACCGCTATTGAATTAAATTGCAGTCCCTTAGAGAAAAAAAGGTTAGTCTAAGACAGCCTAGATAACTTCGCCGAATAAGTCATAGTGATCAGCAGCAGTAATTTTCACAGGGAACATTGAGCCAAGTGTTGCCTTTCCCACAGGATCACTGATATAAACTACGCCATCAACATCAGGAGCAAACCTTGCCGATCGCCCGATCAGTTCACCCGTATCAGGGTTTTCTTGCTCAATGAGAACATCGACGGTTTTGCCAATTTCTAACTGATTTTTCTTAAAGGAAATTTCCTGTTGGGCTTGCATAATGAGATCGCGACGTTCATGTTTGACTTCTTCAGACAATTGATCGGGTAGATCAAACGCTGGAGTGCCTTCCTCGGCAGAGAAAGTGAATACCCCCACATGGTCAAACTCGTGACGCTTCACAAACTCTAATAAATGCTCAAACTGTTCTTCGGTTTCCCCTGGAAAACCCACAATAAAGGTAGTACGAGTAACAGCATTCGGGAATGAGGCTTTGATCTGTTCCATAATTTTGTCATTGACGCGCCCTTGCCAAGGACGATTCATGGCTCGTAAAACCTCTGGGTGAGAATGTTGTAGAGGTAAATCAAGATAGGGAACAACATTAGGCGTAGATTTCATGGCGTTGATCACTTTGGGTGTTAAACCTGTGGGGTAAGCATAGTGCATTCTCACCCAAGGAACATCTACCTGTCCGAGAGCTGTTAATAGTTCTGCAAGGCGCGGCTGACCGTAAATATCTTGACCGTAATTGGTTGTAATTTGCGAGATTAAAATTATTTCCTTTACGCCTTCGGAAGCAAGGCGATCGCATTCAGCAACAATCGACTCAATCGAGCGAGATCGCTGATCGCCACGTAGATGGGGAATGATGCAAAAGGCGCAACGATAATCACATCCTTCAGCAACGCGCACATAGGCTACGGCTTCATTGGTTGTGCGATAGCGTGGTACGGTGTCATCAGCAATATAGGTGGGAACTTGCGTAACTTCTTTAACTCGTTCCCCTGTTTCCGCCCGTTCGATCACATCAACAATTTTGTGATAGTCCCCCGTTCCTACAAGCGCTACGGCTTCAGGAATTTCATCGAGTAATTCTTGCTGAAAATGTTGTGCCATACAACCAGCAATAACAATGCGTTTACCCATTTCGGCAAGTTCTACTAAAGTTCGCACCGATTCCCTACGGGCATCTTCGATAAAACTACAGGTATTGACAATCACATAGTCGGCTAATTCTTCGTTGCTATCTACCTGATAGCCAGCCTGCACTAGCAAGCCTAACATGTGTTCGGTATCGACACGGTTCTTTTCACAACCCAAATGGGAGAAAGCGATCGTGGGCTTGATCGAGGGTTTGACGGTGGGAACCAGATTGACCATAGTTGTAATGACGATTTGTAATGATGCGATTTGCAATAATGCACGATATTTCAGACAACCTAGATTATCAAAACTTTAGGCTATGCGATCGCTAAATTGTTTGTCATTAGAGACGGACAGCACTTGCACTTTATGCTGTCCATCTCTTTGGACTTAATTCGACTCTTCAGTATTGGACTGAGGTTTACTCTTTACTCTCTCGTCACAGGTTTTAGATGTGGCTTGCACTAGTTTTGCTGTAGGACCAAATGTAGCACCCTGATAAAGTCGCTCAAATTCCCTTTGGTAATGGGATGCTACTGTCTCATTTTGGATCGCCACTAAAGTCTCGTCATTAGTGTGGTTAGCGGCGTGAGTCCAATTATGGGAGCCAGTCAAAATTAAACTGCGATCAAGAATGCCAAACTTGTGATGTAGCAAATCTCCAGATGCAAGATTAGGAATACCAACTGTTTTCAGAGGTTGTTTCCATACACTGCTTTTGCCTGTTTTACAGTCTTGAGTGGATTGTAAACCCCACATATCGAGGGTCGAAGAATAATCTCGATAGGCAAATTGGGAATCAACGAGGGTACGAATTTGCACATTATCCCGTTGGCGCTCCCCGAGAATCGTGGAAATAAATTGATCAGAATAAACAAATAAAGCCATATCAACTGACTGCTTCGTACCTGCGATCGCTGTAGAAATCAAACCGCTACTGGTCTGTTCACGGGGCGTATCCTCAGGATCGGGTGAAAACTTAATCCGGATTTGTGCGCCTCCCACAATCAAATAATCAATTTTCCGTGAAGGCTTTTTGATTCCAAATAAGCTATCAGGTTTGCCACCTGGTCCATCGCCCCACATGATGTTAAATTCTTTTTTAAAATGATTAGCTAATTCCTTACTATCGATCCTCAAAAGATTATTAGCATTACCCCTTGTCTCTGGTTTGCTAAAGTCACCATGAATATCACTCATCGTGAAATTTGCAGAACCAAGCACAACTACTTGATTATCAATCACCATGAATTTGTGGTGCATCAAGCCACTACCCTTGGAACCATCGGCAGTATCATCAATCCAAGGAATATTCGATCCTTTAATCAGCCTTAATCCGTCACGACGATCAAGCTCTTCTTCACTTAAGCGACCATCTCTATTAATGTCTGCAAATTTTTGAAACTCTTTATATCGATCGCGATTGCGTGCATTTAATTTTGATATCTGCTCTGGCGTAAATTCACTCCATGCCCGACTATAGTTATTTTCTAGAATCAGCCTAACCTGTACCCCCCGCAATTTGGCATCAACAATAGCTTTAGCAATGTTCGGTAAACGCAACTCTTGGACAGCGATATCCAAGCTTTGTTTTGCATTACTAATGTTGTCAGTGATTACTCGTTCTAGATTGTCCCCAAGACGTTCAATATTTCGGTAGGGATCAGTGTATCGAGATGCTTGATTTTGATTAAAAAATACTTGGATACTTGGATGCTGGGGTAATGTAGGTACAATCCCAGACTGCGATTGACAAGCATTTGCCGTAATCGTAATCAGTGCAATTACACCACAAAATAGAATCCCATATGCTATCTGGTGGTATAGCGATCGCAGTTGATAATTTAGACGTGAATAGGCTGAAAAACCCATACATGCAAGACTTCAAATTTTGCAACTCTAGTCTACAGCCTTACCAATTACATCTAAGTCAAAGTTCACTAAATTATATTTAGACAACTTGACGCACTCTGCCTTGATCGATCGCTTGCATGAGATATTCTAGTGCTTCGTAGTCAGGATCAGTAATATAACCCTGTACAGAAAGTTCTTGATTAATCAAGGTTTCCATTTCAGGAGTAAACCGTTTGGCAAGGAGAGCACGGTTAACAAGATTTCTAATGATGCTTTTGTTACTCATGACTTTAAAGATGTTTCTAGACGTATATCTCTTCAATGATTATTCTGATGCAAAATCCAATGACTAGATGTGACTACTATCTTCTTGCTTATGTGATCACTATCAAAGAATGAAGAGTCTCATATCTCTGAGATAATGTGATCTTGATCACAAAAATGAGAGAGCAATCACTTTAAATTGACTGCCCTCTCATTTGAAATCTAAAGTTAAAATTTTGTTCCCTACTTCACATCGGTATTCTTAAGGAGTTTTTTAAACAAATTCTTTAAACAAACTCTCTGGGCATAAACTTTTTGCTCCAGCGCATATCTATGTCCGATTTTGTTGCTGGGGATATTTGTTGTATACGGTATAGTAATTTCTTGCAACTAGCTACTTGTCTTGGCGGAATTTGAGTAGCCGAGGAGGAATTTCTCAGGGCTTGTACATATGGATAGAGTGAAAATATAAAATCCATGGGAAAGTCTATATTTAGCTATATAACAGCTAATGATCAAAGAGTAAATTTGTAATATCTGCTACATTATCCCACTTTTAGGGGCTTCATAACATAGCTTCTTGGACTTTAAACCCAAAGAATTTTTGAAAATGTGGCAAAGTCATGCATTCAAAAATTTCCCTTGAGTGTGGTCTTTGGGCAAGCTAATTGCTTGCTCAAAGCGCAATAGTTCCAATGATCGTTCGCCATAGATTGATTCAATATGTTCTTCGCAACAGGCGATCGCGAATTCATCTAGTTCTTCCGACTCCACACCAAACATGTCATAAAAAGTATCTGGCTCTACTCGACAAAAGCGAGGACGTTGCTCGTAAATTGAGCATTTGCGACTAGTTCGATCAAAATTAATGCACCAACCATCGATACCGACCATACTTAAATATTGTTGTAACTCTGCGGGGGTGAGATAGTCATCAAGATCAGGGCGATCGCGCGGATCAAGATTACAACAAGCGCCACAACCGCTAATACATTGCCAAGTTGCCATTATTTCTACTTCTATTTGCCTGATTAATCCTGATTAATATACTAATCCTCAATGGTTTGTAGAAGAGCACCCCGAAGGGATGCGCTTCCCAATTTACAGAAAATAATCCCGAATTAAGCCATCGACAATTTCTGGGCATTCGTCGTGAGGGCAATGTCCTGCATTAATGTAATGCTCCGTCAGCGAAGGATAAAACTCACGGAATTTTGCTCCCCTCACACGGGAGTTCATCCAAGGATCACCCTCACCCCAAATAACCAATAAAGGGCAAGTCATTGAGGTGAGTAGCTGATCGACCTTTTTGCCTTGGGGTGTACTAAATACTGAGGCAAAAACCTGTGCAGCGCCTTCATCACAGGATGGACGATAAATTTCTTCGACTAGTTGATCGGTTACGGCAGATTGATCGAGATATACCTTTTGCAAAGTGCTGCGAATCCGTGATTTTTGGCGCACAAATGCGAAGAGTAACTGATTTGCCCAAGGTTGCCGTAAAACGCCTTGCAGAGTTTTACTAATTGCCTTTTGAACAGGATTTACTTTTTGAGCTCCAAGAGGACTCGTATCGGTGAAAGGACCTGCACTATTTAGCAATACAACGCCTGCTACGGATTGGGGATGGTCAGCCGCCACACATAAAGAGGCATAGCCGCCAAGGGAGTTACCAGCAATGATCGTTGGGCGTTGAATTTGCGCGCTAATAAAATCATGAAGCTGATCGCGCCATAGGTCTCCACTATATTGCCATGCAGGTTTTTGCGATCGCCCAAATCCCAAAAGATCGATCGCGTATACTTCAAAATCTTGGCTGAGGTCAGAAATATTTTTGCGCCAATGATCAGTTGACGCTCCAAAACCATGCACTAGCAACAATGGTGGACGCTGTGAACTATCCCCAGCTTTGACAAAATAAATTTTTTGATCACGCCAAAGCCAATATTGACCTGCGATCGATTCATTATTTGCTAAAACCATCTGTATTTACATCTACAATTGTTACATATCTTCATATATATCCTAGCCTTAGCGTAGGATTATGATGGCGATCTTCAAGCAATAATTTATGAATCTCGGCAAGCGTAATCGTTTCTCCGCTAACAAAATAACCGTGCAGCTATTGCGCGAGGGCATTGTCGAATCGATCCATTCTTGTCAAGCTGCGGTAGTCGATACAAGAGGCAGAGTCCTTTCAGCCGCAGGTGATCCACAAACAACCACCTTTGCCCGTTCCTGTCTCAAACCAATTCAAGCTTTACCCGTCTCAATCTCTGGTGCACAGGAGCGATTTAACCTCTCTGAAAAAGATTTAGCGATTATTTGTGGCTCACACCAAGGCACGATCGCCCAAGCCAGACAGGTTTTTAGTATTCTTTGGCGTTGTGATGTTGAGCCTAGTGCCCTGCAATGTCCAATTCCTGAATGTTATCAAAGCAATCTCCAACATAATTGCTCTGGTAAGCATGCAGGGATGATCGCCGTATGTCGGCAACAGGGTTGGGAAATTTCCTCCTATATGGATCGCAATCATCCTGTACAGCAACTAGCACTGAGTACGATGGCAGATCTGCTGCATATGCCTGCGGCGGAGTTTATCTGTGCCCATGATGATTGTGGTGTACCAACTTATTTATTAGAACTGGATCAGTTAGCCCATCTCTATGCGTTGCTATCTGCTCATAATCAGTTACACCTAGAGCGCATTACTCGCGCCATGACCCGCAATCCTGACATGGTTTCAGGGGATGGTCAGTTTGATACAGAGCTAATGCGCTTAACGAATGGGGAAGTTGTCAGCAAGTCAGGTGCGGAAGGGGTGCAATGTATCGGCAGGATAGGTGAAGGCTTGGGTTTAGCCATTAAGGTAATGGATGGTTCTAAACGGGCTAAAACTGCGGTTTCGATCCATTTACTCAAACAATTGGGCTGGATTAGTCCGACAGTTGCTCAAAGTTTAGAAGAGTCTTTTCTCTCAGTGGGCAAATATAGCCGCTTAGAAGCTATTGGCGAATTGTCTCTTGCTTAAAATTATGAGTGGTGGCTCGAAGCGACGCTACTCATAATTTTAATTATCAGAATCTTTGCTTACTTAACTTCTTGCTGTAAATAGATTGATATTTGTTAACACTTATATCGATTTATAGAGGTTATAAGAGTTAAAGTTATGGGCGCTGAGGGACTCGAACCCCCGACATTCTCGGTGTAAACGAGACGCTCTACCAACTGAGCTAAGCGCCCTTTTTTGTGGTTGTTTTTGAACTTAACTAATATAACAGATTGCGATCGCATTTAGTTAAAAATTTTTTAAAAAAATTTGCTGGATTTTGCGACATTAATTTTGATTTATTGACAAAGGCTTATAGACTAGGGTTTCACATAACTAGTTGACGCGCAATCTTATTAGTACGCTCAATTAACATTGGTAGATCGAGGGTGGTTAGCTGACCACGGTCTACGATTTTACGACCGTTGATAAAGCTATAGTCCACCGAGGGCACTGGACAAAAAATTAACGCTGAGACAAGATCTTGCTGTGCACCTGCAAATTGAGATCGCTCAATATCAATAGCTATAAAATCAGCCGCCATATTGGGAGCGATCGCGCCAATATCATCTCGACCTAAGACCTTTGCGCCACCAAGGGTCGCCACTTCCAAAATATCCCGCGCAGTCATCGATGTGGGATCGCACTCATTTACCCGTGCTAATAAAAAAGCAGTGCGAGCCTCTTGTAACAGATTACCTGTGTCATTAGAAGCTGAGCCATCTACACCTAAACCCACAGGAACTCGATGATTCAACATTTTCCGAATCGGGGCAATCCCACTGGCTAAACGCATATTGCTACAAGGACAATGAGCAACTCCTGTACCTGTAAGCCCAAACTTTAAAATGGCATCATCGCTAAGTTTCACACAATGGGCGTGCCAAACATCATCACCAAGCCAACCCACAGACTCAGCATAGTCTTCAGGCGTTTTACCAAATTTGCTTAGGCTATAGTCAATATCGGATTGGTTTTCAGCGAGGTGCGTATGTAGTCTGACACTGGTATACGATCGCGCCATATTTGCCGACTCACGCATTAAGTCCGTAGACACAGAAAAAGGTGAGCAGGGAGCTAAGGTTATCCGTAACATCGCATAGCGCGAAGAGTGATGATATTGCTCAATCAATCTTTGCGAGTCTTTGAGAATATCCGCTTCTTTTTCCACTAAGCGATCGGGGGGTAGACCTCCTTGACTTTCACCAAGGCTCATACTGCCGCGACTAGCATGAAATCTCAAGCCGATCGCTTGGATGGCAGCAATTTCATCATCTAGTTGGCAATCATTAGGGTAGATATAGAGATGATCGCTTGCGGTCGTACAACCAGAAAGAATTAATTCGGCAGCAGCCATCTGAGCGCTGACATAGATGCTTTCTGAGGTTAAATTTGCCCAAATGGGATACAGCGTCTTAAGCCAGTTAAATAGATCGCAATTTTGAGCAGCAGGGATTACCTTAGTCAGGACTTGAAAAAAATGATGATGGGTATTCACCAAACCCGGTAAGACAATATGCTTGTCCTGTAGATCTAGAACTTCATCGGCTGTCTCAGGCAATTCCGATGTCAGCCCAACTTGCTCAATGACATGATCGCGCACAAATATGGCTGAATTACGGAGTTCACGGCGATCGCGATCCATGGTCACTAGAGTATGGATATTTTTGACTAGAAGAGTTGACATTAGTTTCTATATAATTTTTTTAAATGCATTAGCTAATGACAAGATTATTGTAGAAATTGCGTTAAAACCGTTCAGGAAAACGATAAAAGTTGGTAGTCGCCTCAGATTAGAACCACATACAGCTTATTAAGACTTTGAGTAGTAGAGAAATATTTTTAGAAGTGGCGCGAAGCGCCACTTCTAAAAATATTTTTTGTGCATCTCTTTTTAAATTATTTCCAAACTACGAGTTACCTCAACATAGATATTTTCGAGGCGGACTGGTTGCCGCATGATCGAATCGATCGCAATGCCATCAAAATATTCCAAAATTTCTTTTAGCTCAAGCGCTTTTGGTAGCCAAAAGCTTAGCTCACGACCGTAGTGACGATATTCAAAACCAAGCTCGATCGCTCTCGCGATCGCTAGATCTTCGTCGGGGGTACAGACCAAAACAATTTCCTTGGCAGGTACATATTTACGGAGTTCTTCTAGACTACCTTCAGCAAGCAAACTACCTTGTTTGATAATACCAATACGCTGACAAAGGCGTTCAGCCTCATCGAGCAAATGGGTGGTTAAAAGAATGGCGGTCTCTTGACTACTTAAATTGCGAATTACTTCCCAAATTTCGTAACGAGCCTCAATATCTAGTCCCGTTGTTGGCTCATCTAACACCACTAACTGCGGTTGATGGACAAGGGCGATAGCCATACTGAGACGACGTTGCATTCCCCCACTGAGTGTATCGGCAATACTTTTGGCGCGATCACCAAGTCCCACTAGTTCTAGACAATACTTGGCTTGCTTACGACATAGCTCATTGTTCAATCCATAAAGTTGACCAAAAAATCGCAGATTTTCTTCACAGGTTAAGCTCTTATAAAAGATATTTTCCTGTGGAGCAATCCCAATTAGAGATTGCATAGCCCCTGATGCAGTCTGACCATTCATCATTACACTACCGCGATCAGCTTTAATCAAACCGCATAGAATGCTAATTGTGGTAGTCTTCCCAGCTCCATTCGGACCGAGTAATCCGTAAACTTCACCTGATTGTATAGCAAAGCTCAAGTCCTGCAAAACTCGCTTCTTTCCATAAGATTTACAGATTTTGCGAACTTCTAACACAAATATATTTATCTCTCTTCAATGTATTGTTTAAAGTATAGCAATCCCTATTACACAACCCTAAAGGTTACAGTGCATTAAAAACAAGAGAAATTTTTGAGAGCACGGCTAAGCCGCGCTTTCAAAAATTTCTATAAGTCTATGGGTAAAAAGCTGTGGCACAAGGTGGGTTAATGATTTATGTTTCTAATTCTGCAATGTAGTAGATTTCTCTTGTGCTGACAGCAAAGTAGATTCGATTTGATTTTTAACTAAGGGGCTAACATACTTGGCATTATTAAGACATTCCACCAAAAGCTTATTTGCATCATGATATGTCCGTAAGATTTTAAGCTGGTTTTCATTGAATTGCCATTCCTGTGAGCTCTTGCGATGTTGCACTATTAGACTGCGTAAATTTTTTGACCAGTCCAGTCCCTTAGCTTGCCACCATTTAGAAAACTTCTCGCTATCCTTATAAGGATCTGGAAACTTCTGGCGTAAACTCTGTAATCCCTTATGCAGATCTGGTTCAAGGAGGCAGGCTAATTCTAAAATGCAATGATTAGCAAAATACAACGCGATGTCGAGGTTGAGAGCGAGATTAATCGTGTAATCAATATCCATTTCTGTTTCCATCGTGTTATCAAATCCTAAGGCTTTAGTTTGCGCTCGCTCTAAAGAACGTGAATGGGCAATATCTAAAGCACGTGCTCGATCAAGTGATCGCGTATTCTCTAAATCAATATCTAAATACAGCGCCCGAATTGTCACTGCCTTGTAAGGAGTTTTCATTTGAATTGATTGCTGATTTACCCATGACAAAAATGATTGGAGATAGGGATCTTTAATCACAATTTCATCAATTTTGCGTTTCATCATCTGCAATATGTGATCGGCTTTTGGGGAAATACTAACCGTCATCACAATTACACGATGCCAACGATTTGTATATATCCGCTCTAGCAAATATTTTTGAGCAGACGCAGGGTTGCTATTGGCAATGCGATAAGCTGCAAGATAGTCATGCAAAGTGGTATGACAGAGTCTATACACTCCTTTGGCACATTCAAGTAATAAGCTATGTTGCCACTTCAGAACTTGAAAAAACTGATCGCGATCAATCACTACATTCGCTAAATTAAGACTAGCTTTAATGCAATCCTGAAAGTCATCATCTAGTTCATTGTTCTGCCAAACATAGCCATGGCGATCAAGCGATACGAGCGCAACATAGGAAAGCAAATCCTGTTTTTTGGCAACTGATAGGGATTGATTTGCTAAGTTAGGTAAGCATTTTGTCTGTTCCCATTTGCTAAATAACAAATTGAGAATTCCTTGATAAAAGTTAGGATTAAAATATTCACAACTATTAAAAGCTGTACAAATATGCATCAATAGCAGAGGACTTTTAGCAACTTCGGCTAAGGGTTGATTAGTATTGAGTAATTGTTGGAATTTATCTAACTTTCTCGGCAATTGTGGACATGTGGTTTGAAACCATTTACCTGCAAATTTAACTATTTGTGATCTTTGGAAAGGAGCAATTTCTACAGTTTTAAAAGACTCCAAAATATGACTGTAGATTGGGTTACGGGTAGCCACCACCATCCGATTTTTGGGATAGAGATCACTAAAGCTCAAGATTTTATAAGCAATTTCAGCTCGATAATTATCTGGTATTTCATCAAGTCCATCCCAAAGTAAGAGCAGATTTCCTGCATTTAATAATTGCTCTAGTAAATTGTTAATTGATAATCCGTCTAATATTTCATTGGTTAATCCATAGCTGATAAATTGCGATCGCAGCCATGTAAATGGATTTCCAATGGAATTAGTCCCATCAAAGTTACCTGTATCTACTAGTGATCGCAATGGCAAAAGTATTGGTAAATAATCGTAAATACAGGGGAGTATTGATATCAATGACTCTGAGGCGATCGCATTGACGAATTAGGATAGAAGAAATGTGGCGACGGATTTTCTGAATAAACTGATTAGGTTCCGAGCAATCAACTTCATCATCAATTGAGGTGGCATTTTCTGAATTGACGGATACATTGCTGAAGTTAGCAATTACTTGCGGTTCCTTATCAGCGATGGCATGACCATCTGTCAAATCATTCCTCGCGGGATTAGAATCTGCTACATCTTGATCAATTAAATTATCTAATTTTTTGGGCAGATGCTCTTCATGGGAATTAATTTGAATATTTAGCTTGTCACAGACTAAGTTATAGGTATTGCAGTCAACAATTTCTCCATTCAAAAAGTTGTCAACTAGTTGCACTGAGATACCAAGCTCACTTGCCAACTGCAAGGAAGTATAGCCATTACTTGAGAGATCTTCCTTAGCTTTTAGAATGGCTTCTGACTGTGCTCTAAACATTAATTCTGCAACCATAGCTCTAATTCCTCATGTTTCTATCATCTTGCTACATCAGTTTACAAATGAGTATGCACCCATTTGTAAACAAAAAACCAATTCTAGTAAGAGTTTTGTGCTAAAAATTTTTTAGGCAAGATCAAAACTGCCATACCTGTAAAAGCGTGATAGCGTCTACCTGTCTGGTGAAGTACAGGTTTGTTTCCCCGCCTGTGGCGGGGAAACAAACCTATGTACCTCGCTTACTTGAAAACGCTATATAACTCAATCGCAACTTGATTTAATTAATAATATTACTATTATTAAGAGAATTTGACTGAAGTGAATTTATTGACATTAGCAATTGATGTAGGTGGCAGTAGTATTAAAGCGATCATATTGAGAGAAGATGGAACTGTAGCCTCAGGGCGATCGCAAATTCCCACACCTTATCCTGCGACCCCCAAGGTCGTAGTGCCAGCATTGCTAGATTTGATTGCTGAGCAAGGGACATATGACCGATTAGCGATTGGATTTCCTAGCGTTGTTGAGCATGGGTTCACTAGAGGCGCAATTAATTTACATCCTGACTGGGATGGATTTCCCCTAGTACAGGTATTACAGGATCAGCTAGGCAAACCATTACGCATTGCCAATGATGCCGATGTCCAAGGAAGTGGGGCGATCGAGGGTAAGGGGGTAGAGCTAGTCATTACTCTTGGTACTGGGTTTGGATCAGCACTATTTCTCAATGGTCAGCTTTTGCCAAATTTAGAATTAGGTCAGCATATTTTTCGAGGTAATGATACCTATGAAGACTTTTTGGGGCAATCGGCTTTGGATCGCATTGGTGTTGAACTATGGAATGTCAAATTAGCGGAGGCGATCGCTTCACTCTATAAGTTATTTAATTTCGACAAAATATATCTTGGTGGTGGCAATTCTCGCTTGGTGCAAGTAGATTTACCGCTAAATTTATCTAACAAAGTAGCGATCGTTTCTAACGATTTGGGATTAATTGGGGGGCTTGCCTTGTGGCGCTCTAGTTGAAACAGTCCAGTAGGGTGCGCCATTCGATAGCGTAACGCACCAATTTAATAATCAAGTTGGTGCGTTACGGAGGATTATTAATTTATTTTTTTTGTCAGAAATTATCGCCGCCTAACGCACTCTACTGGATTGACTGACTCTAGAGATAAATTCTTTGATCCATTTTCCCAAAGTCATTTCTTTATCAGTCCAATTAGGAACTTGTTCTTCATCAATATCAATACCTAAAGTTTCTTCAAGAGCAAGTACGAGTTCTAACATATCCCAGTCTGAATTTGGAAGATTAATAATATCTAGAAAGCTATCATTTGGATAAAACTTATTAGTAGGAACTTGATAAGCTTTTTCTAATTGCCTTCGACAACATTCTACTGTTTTTTGTGCTAACGCAAACTCATTCTCAGTTGATAGATACAGTCCCTCAAGAAACTCATCATTAGTTAGATCAGGACGTTGGGAAAATTGATCTGGATTTATCGGTTGATTTACCCACATTTTTAAAAAAAGCTCTTTAATTATCTGTAGAAAAATATTGATCATAAGAATTTCGAATAAAAGAGCCAGAAGTGTAGCCAATAGTAAATCCAAAGAGAAAGAGAAAATGTAATGTCAAAAATATAGCGTAATGTACCAATTTAATGATGAAGTTGGTGCGTTACGGCGGATTGTTAATTTTAGTTTTTTAACAGAGATTATCGCCGCCTAACGCACCCTACAAGATCGGCTAAACGAAGTGCCACCCAACCCATAACATGAAGAATAATCGGGGGATGATGTTGGGTTTCTGTTGTCAACCCAACCTACAAGATCTATTGATTTCTGTAGCACGTTGACCCGTAAGCGTATAAGTATAGGTAACTTGGTTATTATTGGGTAAGGTTTTCTTAATCAGTCGGTTGCGTTCATCATAATTTCTGTAAGGAATGGTAGAATTGGTAACTGGAAAAATATTTACAATTCTGAGAGTGGGTACTTTCTTTGTCAATTACCAAGTGCGAGAAACTAAAACTGCTAAGATCATTAAAACCTTACAAAATCTTATAGAATCTCGTGCTTATGTATCCTCTTTTAAACAAGGCTGGGTAAGTGTTTACGATGAATTTTCCGATCAACAAAATGAACAAGAATTGCATCGCCTAGCCAAAGATTTATCTGGTCACTTAGCTACCGATGTTTTAGCTTTTTTAGTTCATGACAGTGATATATTAATTTATTTAATCTATAAACAAGGGAAATTAGTGGATGAATATAATTCTCGGTCAGATTATTGGGAAAAGGTAAGCTCAACTACTAGAAATCGACTTAAAGGAAAATCTAAAGCGTTATTACCCTATTGTAAGCTTGGGACTTCTTCTCAAGAAATTGTTGACATTCTTAATAAAAAATACACTTTTGAGGAGGATAAATTAATTGAATTAGCAGCCTTATTAAACATAGATCAGGAGCGTATCTGTTTAGACTTTGCCTCCATTGAGCAAGGTATTTTAGAGGAAGAAGAACCAGAGAATTTTAAGTTAGTTTCTCGTTTTGGACTCGCATCCATCGAGCAAAAATCTCAGCCACTTTTTGAAATAGCTAACATTTATCAGCCATTCTTTGGTTGCAATTTAGAAGCACTACAAAAAGTATTAACTGAGGGGACAGATGTAGGATCACGAAGTGAATTTCAAAATAATCAAAGCTTTATAGATTCTTCTTTGATTCAATCTGTAACTGACGGTAATCTTCAACGAGTTGAAGAATGGCTGATAGCTGGAGCAAATGTAAATGCAACCAATAAGCAGGGACACGCAACTGCGCTTGCTATTGCTGCATCTAGGGGAGATTTAGCTATGGTAGAGATTTTGCTACAAGCAGAGGCTCAAGTTAATCCTCATGTAGAAACAACAACAATTAATGTTTCTGAAAGTATGCCTCAAAATTTTTTTGCAGGATTTCTAGGCACATTAGCTGAAAATATGATGAGTGAATTAGTTGCTCAATTTCCTGTTAAAATTTCGCCTCTATGGTGTGCGGCTGATGCTGGACATTTAGTCGTGGTTGAACGATTACTCAAAGCCGGAGCTAAGGTTAATTGTGATCAGCAAAGTGCCTTAAATCCTGCGGTTTCAGGAGGACATTTAGACGTTGTTAGAGCGTTGATTAAAGCAGGTGCTAATGTTGATCAAGATTTAGGGGGAGGATTTACGTTGTTAATGCTTGCTGCTTCAATGGGATATCTTGGAATTGTTCAAGTTTTGATGGAAGCAGGGGCAGATGTTAAAAAACAAGATATTCGAGGATGGACAGCACTAGATTATGCTGAACAAAATAATCATAAGCAAGTTGTAGGCATTTTATGCTCTTCTTAGTATCAAAGATTTAGATAAAATTAAGCAAAAACCAAACCGCCCAAAGCTAAAGGAAAAGCTAAGTAGAGTCGATATAAACCGAAGCCTAAGAGCGCAGCACCTAATATAACAGTAGTATAGTCGGTAATATCATAAGTAATTACTCCCTGATTTGGTGGATTAATGGTAACAATTTTAATCGGTGGGATAACCAATGTAGCGGGTGGAGTATAATTAACGGCGGCATCTGGGGAGAATCGAGGCTCGGCAGGTTTAGCGAGTTCGTGCGATCGCCCCAAGGACAACAACTTGTTGAAAAAGCCGAGTTTATCTCAATTTTTTAAAGATTGCAAAATTGGGTGGATTTCGTGTTTGTGGGGTTGTGCTTTTGGGAGATCTCAAAACTAAATTGCATCAGGATCAACGCCGATCGACCTTAAATAATTCGCTAATTTTTCTTTTTGTTGCCGCTCTTGATCGGCGATCGTCCGTTGTTGATCAGCGATCGCTTCAGCTTGTGCTGCTCGTTCATCACCAGTTAACAACAAATTCCCCGACTCATCCCACCAGCGCAACCAAGATACACCATTCTCTAATTTCAGCCCAAGTTCCACGCCCATCGGTGCGATCGCAAAATGTCCGCGATCATTGGGCTGTACTTTGATATAGCGTCCATCAACTAAGTGATAGACTTCCAGACTGTCTCGCCATGTATCAAAAATGGCATAAAAAGGAATGCGAATTGCCTGCTCATAAACCCAGAATTTTCCTGCTTTGTCGGTTTCACTGGGCGGCGTTGTGTCTCTTTCTTCATCCCCATTACCAGATACAAATTCAATTGCGATTAAAGGTGCAACAAACTCTTTCCACAAAACATAGGAACGCCGATACTCACCATCAAGCAGTGGCGATACATTAGGAACATAAAACCAGTCGGGGGCTTCAGCTCCTTTTTCGGGTGGTTCTATTAGTCGCCAGTAAATGCCACTGTCTTGACCAATGCAGTAACGTCCATCGGGATGTAATTTTTCTAGGATTGGAGTGATGGAGCTAGTTAAAACAATACTTTGTGGGTGTTCCTGAAAATTTTTCACAAAGGTTCCGTCTGATTCTGGCAGTTGCTTATGATCGGGAATATTGATGGGTGTGGAGGGAATGTTAGGAGGTGGTGAGGCGTTAGTTTTAATGGGTGTTTGCGTGGTTTGCATAGTAACTCTGGGAGATACATTAGCGCGATTCTAACATGAATTTTTAGGTGAGGACGATCACCGTAAAGGCTCTAGCCCCAGCCAAATATACTACTAACATCTAAAACAAAATTTGGTAACACTTCTTCCCCTGAAAGAGTTTGAGGATTTTCTAAAATCTCAACGGGTTGTCCTTGGCGATAGATAGCAACACGCTTATGTTTTGGATCGATCAACCAAGCCAAAAGGCAGCCATTGTCCATATATTCTTCCATTTTTACTTGCCCCTGTTTCCATGAGTCACTGGGTGATAAAAGCTCAATGAGGAATTCAGGACAGATGGGTAAAAAGCCTTTGCGCTGCTCAGGAGTAAGTGATTCCCATTTTGCTAACGAAATCCATGCCGCATCAGGTGAGCGATCGCTACCCTTCGGTAAACTAAAACCTGTCGATGAATCAAAGGTTTTACCTTGTTTGCATGAGTGATTCCATATATATAGTTCACCGTTGAGGTCAGAGTTAAAACTACCAGTTTCACCATCCGTCGGGGACATAACGATTAATTCTCCTTTAGCCGAACGCTCTAGCTTCATTTCAGGATTTGCCGCACAAAGCTTAATAAACTCTTCACGAGTCAGCATAATGACTGGACTGAGATCTAGGGTGTGAAAGTTCATGATTGGTTAATCCCATAAAATAGTTCAAGCGAAGATTTTCCTGATTCAGATGAGAGAGCAAGAAATTCTCTCGACTTACTCAGTAACTAGGCGAGAAACCGAAAGGATATCTGACATTTTTTTGATTTGATTGCAGACCCGATCAAATTGGTGGCGATCACTAATATCAATACTTAAATCAATAATCGCAGCTTTACCTTTTTTAGTTTGCACATTAGCACGACGCACATTAATCCTATTGTCCGAAAGCCTCGTCAAAATATCACGCAAAACACCCACACGATCTATGGTTTCCACGCGAATATCAATTGGATAGGTGACCACTTGATCATGCTCTTTACGCTGATTCCAAGCTACATGTAAGAGGCGATCGCTAGGAATATTTGCCAAATTATTGCAATCATTACGATGAATCGTGATGCCCCGATTGCTACCTAAGGCAACTATACCCGTAATGGCTTCACCAGGGAGAGGCGCACAACAACCTGCGATCGAATACACCATACCCTCTAAGCCCAAAATTGGCGACTTAGAGTTATGACTATGACTAGGTTCATGACGAGCTTCAAATTTTTGTGGATTAACTTGATGATTAAAATAGCGATCGCTATGTTGATGCTCCCGTAATTTATTGACAACCGCATTAATTGAGGTTTCACCATAGCCAATGCCTGCCAACAGATCATCAACAGTATGGTAGTTACAGCGCTCAGCAAGCTTGAGCATCTGATCGGATTTGAGCAAGGCATCTAAGCCATTTTTGCCCAATTCCTTTTCTAAGGCACTGCGACCAAGGGCAAGATTTTCCTCTCGGCGTGATCGCTTAAACCATTGCCGAATTCTCGATTTTGCGGAGTTTGTGGCAACAAAGTTAATCCAGTCCGTGCTGGGGTGGGCATTATTTTGCGTGAGAATCGTGACAATATCGCCATGCTTCAGGGGACGATTCAGTGGAACCATGACGCTATTGACTAAAGCACCTGAGCAATGATTACCCACTTCCGTATGTACCCGATAAGCAAAATCTACAGGAGTTGCGCCCCTTGGTAAACAATAGACATCGCCCTTGGGACTAAAGACATAAACTTCACTATCAAATAAATATTCCTTAACACTATCTAAATATTCCTGAGGATCTTTCAGTTCACGCTGCCATTCCACCAACTGACGCAACCAAGTAAATTTCTGATCATCGCCCTTGAGAGGCTTGCTGGTAGAGTTACTCTCTTTATATTTCCAATGAGCCGCAATGCCATAGTCCGCGATGTGATGCATTTCCCATGTGCGAATCTGTACTTCTACAGGTTGACCCTTCGGACCAATTACCGCCGTATGGAGAGATTGATAGCGGTTTGGTTTCGGCAAGCCAATGTAGTCTTTAAAGCGTCCGGGAATTGGACAAAAATGATCATGGACGACAGCGAGAACACGGTAACATTCCTCTTTGGTATTGACAATCAAGCGCACTGCTTGGATATCGTAAATCTCATTGTACTGTTTCTGTTGGCGTTCCATTTTGCGGAAAATACCGTACAGATGCTTGGGTCTACCGCTGATTTCAAAATCTTCTAATCCCATTGACTTTAAGCGATCGCCCAAAATCTTTGTCACTTCCACGAGTTGCTCTTGACGACTCTCGCGAGTTTCCGTAACTAGAGACTCCATCATTTGATATTGCTCTGGTTCAATATATTTAAAAGCAATATCTTCAAGTTCCCACTTGATTTGTCCTAAGCCAAGACGATTGGCTAAAGGTGCAAAAATTTCTCTAGTTTCTCTAGAAATTAAAACTTGTTTCTCAGGGCGCAGATGCTCTAGCGTTCGCATATTGTGGAGTCGATCAGCAAGCTTCACGATAATTACACGGATGTCCTGAGCCATCGCTAGAAACATGCGTCGGAAGTTTTCAGCTTGACTTTCAGTTTTACTCTCAAAACTCAGCTTCGATAATTTTGTGACCCCTTCAACTAACTGCCTGACTTCCTTGCCAAACTTTTCTTCAATTTGTTCACAAGTTACATCAGTATCCTCAACCACATCATGCAGGAAACCTGCGGCGATCATCGCATTGCTTCCCCCTAGATCCTTCAAAATCGAAGCCACAGCGATCGGATGCAAAATATATGGCTCACCTGAAGCACGACATTGCCCATCATGTAGCCGATAGGCAAATTCTAAAGCTCGACAAACAACATCCTCATCCTCTAAGCTCTCTCCCCTTTGTGACTTTTCCCAACAACACTGCAACCATTCTGGTATCCATGCACCCACTAGTTCATTGCAATTTCGTGCTTTTTCATAGTCTAGAGACTGACCTAGACGTTCTACTGGAGCCTCAGCTAATAATGTCATCGGAGTCATTGGTTCAAGTTACCCTTAGTAGAGATGTTTACATAAGATTTCCATAACCTTATTTTAAACTTTATGTCAAATATGCTACTTTGTCTGTAGATTTGCATTAATATCGCAAAATTATTAAAAAATTATAAAACCATAGCATTAAACATCCAGAAATCATGGCAAGACTTTTTAAAATGCCAAAGTTATCAATCTTAAACAATCACTGGTTTACTGGAGCGAGCAATCTTTTTACATAGAGTTAACCGATGGATATCGCTATCCCACTGCACATGGTCAAAAATTTTGCGGAGTATATAAAAGCCTCTACCACGTTCCAAGTCATGACATGGTGTTGGTTCTTCATTACCAACTTCAAATAATTGAGGTTCAATACCTTGATCAGTAATGACCCAGCAGTATATTTGCGAAATGATCGAAAATTTCACAGTGATCTGCTTACATGGGTCTAAAGAATTTCCATGTTTTACCGCATTTACCAAAGCCTCTTGTAAACCTAGCCTCAATTCCGCTTGCCATTCCGACGGCACTTCGTTAAGTAACAAGTCTAGTACTGGGGAAAGGTAGAGTGTTGAAGTAAAACTAAGGTTACTCCACTTATGCCCTACGGGACGCACAGGTGTCACAATCACGTCCTCTTAGCTCCTCTGAGAAAACTGTTACAGCTATCGTCTTATGGGGTTCTAGTCGCAAAGATTTACTTTGTAACCAGTCCACAATGGAATCAACTAAATTCACGTCCACCATACAATATTAATAGTTCCTATTCTAGCGAAAAAATCTTTCCCAAGAAGTATGACCTTTACGCAACGTAAAAATTCTCCCTTTAATCCCACTGAAAACATACGGACGATGGGCAAGGGGATGCGAGCCGCAATTCTATTTTTGCTGAGCGTATTGATGCTGCTAGGAATTTTGGGGGGACGACTATTTTATTTACAGCTAATTGAGGGCGATCTCAATCAACAACTTGCTGAAAATAATCGAATTCGCCTCATTGCGAAACCACCTGAGCGTGGTCGTCTATTTGATCGCAAAGGCAATATTCTTGCTTCTAGCAGACTAGCCCATGTGGTGTATCTCTGGCCAATCGCGCAATCCAAGGAGAAATGGCAACCAATCATCGAGCGCTTAGCAGAGTTCATGGGTGTCTCTGCTCAAACTATTGCTGACAAACTAGAACAGGAGGGATATAACTCGCCGAATTTAGTCAGAATCTCTACAGCGATTAGTCCCAAATTGGCTACAGCACTCTCAGAGCATAGCCTTGAGTTATCGGGAGTCAAGGTGGAGCCAGAAGCGGTACGTTACTATCCTAATGGTGATGTCGCCGCCCATTTACTAGGATATACAGGAGAGCTAACCGCTGAAGAGTTACCTAAATTGCGTGAAAAAGGTTATCGTCCCGGGGATGTGATTGGTAAAGCAGGTGTAGAGTATGCCTTTGAAAAAATGTTGCGTGGTGAATGGGGCGGTCAACAGGTAGAAGTTGATGCCTTTGGTAAGGTATTGCGAATTTTAGGACAAAAGCCTCCAAAAGCAGGAAATGCTGTCAAGCTAACCATTGATCTCGATCTAGAAAAAGCAGTTGAGAAGATTTTAGGTGAGCAGAAAGGCGGCATCGTGGCAATGAATCCAAATAATGGTGAAATTTTGGCGATGGTCAGTCATCCAGCTTTTGATCCTAATTTATTCTCTGGCAAAATTTCCGATGCAACATGGAAACGTCTCCAAGAAAAAGATCACCCATTTGTCAATCGTACTCTACAGGTCTATCCTCCCGCGAGTACCTTCAAGGTGGTGACTATGACTGCGGGACTAGAAAGTAAAGCCTTTAGCCCGAGTGATGTATTGCCCACATATCCATATCTTGATGTGGGTGGTTTCCAGTTTTGGGATCACAACAAAGCAGGTTTTGGCACAATTGGCTTCTATGAAGCAATGGCTTTTAGCAGTAATACTTTCTTTGGTCAGGTTGGGATGCGTGTGGGTGAACGTAATCTTGCTGAATGGTCACACAAGTATGGTTATGGTGAATATTCAGGCATTGAAATTAAGGAGGAAGAGACTAAAGGTACAGTTCCCGATCCAGAGTGGAAGCAAAAAGTGGTGGGTGAACCTTGGTATGTGGGCAATACCCTGAATATGTCGATTGGTCAGGGTGATGTCCAAGCTAATCTGGTGCAGGTTTCGATGATGACCTCTAGCGTCGCCAATGGCGGCTTTAAGATCAGACCGCATTTGCTCCTCGAAGATAATGATGCTAGGGAATGGAAACAATCTCTAAATATATCGCCAACTAATTTGGCAGCCCTGCAAAAATCGCTCAAATCAGTATTTGAGTTTGGAACTGCTTCATCTCTGAGTTCTGCGGAATTTGCCATGGCTGGGAAATCTGGTACAGCACAAGATCCGCCACGTCCTAACCATGCATGGTTTACTTTGTATGCGCCCTTCGAGAAACCTGAATTTGTGGTAACGGTCTTTGCAGAAAATGCTGGTGGTGGTGGTGGTAGCGCGATCGCAGCACCTCTCGCAGTCAAAACTGTAGAAGCCTACATGCAAATCAAAAAGCAAGGCAATTCACCCAATAATCCCCCAGTTCCTGTACCAGCCCAAAACTAAAAAGAAGTGATTTATGGATACATTAAAATTAATTGAGCATGAATTAGTTAATTAAATTTCCAACTTTATTTAGCTCATTACATAGACAGTCTCATACTTCATATTCACAATAAATTACACCAATAGGTAAGTATGAAAATCAAACAATTAAGAATACAATCATTTCGTGGAATCAGCGATCTCACTTTAGATTTTGATGATCGTCTTAATGTACTGATTGGTAATAATGGCTCAGGAAAATCTAGTATTCTTGATTCCTTGGGTGCTCTCCTCAATAGCATTTCCGATCTAGTTTATACATTATATGTAGATTCAAACAATATAATTGATTTGAAAAAGCAACGAGTTAAAAATATCTTTTTAGATGATGACATTTCTGTCAAAAACGAAAAAATTGTAGTCCAATCAGAAGCTAATATCAATCTTTTAGACTTTAAGTTGATCATACAAAAAAACAAAAAAAGAAAAGAGTCTATAATTCAAATAGTAAATAGTTCCTCTCACTCCGAGCTGCAAAAATTTGTTAATTCTGACAACATACCTGTTCTAATTTATTACTCAGTTAAGCGTAATCTTGTATTTGAAGAGTGCCAAGCTTCTCAGGAAGCAAAGAGTAATACTCCTTTTGATGCTTATATTCGTGCATTTACAGGCGGGAAAGTTGTTTTTCAAGAGTTTTTTGAGTGGTTTAAATTACTTGAAGAATTAGAGAATGAACTAATTAGAGATAACCCAAATTATCGAGACAAACAATTAGAATCTGTACGCCAAGCAATTTATACTTTTCTACCAGAATTTAAAGATCTCAGAATTCGTCGTCGTCCTGAATTACGCATGACTGTTACAAAAAATGACGCTGAACTTACGATTAATCAATTGTCTGATGGTGAAAAAAACTTATTAGCGATGGTGGGAGATTTGGCGAGAAGATTGGCGATCGCTAATCCTGATATGGAAAAACCTGAACATGGTAGCGGTGTGGTCTTAATTGACGAGATCGAACTACATCTGCATCCTAAATGGCAGCGCATGGTTATACCTGCATTACTCAGAACCTTTCCCAATTGTCAATTTATAATTACAACCCACTCACCACAGGTATTAGGCGAAGTTAAGGACGGTAAAATCTATCGACTTGCTAATACACAATCAGGTGTTACTGCGGAAATAGTTAGAACCTATGGCAGAGATAGCAACCGCATTCTCGAAGATGAAATGGGAGTTCCCAAACGAAATCAAAAAATTAAAGATGATTTATTGAATTTATTCAGACTAATTGATGACGGTAATTTAACTCAAGCAAAAGAGCTACAAACATCCCTAAAAGAGGAAATTGGCTTTGATGAGCCAGAATTTGCTCGGGCAGATGTATTAATTCATCGAAAAGAAGTCTTGGGAAGATGAGATATATCAAAAAGGGGCAAGAACCGCAAAGTTTCACCGACTGGAAATCTCAAGAAAATGATGATTGGAAACAAACCTACAGTGATTTGCGCGGTCAAATTAAAGCTGAAGTACATAAGGCTTTACTAAAAGAGCAAGGATATACCTGCTGTTATTGCGGCATGAAAATTGACAGTGATATCAGTCATATTGAACATTTGCAACCACAGAATGAGAAAGATCTAGCACAGCCCAAAAATCTAGCCTTAGCAATAGATTTCTCAAACCTTTTAGCATCATGCGGTTTTTCAGATAAATATAAAATCTCTGATCCTGAGCAAAAATATGAGATGGTTCTACACTGCCTACAGCATTGTGGATGTAAAAGAGGCAATAATCCGCTTTCAGTCTCACCATTGCAAGTAGATTGCGCTGATTTTTTTCGATACACAGGTTCTGGAGAAATACGTCCTGCCGAAGATCACGATAAGCATCAAGCCGCCTTAGAAACTATCCAAACGCTCAATCTCAAGCATGAAAATCTAACGGCTATGAGAGAAGCTGCAATTATTGGTGCTTTACAAGGATTAGAAGAATTAACGACAGCAGACTTAGAAATGCTGATTAAATCCTATGAACAGCCAAATAAACAAGCTTTTAGCTTTGCGATCGCCTATATCCTCAAACAATTTTTAGACCCAAAATCAATATGATCTCAATGCCTGATGGGTAAGTGATCGCAATAAAAAAGTGAGGCACTATGTGCCTCACTTTTTTATTAGCTGAGACTAGATTTTTTTCAACCAGCTAAACATGGAGCGTAGCTCTTTACCAACGGACTCAATTTGATGCTCTGCTTCTTGACGACGCATTGCCGTAAATCCAGGCTTACCAGCTTGATTTTCAAGCACAAACTCACGCGCAAATTGACCAGACTGAATTTCCGAGAGGATCTTCTTCATTTCTGCCTTAGTTTCAGCATTAACGACGCGAGGACCACGAGTGTAGTCTCCATATTCGGCAGTATTAGAGATGCTATAGCGCATATTAGACATACCACCTTCAACCACCAAGTCAACAATTAGCTTAACTTCGTGCAAGCACTCAAAGTAGGCGAGTTCAGGTTGATAGCCTGCTTCAACGAGGGTTTCAAAACCAGCCTTGATCAAAGCGCACAAACCGCCGCAAAGTACTGCTTGTTCGCCGAAGAGGTCTGTTTCGGTTTCTTCGCGGAAGGTGGTTTCGAGAATACCGCCACGAGTACCGCCGATGCCCTTGGCATATGCCATCGCGCGATCGCGTGCTTGACCAGAAGCATCTTGGTAAACTGCGAACAATGCAGGAACACCTTGACCTTGGGTATAGGTGCGGCGTACCAAGTGCCCGGGACCTTTAGGTGCAACCATGATCACGTCAACATCCGCAGGAGGCACAACCTGTGCGAAATGAATATTGAAGCCATGAGCAAAAGCTAGAGTATTGCCTGCTTTGAGGTTTGGGGCAATTTCGGTAGCATAAATTGCTTTTTGAGTTTCATCAGGTAATAGAATCATGATCAGGTCAGCCGCTGCCGCCGCATCAGCTACGGACTTAACGGTCAAGCCATCTGCTTCTGCTTTTTGCCATGAGGGACTGCCTTGATATAACCCCACGATGACATTCACGCCGCTATCTTTGAGGTTGAGGGCATGGGCGTGACCCTGAGAACCGTAGCCAATAATTGCGACCGTCTTACCCGCTAAAAATTCAAGATTTGCGTCCGTGTCGTAGTACATCCGAGCCATAGTGTGGTTATCTCCGAGACAAGAATTAAATAAGTTAAGTGTAGAGTGAAAGTTAGTTTGTAAGGTTTATTGTCAATTGGCTTCAAACACTTTGCCTAGTCTAACAAAAATCGTCCCTCTAAAGAAATAAATTTAACGTCAGTTCGGGTTAAGCTAGCAAATTTTAAAAGCCCAAAAGTAAAAGCATTGCTTAGCAATGCTTTTACTTTTGGGCTTTGAGAGAGGGTTTGCATAGCAAACCCTCTCTCAAAGCCCGTTTCAAATCATTCTGAACTCGCGCTAAATTTATAGTTTTGTTCAGGTAAAGGCAGAGCTTTGCACTGTCTTTACCTATGGGCTATTAATGCTGCGATTGCCATACTTCTAAAAAATCATTAATTTCTTGCATGAGCCATTCTTTTTCTACGCGACTTAATCCCGAACCAAATTTGTGAGAATAGACACCTTGATTGAGGCATAGTTGCATGACAGGTTGATTGTTGACTTCGTAAAAACTCTTGAGTTCTAAAGGTCGTAAATCTTGAGTTTTACCCTGTATGCGTCGCTTTGCACCGAGAATATCCCATTCAAGACTGAAACTGCGATCGCCAATGAGCAAGACGGACTTTGCCAAATACTGTTGATAAAGCGGCATAAGCCATGCCAATACCCACCAACCAAAACGGAATGGAGAACAATGCGAAAAATCCTGCTCTCGCAGCTAGGGATGTCCAAAATATGAGAAAGACATTCCAGAAAATCGCAAAGATTAATAAACTGATACCTTCGCCTCGCCAACCTGTCGGGGGAATATTAATCTCTAAAAAGCTATCAGTCTTTTTCAGATCAATGCGACTACCTAGGGGTTTCTCATAGCGGCGTTGAGAAACTAGGCGATCGCCTGTTTGATTGAATAAATGCTGAATATCAGGAGCATTAATGCGTTGTTCGATGGATGGTAATGGGGGGGTTTGTAAAGATCTGAGCGCTTGCCTAGCACTACTAAAACGATCTTCGATCGCTGGTTCGATCATTTTTTCGAGCCAATCAGCAAAGTGTGGTGAAATATCAACAGCATCTCGGAAGTTAATTTTGAATCTAACCTCAGGCAAGTCCGAAGGGGATCGCCCTGTCAGTAAAAATAAAACTGTTGCACCGAGGGCATAAAGATCAGTAGCAGGGACAGCCTTACCGCGAAACTGTTCGGGGGGCATATAGCCATAAGTTCCAACAACGGTACTACCACCGATTTGGGTATTGCGATAGGTATCTTGTACTGCGCCAAAATCAACGAGGGCAATTTTGCCATTAGGTTGGCGAATGAGATTTTGTGGTTTGATATCGCGATGGACTACAGGTGGCTTCAATTCATGAAGATAGATCAATACATCAAGCACCTGTGCCGCAATTTGTTGAATTTCGGATTCGCAACCATGCCAACCATTGGCAATTTCCTGAGCCAGCGATCGCCCTTCTACTAATTGCTGCACGATGTAAAAATCGCGATCATTTTCATGGTCAATCTGAAAATAGTCTAGATAACGGGGAATCGCAGGATGAGTGAGTTGGGCTAAGACTTTGGCTTCCCGTTCAAAGAGTTCTAACACTTTCCATTCCGTCATCCGCCGCAGAGATAAAGCCTTAAGTGCAACGCGAACGCCTTTTTGTAAATCCTCAGCAGCATAAGTAATACCAATTCCTCCCTGTCCCAAAACATGAGAAATACGGTAACGGTCTTGAACTATTTCCCCAGTTTGATGTAGTTCTGTCACAAAATTTCCCTAAACTAACCCTAAATCAATATTATTCATACAAAAACACAAGGTTTAGTTAATGCTTTTTGTAAGAGATTTTGATAACTTTGATCATCAATTTCATAGGCTCCAAATCTTGCTAAATGGGGGTTCATTAACTGAGCATCAAATAAACTATAACCTCGCGATCGCAAATGCTCTACCAACTTCACCATTGCCACCTTTGAGCCTTCGGGAATTTTAAAAAACATCGACTCACCAATAAATACACCACGAATAGCGATCCCCAGAATTCCACCTGCTAATTTGTCACCTTGCCATGTCTCAAAACTATGCGCCCAACCTGCTTGATGCAAATTAAAATACAGTGTTCGTAGTTCGTTGGAGATCCATGTTGTTTCGCGATCGGCACAGCCTTCTACAACTTGCTCAAATGCGCTATCAATCCTAACTTCAAATCGATTTTGATTGATTGCACGCTGCAAAGATTTGGGATAGCGAAAGTGATCGTCAAGTGGGATCAAGGTGCGTTCATTAGTGTAGTACCACTCAATCGGATGCCCATCACCTTCGGACATCAAAAAATAGCCTTGGCTATAACCGTCAATAATGCTGCGGATGTCAAACCTTTCCACAAATAGATTTCCAACTCACTAGTAGAGAACTTAGTTTTGTAATCTATTTTAAAGTCTCTTCATAAATTGAAATACTTTTTCATTTAGTTTTAGTCTTTTAAATCAGATAGTTAAATGAAAAATCATTCAGTAATTAAACTTGTTTAGCTATAAAAAACTGAAAATTTTGAAATACATAAACAGACTAAAATGATAAATGGTTTGCTCTCTTTAAGTATAAATACTTATATCAAGCAAACCATCTATGCATAAGAGTTATTATTAAATTGGGTATTAAAATTCAGAATCTTTAAATAAGCCGATTCCGTTTGAATGTTTATATTCTGCAAGATATTGATAAAAAACTGGGATCGCTTAATATTTTCTTTATAATTTAACTCAAAAATCTAGCCTAAGTTGAATTACTCATCTCAAAAGTCTTGATCTCTGTGGATCCCCGTATTTCTACTCATAAAGATTGGCTTTTACAGCTAAGAAGCATAAATTAAAGAAGTAAATTATCACACAAAATGAAAATTTAAAGAGGCAACATAAAATAAGTGGCTCTTAAAAGGTAGGTAGAAATTACCATTGACCTTTTAAAAACCACTCTCTTTTCTAGTAGTTTATTAAGTTTGTATTTAAATTCAGAGCCTATATATAAGCTGGCTCCGTTTTAATGATCATATTCTGATAGAAAATTTGCCACTTTTGAGATCGCTTAATACTTTCTTTACAGTCAAACTTAGGAAACAATATAATGAGTATTTATACTTATACAGTATATTTCTTTTAAATGTATTTTTGATAATGTTTAATAAGAAAATATGTTAGTTGTTGCTTAGTTTTTTTCAAGACTTTAAATTAATTTAATAAATTTTAAATTATTAACTTCAATATAAATTTATTGCCTTTTGTAATGATATGTATCGTCTACTTAATATAATTTTTAGAGGTACATCTCACTTGGCTGTGCTTCTAAAATTTATTTACCAAAATATTGTGACAGGTACGGAAACACACACTCTTTAGTAAGGTAGAACCGATCCCCCCTAAAAATCTAGACAGACTAATATATTTACAGTTGTCTAAATGCCACAGGAGGTAACTCGCGATGCAACCAACTAATCCTAATCAATTTACTGAAAAAGCATGGGCGGCAATCGCAAGGACACCCGACGTGGTGAAAGCAGCCCAACAGCAACAAATTGAGCCAGAGCATTTACTCAAATCCTTGCTAGAGGAAGAGGGGCTAGCATCTAGCATTTTCAGTAAAGCGGGGATCAATATTCATCGTTTGCGTGATCGCATCGATGAGTTTATTAATCGGCAGCCCAAAGTCTCTAGCTCCAATACATCAGTGTACTTAGGCAAAAATTTAGATGTATTGCTAGATCATGCCGAAAAGGAACGTAAAAGTTTTGGCGATGATTTTATTTCCATTGAGCATATCCTCTTGGCTTACTGCAAAGATGATCGCTTCGGTAAGCCTCTCTATCGAGAGATGGGGCTTGATGAAGCAAAGCTTCGTAACATTATTCAGCAAGTGCGCGGTAGTCAAAAAGTGAGTGATCAAAACCCCGAAAACAAGTACGAGGCTTTAACTAAATATGGTCGAGATCTGACGGAATTAGCCCGTGCAGGTAAGCTTGATCCCGTTATTGGTCGTGATGATGAAATTCGCCGCACGATCCAGATTTTGTCACGCCGCACTAAGAATAATCCTGTCTTAATTGGTGAACCTGGTGTAGGTAAAACGGCGATCGCTGAGGGTTTAGCCCAACGCATTCTTAGTGGTGATGTGCCTGAGTCTCTGAAAGATCGCAAGCTAATTGCCTTGGATATGGGTGGCTTGATTGCAGGGGCAAAATATCGGGGTGAATTTGAGGAACGTCTCAAAGCGGTTCTCAAGGAAGTTATGGACTCAAACGGGCATATCATTCTATTTATTGATGAAATTCATACGGTTGTTGGTGCAGGTGCGACCCAAGGCGCGATGGATGCAGGTAACTTACTCAAGCCAATGTTAGCAAGAGGTGAGTTGCGTTGTATTGGCGCGACAACCTTGGATGAATATCGAAAATATATCGAAAAAGATGCTGCCCTTGAACGTCGGTTCCAGCAAGTTTATGTCGATCAGCCCAATGTCGAAGATACGATCTCGATCTTGCGGGGATTGCGCGATCGCTACGAATTGCATCATGGCGTAAAGATTTCCGACACAGCACTAGTTGCTGCTGCTACCCTGTCTAATCGCTATATTAGTGATCGCTTCCTACCAGATAAAGCGATCGATCTCGTTGATGAGTCGGCAGCGAAATTAAAAATGGAAATCACCTCTCAGCCTGAGGCTCTTGATGAAATTAATCGGAAGGTGATTCAGCTAGAGATGGAATGCCTCTCTCTCAAAAAAGAAACTGATCGCGAGTCCCTAGATCGTCTCGAAAAATTAAATAAAGAATTGGGTGATCTCAAGCAAGAGCAAACAACTCTCAAAGCCCAATGGGAAGCAGAGAAACAGGTAATTGATAATATCCGCAAACTCAAGGAAGATATTGATCATGTCAATGTCGAAATTCAGCAAGCAGAGCGCAATTACGACCTGAATAAGGCGGCGGAGTTGAAGTATGGCAAATTAACTGATTTGCAACGTCAGTTAGAAATTGCCGAGGTCAACCTCGATGAAGCCAAAACTTCAGGTCGCTCTCTCTTACGTCAAGAGGTAACGGAAGAAGACATTGCCGAAATCATTTCTAAATGGTCAGGTATTCCCGTTAGTAAGTTAGTGGAATCGGAAAAAGAAAAGCTCTTGCAATTGGAAGATGTACTGCATGATCGCGTAGTTGGTCAAGAGGAAGCGGTTACAGCGATCGCCGATGCCATTCAAAGATCCAGAGCAGGACTCGCCGATCCTAATCGTCCGATTGCTAGCTTTATTTTCCTTGGTCCTACAGGTGTCGGCAAAACGGAACTTGCTAAAGCTCTAGCAGCCTATCTCTTTGATACTGAAGATTCGATGGTGCGGATTGATATGTCCGAATATATGGAGAAGCATAGTGTTTCCCGCCTAGTCGGCGCACCTCCTGGCTATGTTGGCTATGAAGAAGGCGGACAACTGACTGAAGCCGTGCGTCGTCGTCCCTATGCTGTGATTCTCTTTGATGAAATCGAGAAAGCACATCCCGATGTCTTTAACATCATGCTACAAATCCTTGATGATGGTCGCGTTACCGATTCTCAAGGTCGCACCGTTGACTTTAAGAATTCGATTATCATCATGACCAGCAACGTTGGTTCGCAATATATTCTCGATATTGCAGGAGATGATTCTCGCCATGAAGAAATGCGGGCAAGGGTAATGGAATCGATGCAAGCCAGTTTCCGTCCTGAATTCCTCAACCGTATCGATGAAATTGTGATCTTCCACGCTCTCCGCCGTGAACAATTGCGCCGTATCGTCAAGCTCCAAGTCCAGCGTTTAGAAAAACGTTTAGCAGATCGCCGCATGACTTTAAAACTAGCGGAAGCCGCTCTTGATTTCATAGCTGAAGTTGGCTATGACCCTGTGTACGGAGCACGTCCACTCAAACGCATCATTCAGCGTCAGTTAGAAACCCAAATTGCTAAAGGAATTTTGCGTGGTGATTTCTCTGACGGTGACACTATTTTTGTGGATATCGAAAATGAGCGTCTCGCCTTTAAGCGGCTTCACTCAGGTTTAATCACTGTCTAATGCTAATAGGAGAGGTAGTGCTAAGCGCCGCCTCTCCTATAGCGGTTTTCAAATGAGCATGAGCAAAGTAAAATGGAGAGAAAAAGCAAACAGGAAAAGCGTATTCACAGGATTTGAGAGAACGAGTAATTGCAAGCTATCAAAAAGGGAAAACCACGATGAAAGAGGTAGCAGATAG
>JADBWH010000045.1 GCA_020404105.1 Pseudanabaena sp. M53BS1SP1A06MG | reverse complement strand
TACCTTACTTTCCTTTGTCAACTACTTTCTTCAAAAATTTATTTGCTTCTTTGAATCTTTGCGGAAAATCTCAATAAAAGCTACGTAGCAAAAGTCTTTTAAGGCAAAATTTCTAGGATTTAGACAATGCAGCTTCAATGGATTTAGCTACGAGTGCTTGAACTGCTTCTATACCCTCCCAGCCTCTAATTTCGGTAACTTTCTTTTCCAGATTTTTGTAGGAGCGGAAAAATTCAGCGATTTCGTCAAGACGGTGAGGGGCGATGTCAGAGAGAGATTTTACATCAGCATAGCGGGGATCTTTGGCAGGGACACAAAGAATTTTTTCGTCACGATCGCCGCCATCGATCATGATTAGCATCCCAATAGGACGAGCAGGAATAATACAGCCAGGGAATGTGGGTTGATCCATGATGACCATACCATCGAGGGGATCGCCATCGTCAGCAAGGGTATTGGGAACAAAGCCATAGTCGTAGGGATATTGGACAGAGGAATACAAAACGCGATCTAGGGCAAAGGCATTGAGGTCTTTGTCGAATTCGTATTTATTTTTGCTACCTGCGGGAATTTCGATTAAGACATTGAGGATGCCTGCTTTTGGTTGTGGTGGGATAAGAGATAAATCCATAATGAAGATCTTTTAGTTTTTGTTTGTTACTTGTGTATATGTTTGACTTGTTGAGGTCAACCAGCGATCGCATAGCTAATTGAAAGCTACCTAGAAAAAGTATAGTTGTCTAGGGCAATTGTTTTTATGGTTAATTAGTTAGGCTGATACGCACTTTTGAAAAAATATGCTTTACTGTGATGCATGTGAAGTGTGAGGATGTGCATGATTTTGCAGCAGGAAGCTCGGTTCCCTATTGGTGTTTTTGATAGCGGGGTTGGGGGACTTACGGTTTTACAAGAAGTTCATCGCCAACTGCCTTATGAGTCAGTGGTTTATTTTGGTGATACAGCGAGATTGCCTTATGGCAAGCGCTCATCTGCGGAAATTATTGAATATGTCTATGAGATCTTGCACTGGATGCGGTCTGAGCGAGTCAAGATGGCAATCATGGCTTGCAATACGAGTTCGGCATTAGCCCTAGATATCGTTAGGAAAGATTTTGACATTCCTATTTTGGGGCTAATTTTGCCAGGGGCGAGGGCGGCTGTGGGAAAAGGCAAACGGATAGGCGTAATTGCGACGACTGCAACTGTGAAGAGCGAAGCCTATGTTAGAGCAATTTGTGAGAGCGATCCCCAAGCACAGGTATTTCAAGTTGACTGTCCAGAGTTTGTGCCTTTGATTGAATCTGATCGCATTCAAGATCCCTGCACAATGCAAGTCGCAAAGCATTATTTACAGCCACTGATAGATGCAAATATTGACACTTTAGTTTTAGGTTGCACGCATTATCCACATTTATCTGGAGTTTTACGCCAAATTTTGCCATCCCATGTGGCTTTGGTAAATCCTGCATCCTACGTGGTGAGGGCTGCTGCTCAGGAGTTAGATTTGATGGGTTTAAAATGCCTAGACAATCGTTGTGGACGCGCCGAAACACGATTTTTTGTGAGTGGTGAACCTGATCGTTTTGCTCAAGTATCACGTCGCTGGTTAGGAAAGTTGCCTTTAGTGGAAAAAGTTGCCTTATCTCCTGTAGAATTGCTTTCTTAAAGTTTTGATTGGCAAGCTCTAGTCGATTTGATGGGAGTATTTTTTTCTTGAACCAACTGAACCAACATTTCAAGCGATCGCTATGTTGCTTAATGTGCTTATTAGGTATTAGCCTTCTGGATGTGCAGGAGACCAAGGCAAAGGATACTCTTGATCAATCATTACAGAGTCGATATTTGCAGGCACAGACATCATCTACTGATCAGTCTTTTGGGCAGACTGTGAAACTAAATAGTGCCACAGTCAATTCTGATGGGTTGTCATTGAAGGATGGCGACCTTCAGACCAATGTTGCATTCTCAACTAACGCAAACCGAAATATTCTGGGTTTACTGATCAACGAAGTCGCAGACAGCAACATAACTAAACATTCATCAGTCGCATCGTTACCAATCGACATACCCACAACAATTGATGGTCTGTCATTTAATGGTTATGGTCAACTGGTAATCCAAGCAAGTCGGGCAATTACTTACCGTAGCAGATTAGACTTAGCTAATAATATTTACAGCGTTACAGTTCCCGCTACAAGAATTTCATCACAGCTACGCCGCCCGATCTTAGGGGCAAATAGTCCCATTGAACAGATTCGGCTGAATCAGGTTGGCGACTCAGTTGTAATTAGTATTAAGACAATTGCAGGCTGGCAAATCAAAGAAACGCCTAGGACTGATGCTCAAGCGATCGCTTTGCAGCTAGTAAGTGTTGTACCAGTTAAAACGAGTATTTCTGGAACCACTCGCTCTCAACCGCAACTAATCTATGGCAATACTACTGGTCGGCAATTAGTTGCTATCGATCCTGGACATGGGGGACCAGATGTCGGTGCTACTCGCAATGGTATATACGAAAAAGATATTGTGCTATTGATTAGTAAGCATCTAGGTCGAATCTTGCAGCAAATGGGATACGCAGTGGTCTACACTCGCTCCGAAGATATCGATCTTGATTTGGATCCAAGAGTTCAGATCGCTGAGAAATCTAGAGCAAGTGTATTTGTTAGTGTGCATGTAAATTCGCTTGATGCCAATGCATCGCAGGTCAGTGGCATTGAAACTTATCATGCTCCAGGTACGTCTCTAGGAAAGAATCTTGCAGAAATGGTACATGAGCAAATTCTTGCTAGTACAGGTGCAAATGACCGTGGTGTGAGGTCAGCTAGATTTTATGTAATTCGCAATACTTCGATGCCTGCCATTCTTGTGGAGACTGGTTATATTACCAATCCATCAGAATTAGCAAGATTGGTGAATCCTTCTTATCAAGAGCGGATGGCTGAGGCGATCGCTAAAGGGGTCGATCAGTTCTTAAAATCCTATCGAAGATAGATCGAATAATTACAAGCATCAATAATTATATATCTGGCTGTGTAATCGCTCAACTTACGGATCTTTATGCCATTGGGAGAAATATTTTGCGATATCGACAAATAGCTTTGGGAATTTATGTGAGCATTGCTACAAGTTATGGGTGGAGTCTGGGAGATCCATTCAATCCCGTGGCTTATGGGTTTGACACTCAAACTTTGCCAACATTCTCAGGGGCTAATCTGACAGCGCAGCCACACAATTTAGTAGCATCTGTAATTGCTCAAAGCACATCTGACCAATCTAACAGCATCAGGCTTGATAGTATCCGTCCTACGACCAATGGTTTGATGTTGGCAGTAAATGCTAATCCTGAAATCCGCATTCAACGTGAAAATAATCCCGAACGATTGATTGTGGATTTGCAAAATACTGCGGTGGTTAAGGAATTACACAAATTTAGCCTGCTGTTAAACCGCTTTGGGGTCAAACAGGTAAGAATTGCTCAATTTCAAAATAATCCTGCGATTACCCGTTTAGTTTTTGACCTTGATAGTAGTGACCCCAATAGCAAGATCGCTTGGCAAAGTCAGTACATTGCAGAAACCAACATTTTATTGCTCACTCCTGCAAATCTCGCTCAAACAACCACACCTAGTTTGCCAATTCCTGTAAATAGTAATCCCATAAATACAAACAAACCAGCCTCGATCCAAAGACTGAGCTTTAGCAATACAGGACAATTGATAATCGAGGCAAATCAACCTGTTAACTATCAAACGAGTCTTGATCGAGTTTCGGGAATTTTTAATTTAAGGGTTGCTAACGCTAATATTTCACCAACTTTACAGCGTCCTACACTTTTAGCTACTAGCCCCATTGAAAGAATTCGCTTGTCTCAAGTAGGAAATGCGGTAGAAATTGGGATTAAAGTCCTTTCAGGTTGGCAAATTAGTGAAACCCAACGCCAAAATAATCAACAAATCAAGTTGCAAGTTTCTTTAAATAACGTTTCCCAGTTACCACAAAATAGTCCTAAACCTTTACCCAACAATATTCCTTCCATACCATCTCCCCAAAGTACAGGTGACCGCCGCCGAGGTGTAATTTTTGTCGATGCAGGTCATGGAGGTAGAGATCCTGGGGCAGTGGCAAATGGAGTGCAAGAAAAAGATGTCGTATTACCAATTAGCCTACTTTTAGGGCAGACCTTACAAAGTATGGGTTTTACAGTTTATTACACACGGACTACTGATGTCGAAATTGACCTAGAACCACGTGTTGAGGCAGCAGAAAGAGTTAATGCCGATGTATTTGTAAGTGTCCATGCTAATGCAGTCGCTGCCAGAAATATCAGTGTTAATGGCGTTGAGACTTATCATGCAAGAGGCTCAGTAGCAGGTCATGAGCTAGCTCGTTATGTTCATTCGCAGATCATATCGGAGACAGGAGCAAATGATCGCTCGGTTAAAGGAGCAGGCTTTTATGTAATAGCCAGAACTTCAATGCCTGCAATTCTTGTAGAAACAGGCTTTGTGACTAATCCCAATGAAGCAAGAAATCTTAGTAACCCTAGTTATCAAAAACGGATGGCTGAAGCGATCGCTAAAGGCATCGATCAATTTATGCGAGTTCGCAGTAAATGACCAAAAGGCGTTGCTTTGCAACGCCTTTTGGTTTTACGAAAGAACTTTAGAGAGCTCTAGGGGAGATTGTGGTTGTTGTTGTCTAGCATCAGTAATCAACCAATCTAAAGCAGCCGCTTGAAGATCAATTGTTGCCCCTGTCTTATCGACACAATAGCGACCAAACACCAACTTATCAACTAACCGCACATCCGCAAGCCGCGAATATTCAAAAATGACACTTCGTTCCACTACAGCACCACTACAAACATGGCAATTTGGACCAATCATCGTTGGACCAATTATGGTCGCACCATCCTCAATTTGGGTCATACCACCAATATAAACAGGTCCGCGAATATCAACCTTATCCCAATTTACAGAAACATTTAAACCCGTATAGATGCTTGGATGTACTTCATATCCGGGAATATTCACATTTTTAATTTTATTGGATAAAACATCTTGGATGGCTTGCCAGTAGTCGGGAACTTTTCCGATATCCACCCATTGAAAGTCCATCGAAATCGCATAAAATGGCAGGCTGGCAGAAACTAATTTAGGGAATAAATCACTACCAAGATCAAACTCCACGCCTGATGGTATATAGTCTAAAATTTCTGGCTCAAAAATATAAATACCTGTATTGATCGTATTACTAAGGGCTGATTCGATACTAGGTTTTTCCTGAAACTGCTTGATCCTGCCTTCAGAATCTGTCACAACAACACCATAGCTGGAAACCTGATCTTTAGGCACTGTTTTGGTAATAATCGTCGCTAGAGAATTTTTTTGGCGATGCCAGTTAATAGCGTAGGTGAGATCGAGATCAATGAGCGCGTCTCCACACAGAACGACAAACGTATCATCAAAAAATGGCGAGAAGTCTTGGATTTTTTTTAACCCACCTGCGGAACCAAGAGCACTACCTTGTAACTTACCATCAACAATAGTTCCCTCAAAGGAATAAGCCATTTGCACCCCAAATTTTTGACCATCCCGAAAATAGTTTTCGATCTCTTCGGACAGATGGCTTACATTAACCATAATGCGATCAAAGCCATGCTGTCTAAGCAATTCAACCAAGAATTCCATAACAGGCTTTTGCATGATCGGAATCATGGGTTTAGGCATGATATTTGTGATGGGGCGAATTCTCGTACCTTTACCCGCCGCCAGAATCATGGCTTTCATAACTTATGGTCTCCTCACATGATGATGAAATCTCACTTGCATATCCCAGCAATTCAAAAAGTTCATTCAAAAAAGCCTGAAAATTGGTCTTATCATACCTTGTTAGGTAGTCTCCAGTAGGATTAGGTCGTGGTGATAATGCCTATGCCATCGTTTTCAAAATCTAAAAATCGATACTTCGACTGTTATACAAACTCATTGTTTTTTCTAAACCATCTCTTAAAATACTCGTTACTGCGGAGTTACTAAGAGCGAAGACTTCAGGCAACACTTTATTCTCTGCGTCTGTAAATCCACTTAGGACGAAGTTAGTAACATTTTGATTAGCTTTAGTTGCGATCGCCTGATTATCATTATTATTACTACCACCACGCCCAATCCCAAGACGCAGACGCGGAAAGTTTTGCGTACCCAAATGTGAAATGATCGACTTCATGCCATTGTGACCGCCAGCGGAGCCAGATGGGCGTAATCGCAGCTTACCGAGGGGCAAGTCCATATCATCGTAAATAACTAAAATATTTGCGGGACTACATTTAAACCAATCGGCACAGGCTCGAACAGCCTGTCCTGATAAATTCATATAGGTCGTAGGTTTAAGTAGACGGATCTTGCCACTGTGACCAAACGTGCTAAATATGCGACCCTCGCCAAAGATGCCATAAAACCGCTTTTCCTTGCCTAAGGAGATACTCCAATCTGAAGCTAAAGCATCAGCCGCCATAAAACCAATATTATGGCGGGTTCGTTCATATTCTGTACCAGGATTACCCAGACCTACAATTAGGGAAATAGACTGATTTTCAAGCATCCGTGGCGTTTGCTACTTCCTTGACAGATTCGGATGGGGTAGATGGCAATGGTGTGGTGGCTGCTTCGGATGTTGATAGAGTTGAAGCCTTGGCGGTTTCAGTAGTCTGTTCTAAGCGATCAGCTTCACGCTTAAATTCTGATTCAAACTCGCGGGAAGCATCTTGGAAACCTCTAATCGCTTTGCCCATACTTCGTCCGATTTCTGGCAATTTTTTGGGACCAAAAATCAGCAACGCCACTAACATGATCAAAATCATCTCAGGCAAGCCGATACCAAAAATATTCATGGGGAAAGACCTTGTTTATAGACAACTTAGTGTGGTGAATTGATAGAGCAAAGGCACGCAAAGCGTGCCTTTGCTATTGTGATCGCGCCTAACTAGAAATTAGCCGCCCCAGTTGAGGTTAACGCCCTCAAGGATTAAGGAGGAGTTGTACAACTGGAGGATAATGACCAGAAATACGAGGAACAATGCCATGAATACAGCCATCAGAGGTGTGGTTCCCCAACCGCGAGAAACCTTACCATATTCTGCATTCAGTGGTCTGAGAATATCGCCAAGCCAAGTACGTTGTGACATAAAGTTTGTCTATTAAAAACGATTGTTAGTAAATAGTATAATCGTAACAATAACTTAAAACATTGGTTCAATTCATGGAAAACGCAACTTCGATCGCAGTTACTATTGCTGTCATCGTGATCTGTTTAACTGCTTATGCGATCTACGTGTCATTTGGACCACCTAATAAAGAATTAGTGGATCAATTTGAAGAACACGAGGATTAACTAAATGATAGGCAGTGCTTTGTACTGCTTATCTAAGCGCATCAGCCATGACAACGTGTAAGCCATGACTAATAATTTTCGCATTACCCATGATGCTTTGGATGTAGCAGATGTCTATGCGATCGCCGACAATGCGCGTAATGGGGCAGTTGTACTCATGAGCGGTACAGTCCGCAATCAGACAGGCGGCAGAGCCGTTGATTATTTGGACTATCAAGCCTACGAAGCAATGGCTTTACAAGTATTTCAAGATATTAGCGATCGCTGTCGAACAAAATTTCCTGATATTACTGAGGTCGTTATTCACCATCGTTTAGGTAAGCTCAAAGTCGGGGAAATCAGTGTCTTAGTTGCCGTGAGTTCGCCCCATCGTGCAGAAGCTTTTGCTGCCTGTCGCTATGCGATCGATACATTAAAAGCAGATGCTCCCATTTGGAAAAAAGAATTTTGGTTAAATGGGGTCAGCAGTTGGGTAAATTGCCCCATTTAGAAAAAACCTCGCTTTGCATGATTTTTTCTAAATGGGGCAGTGATGGGCGGTGCAACGCACCACCTATCATTGCCTATTTTTTTGGCAGATTTTTCTAAGAGTGTTTATGTTGCTAGAAAAAGCTTTTTTTGAAAGACCAGCTGATAAAGTTGCTCCAGATCTATTGGGATGTTCGATAGTACGTCGAATCGATGACGTTGAATATCGAGGCTTAATTGTGGAAACCGAAGCCTATGATGCTACCGATCCTTCTTGTCATGGTTATCGACGCAAGACTAAACGCAATAGCGCAATTTTTGGCGCACCCTGCACTGCCTACGTTTATCTAATTTACGGCATTTATCATTGCGTTAATATCGTCACCGATCGCGAAGATTTTTGTAGTGCGGTGCTGATTCGCTCCATCGAATGCGATCGCTTACCCAGTTGGAGCAATCCCAAGGATAAACCGCATCGCGCAGGCGCTGGTCCAGGCAAACTTTGTTGTCTCTTGAAAATTGATCGCCAACTTGATGGTATTACCCTACATCCTGATTTTGACCTATGGCTAGAGGCGCGATCGCCACATTTTAAAGAACCAATTCATCAAACAACTCGCATCGGCATCACACAAGGGATCGATTTACCTTGGCGTTGGTACTTACGTGATCGACTTTCCGTATCTCGCAAATAAGAAAATTAACATAAATATTTTTTCTAAACAGATTAATGAAGGATTTATTTGATGTATTTGAAAATCGTAATCAATTTGAAAAATCATTACAAAAAGTTTAATCATATTTCTCAAGTTCCCCAAACTCAAGGCAAAGCTTATCGTTCCCTTGATTTTTTTGATCTACTAAGCGATACAAATGTTGTTAAAATTTCACCATAATATTGACTAGTAGCTAACCTAGAAAAAACAAATCAATCATGGAATCACAAGAAACTACTGTTGAAGCAGCCGTAGAAAGTTTAGTTGAACCTGTCGAAGTAGCAGCACCAAAACCCCCTGCTCATGAAACTACCAAGCCAGCAGCTACCAAACCAGTAGTATCTGCAACTGAGCCAGCAAAATCAACAGCGGAACCTCGCGCAGAAGTTGCTATCCCTCAAAACACACCTGAACTTACCAATGAAATTTGGAATAAAGTCACAGCAACTTGGCAAGAATATTTCGGCGAAGGCAAAAAGGCAAATGTTACAATCGCTCTTACAGTCATTGCCGCTATCCCTGTCTTGATTGCTGCTTCCACACTTTTAGAATTTTTGGATAAATTACCGATCCTGCCTAGCGTCTTTGAACTAGTTGGTTTTGGCTATTCGATCTGGTTTGTCTACCGCTATTTACTTCTAGCCACTACTCGCAAAGAATTAATTGATACGATTACAACTTGGAAAAATAAAGTTTTCGGCTAGGCTAAATCTGCTAATTAACAGACGAGGGGCTAAAGCCCTTTGTCTATAGCGGTGTGTTTAGAGCTAGGATATTGATAAAGTAAGGCAAAATAAAAATTAATAAGCTGATTAAGTCAGTTTTGGGAAGCGAAGAGGGATATACGTCAAGCATGGGCAAAATTGTAGGTATTGATTTGGGTACGACAAACTCTGTGGTAGCCGTTATGGAAGGTGGCAAGCCCGTAGTAATTGCGAACTCAGAAGGTAGCCGAACCACTCCCTCAGTTGTTAGCTTTACTAAAGATGGTGAGCGCCTTGTCGGGCAAATGGCACGTCGTCAAGCGGTGCTAAATCCTGACAATACTTTTTATTCTGTAAAACGTTTTATCGGACGCAAGCATAGTGAACTATCAGCAGAAACTAAGCGCGTCCCCTATACAGTCCGTCGTGATGAACAGGGTAATATCAAGTTACGCAGTTCTCGTCTCGAAAAAGATTTTGCACCCGAAGAAATCTCGGCGATGGTTATTCGCAAACTTGTCGATGAGGCGAGCCGCTATTTAGGTGAACCTGTAACGGGTGCAGTGATTACGGTTCCTGCTTATTTTAATGATTCTCAGCGTCAAGCCACAAAGGATGCAGGCAGAATTGCGGGGATCGAAGTTAAGCGCATTTTAAATGAACCGACGGCAGCTTCTCTAGCTTATGGCTTAGACAAGAAATCCAATAAGAAAATTTTAGTGTTTGACCTTGGTGGGGGCACGTTTGATGTGTCAGTGCTAGAGGTCAGTGATGGTTTATTTGAAGTTAAGGCAACCACAGGGGATACCCAATTAGGCGGGGATGACTTCGATCGCCAAATCGTTAATTACCTCGCCGAAGAATTTCTTAAGTCCGATGGTGTGGATCTGCGGAAAGAGCGTCAAGCCTTGCAACGGTTAACTGAAGCAGCCGAAAAAGCCAAAATCGAGCTTTCAACAGTAGGTGTAACTGAGATTAACTTGCCATTTATTACCGCAACCGCCGAAGGCCCCTTGCACTTAGAGACTAGTTTAAAGCGATCGCAATTTGAGCGCCTCAGTGACGATTTATTAGAACGTTTACAAATTCCCCTTGATCGCGTCTTACGTGATGCTCAAATTAGTCCGCGCCAAATCGATGAAGTCGTCCTCGTTGGAGGCTCTACAAGAATTCCAGCAGTGCAGGAAATGGTGGAAAGAGCGATCGGTAAACCACCAAGCCAAAGTGTTAATCCCGATGAAGTCGTGGCGATCGGCGCTGTGATCCAAGCAGCAATTTTATCTGGTGAAATTAAAGATGTTTTACTACTAGATGTCACACCTTTATCTTTGGGTGTGGAAACATCGGGTGGCGTAGTTAAGCGATTAATTCCTAGAAATACCACAATTCCCTGTCGCAAGATGGAACTGTTCACCACTGCCGAAGACAATCAAACCTCGGTAGAAATTCATGTAGTGCAAGGTGAACGTGATCTAGCGGAATATAACAAGTCGTTAGGACGCTTTAAACTAAGTGGACTTGATCCCCAACCTCGCGGCATGGCACAAGTAGATGTCACCTTTGATTTGAATACCGATGGCATTTTGGCAGTGACCGCTAGTGATCGCCGTACAGGTGTGGAACGTCGCGTCACCATTCGCGGTGCTTCAACCCTCGATGAGAAAGAAGTTGAACGGATGGTTTCAGAAGCCGAGCAATATGCTGATCGCGATCGGGCAAAGAAGGAACGCATTGAGAAATTAAATCGTGCTGATAACTTAGCGGTGGGAGCTGAGCGTCAACTTAAAGATCTCGCACTCAACTATGGCTATAAACTCAGCTATGAACGTCGCAAACAAATCGAAGGTTCGATTAAGAAACTGAAAGATGCGATCGCTAAAGAGGATGATGCCCTCATTGATCGCGCTCAAGTGGAATTGCAAGAGGCTCTCTATGCTCTGTCCAGCGAACTCTATGCTGAAGATGAATATTACGATGATGAGGATGACGATCTATTCGGTGGCATTCTCGAAAGCATTGGTAGTTTTGCCAGTCGCAATAAGCGCGGTAAAGATGAAGATGATCGCCGCCGCCCCAATACTAGAGTTTCCTATGATGACGATGATGACTGGCTGTAATCAAGAGATATATAGCAATACTAAATAACGTCAGTTCGGGTTAAGCTGGCAAATTTTAAAAGCCCAAAAGTAAAAGCCTTGCTAAGCAAGGCTTTTACTTTTGGGCGGTGAGAGAGGGATTGCGTAGCAAACCCTCTCTCAAAGCCTGTTTCAAATTATCCCGAACTCACGTTTGGTAGTGCTGCAAAGTAATTTTTTTAGTAATCGTGTTGTGGGCGCTTCGCGCCCACAACACGATTACATTGCATTATCCTGCTTAATAAATTTAAGTGTTTTGAATAGTATTCACCACACGGCGACGGGTTTCCAGAATTTGGCTAATTTCACGGGCAAAGTTGGGCTGACGATCGATCATTTGATTCACCGCTTCTGCCGAAATCATCATCACTTCTAAATCTTCAACCGCAGTTACCGAAATCGGACTCATCTCTCCCGAAAAGAGTGTCATTTCACCGAAAAATTCACCATTTTTGACAATTAGTATTTCGTGATTATTACCAGTCGTATCCTGTACAATCATTACCGCGCTGCCTGAAACTACGATGTAGAGAGAGTTATTTTCTGCACCTTGTTTAATCACTGTTTCTCCTGCGCCGAAATGCTGCAAAGCAATTCCCGAAGTCGATGTATTAAGATGGTTAGATTTATCCAATGGAACAAAGGCAGGGAGAGATTGCAGACTTTCGGTAAACTTTTTCGAGGTTCCTTTTGCTTCGGAGGTAGGACCATGAAAATGATAGAGAGTCCTGATGGGAAAGGGAATCGTCAAGCTATTGCGCTGGGCGGCATACCAGAGACGACTCATAAAGCGATCACGTATTTCCTCGAGTTCACCATAATCTGCAATAAAGAATTTTACCTCATAGGTAATTGCCGAATCACCGTAGGAAATCGTAAAAATTTGGGGATCGGGATTTTTGAGAATACCCTGAGTTTCCAGAGCAGTACTATAGAGAACATGCTTAGCAAGATTTGGAGGATCTTTATAAGAAAAACCAACGCGGATGCGTTCAGCATGGAGAGCTAGCGGACGACTAAAATTACGAATGATTTCATTACCCATCAACTTGTGCGGAATGATCACCATCTCGCGCTCAAAGGTAATTAATCGAACAGCTCGCCAGTTAATATCGATGACCTGACCTTCGATTTCACCAACCTTGAGCCAATCACCGACGGAAAAAGGACGCTCAAACAACAGGGCGATACCTGACATAACGCTACCGAGGGTATCCTGCAACGCCAAACCGATCACAATTGAACTCACACCTAGAGCAGTTACTAATCCTGCTAAGTCTGCATTCCACACTGTGGCAAGTACGATCGCCGTACCAAGCAGTACTAAAAAGAGGCGAAATAGATCGATTAATAATTTGGGAACTCGCGCCCGCCAAGTATCGGCTTTAGCTTGTTCAAAAATCACGGCATTAAGTAATGAGAGAGCCGCATGGAGTACGCAAATCCAAAAGAGAGTTTGCACGCTCTTAACAATGTCGTCACTGGCAGGACGTTGTAGCACGTACTGCACAAACAACATAAATGCAAACATCGGCAAAACTAGGTTTCGCACTACTTGTAATGTAGCTGCAAGGGGGCGGCGACGATGTTGGAGGCGATAGATAATCTCGCCAAGGACAATTACAGATAGGGCTAGCCCGACGATTAAAGCGATCGCCCAAATAAATAAATGATTAGAACTAGTTTGCATACAGTGATTTGACGAGTTTAAAAATAGCTCTGAATAATTATTTGTGCGTGGCCTCGCCGCTCAAGAATAATTATTTGGGATTTATTTGCCATGCTTTCAAAATATTCTTGCCATTTTCGACCTTAACAGCGATGGGAACGAATTCATAGAGATCGCTCAAACGATTGTAAATTTCATGGGAAACTAAAATTCCACCTTCAGGACAGGAAGATTTCAGCGCACTGGCAACATTAATCGTGTCACCCCAGACATCGTAAATAAATTTATTGCGTCCAACTATTCCTGCAACAATATCCCCTGAATGGATGCCTAAATTGATATTTAATTGGTAGTTGCGCTCTTGACTGAACCGCCGCACGATTGCCTGCATTTCTAAGCCAAAGTCGATCGCTCTCTTATCATGGTCAAGATAGGGAACTGATAAGCCACAGACCGCCATATAGCTATCGCCAATAGTTTTGATTTTTTCCATGCCATAACGCTCGGCAGTTTCATCAAAAATGGAGACAATATCATTGAGGATGCTGACTATTTCATAGGCTGTGAGGGAATCCGATAATTTGGAAAAGCCTGTTAAATCGGAAAATAGAACCGTCACATTAGAAACGCTTTCGGCAATATTCTTTTCTCCTTGCTTGAGACGTTTGGCGATCGCCGCAGGAAAAATGCTCAACAATAACTGCTCGTTCTCGCGATTTTTTTCCTCGACTAAATTGGTTTGATCGCGCAGACTCAGCACCATTGCATTAAAGGATTGCGCCAATTCGCCAAATTCATCTTGGGTTTCTAAAGTGGCGATCTCATCTAATTGACCTGAGGCAACTTTACGCGCACTCTCGATTAATTGATTAATCGGCTTCACAAATACTGAAGCCATTGCCATTGCCAAGAAAATCACTAATAGCATTAACAAAGTCGCCGAAATCATTAACTGACGCTCAAAATCATAGATAGGCGCATAGGCTTCCGCCAAATCAATTTCTGAGAGAATCACCCAATTTAATCCTTCTATTTGCAAAGGGGCATAGGAACTTAAGACAGAAATATCCCTATAATCACGAATAGTTTTAATTCCCTGCTTGCCTGTAATCGCTTCTTCCACCGCCTGTGTGCGTACTTTCTGTTCTAAAATCGATGTTTTATATTGACGAATTCTATTTATTGTTTCCTTATTTACTCCCAATGTCGCAATAGTCTGCAAATATTCTTCAGGAGTTTCGACTAAAAAACGAGAAACTGATCGCATTAAATAATCTTGACCCACCAAATAAGTCTCACCACTTTTACCGAGTCCATCACTTTCCCATTTGCGATTTCCTGTCATCACATTATTAATTTCATCCACTGGTACTTGAACTGCCAGAACACCAACAAACTTAGACTGATTGAAGATTGGTGCAGCGATAAAAGCCGCAGGTGCACCATAGGAGGGAGAATAGGACTCAAAATCAATAATGGCAGCGTAGTCCTTTTGTTTAGAGCGTCGCACTGCTGATGTCAGACGCGCCAAATTGCTATCGTTATAGGCTCCAGTAGTGAGATTAGTCGCGAAATCAGTTTCTTTATAAACTGTATAAACGATATTTCCCTGTGAATCGATCAGGAACATATCGTAGTAGCCAAACTTCTCAATGATATTGCGAAAGATAGGATGATAGCGATCATGAATACGGCTATATTCACTGCCATCACTGGCTTTATTTAATAAATGTTTTTTACCAATAGGATTCGGATTAGTGGCGATGTAATGATATTGCAGATAATTACTTGCTGTCGATTCAGGCAAAAAAGAATTCAGAACTGGCGAACCCTGCTCAGTTTTCGCTAGTTTAGGGAGAAATTCGTTTTGATAATAAGCTGTAATTTTTTGAGAAGTATCGGTTGGCAAACTGATACTCTCAAGCTGGCGATAGGTATTGGTAAATTCAATGATGGCTGTCTCCACAGAAATATCATTGCTGAGGGTCTGAATATGATTGCGAATTGTTTTGAAATAGGACTCAATTTGATAAGCCTTAGAGGCGCGCACACTTGTTAACTGATTAAAAGCGCGATTGGTTAGATTTGACTTACCGCTTTGATATCCTAAATATGCAGTCACCACAATCGAGCTACTGCTAACTGTCAGCAGCATAACAATCAGTTTTGATTTGATACTTAGCCAGTGGAAGTTAAACCATTGCATATTAAGCACTACTTGAGCACCGATATAGCTACCCCATATCGAGCATCAAGCCTATTAAGTAATAGCCATGTATTTTAGATTGGAAATCCCCAAAAAAATGTTAGTAGCTAACTCTTGACATCCACCCTGCACTGAAGTGACAGGGATTCCTAAGACTCACGACTTAGATTTCTGCTTTATAGCTCCAGCCTTAACAGACTTAGAGCATGTTTGAGAAGTTAAGCAAGACGTTTGAGGAGAATGTGAATCATGCCAACATAGAAAAAAGCCTCAGAAGTTTTAGGTAAAAGTTCGTATTCCCTAGTCAAGCCCCGAAAACGAGAAAATCAAGCAAAAGTGCGCTCAACGACCCAACTCTTCTTTTGCTCAACAAAACCCTTTTGACCCACAGGAGGAACAACAGCCTGTAAACACTAGTAAAAAGTATGCAGAATCGCCAGAATGAAAGCTTTGCCTTCATAACCACGATCCACCCAAATCGTCGATAGAAGAGGAAATCGGTCACATATTTGGTGAAGCTTTTTCAAAAGTTTCCATATGGCTGTCTTTGTTTTTCTATATTGATAGGCTATAGCTTTGGAAGTTTTTTTGATCTTTTTTATCCCTAAAAACTTCTCAAACACGCTCTTAGATATTATGTAAGTTATCTAAATACAATGTAAATCTGTTCTGGAATCACGCGATTTTAAAACCTTTTCTTCGATAAACAAAGAAGCGGAATGAATATAGTGCCGCTTCTTTATCTATGAGTAGGAGTCAATCAATCCATGCTGCAAAGCATAGCGGACTAATTCAGTGCGGCTACTTGTACCTGTTTTACTAAATAAACGACTGACATATTTTTCAACATTACGAATAGTTGTACCAAGACGCTTAGCTATTTCTTTATTCATTAAGCCTTCAACTACCAGTTCCAATACACTTTGTTCACGAGGAGTAAATTCAATTTTGATCGGTGGCGGTGTGACATTAATCGTAGGCTTTTGCTTGAGTAGAGCCTTAATTTCTGCCAATTGTCCTGCAAGGTCTGTTATTTCTGAAGTGTTGCTATTTGCCGTAACGGCTTGCATGGCACGACGGGCAATTAAATTTTCAGTGATCGCTACTAACTCATCGGGGTCAAATGGTTTTGATAGATAGGCATCACAGCCAGCGTTATAGCCTTCGATACGATCTTTCGTCATGCCCTTGGCGGTTAAAAATACGACGGGCAAATTTAAAAACCTGACATCCTCACGCATTTGCTTCAGGAACTCATATCCACTTACCTGCGGCATCATGATGTCCGAAATTACCAGATCTGGTGTAGTTTTCTCTAGCAGTTGCCATGCATCCCTTGCATTATTAGCAACCTGCACTGCAAAGCCGCTGTCTTCAAGATAAGCTTTCACAGCTTCTCTAAGACCTGGTTCATCATCTACAAGTAGGATATGTCCTGACATAGTTGTCCTTGATTTCTTTGATTTGGCGATCGCCATATCTACCACTATATAGCGTTTTCCAGTCAATGAAGTACAGAGGATTGTTTCGCCGCTAAAGACGGGGCAACAGTTTGATTAAAAATGCTTTACATCAATGACAAGAGGCGATCGCTTAGTCTTGATCTTGCCAAAGCTGGCGATCTCTTTTTGCGATTGAGTCATATATGCGTTATCCTAGACAAGCTGTTAAAAAACACACGCTTGAGGTTTCGGGTGTTTTTTCGTTTTTAAAATTTTGCCAAGGTGAGGTTTTAAAAATTATTAAATTCCATCTCAAGCTCAAGGACAAACCCGAACACAAGGAGAAAACTTAAATGGGAGTTGTAACCCTAGCCCAATTGCTAGAGTCGGGAGTCCACTTCGGGCATCAAACCCGTCGCTGGAACCCCAAGATGGAGCCTTACATCTTCACCGAGCGTAATGGCGTTCATATTATTGACCTTGTGCAAACTGCACAGTACCTCGAAGAAGCTTATGCCTATTTGCGTCAAGCTTCTGAGCAAGGTAAGAAAGTATTATTTGTCGGAACCAAGCGTCAAGCTGCTGGTCTAATCGCTCAAGAGGCTGCTCGCTGTGGTAGCTACTACATCAACCAACGCTGGTTGGGTGGAATGCTCACCAACTGGACAACGATCAAAACCCGTGTTGATCGCCTTAAGGATCTTGAACGTCGCGATGAAAGTGGTGCGCTAGATCGCCTACCGAAGAAGGAAGCATCTACCCTGCGCCGCGAAATGGAAAAGCTTCGCAAGTATCTCGGTGGAATCAAGTTGATGCGGAAACCACCTGATATCGTGATCATTGTTGACCACAAGCGCGAGTACAATGCTGTTCAAGAATGCCAAAAGCTGCGTATTCCCATCGTATCTTTGCTTGACACCAACTGTGATCCCGATAGCGTTGATATTGGTATTCCTGCCAACGATGACGCAATTCGTTCGATCAAGTTGGTAGTTGGTAAGCTCGCTGATGCAATTTACGAAGGTCGTCATGGCGATATTGAAGATATCGAATATGAAATTTCTGCTGAAGAAGTAGAAGCATATGCCGATGATGAAATCATCACTGGTGATGAAGACGAAGTAGAAGCATAAATCTTCTCAAGTATAAAAAAGGGTGCGATTATCGCACCCTTTTTTATGAGTAAACCAAGATAGAAAACCTGAATTAGACAGACTATTAAAAGCATCTTCAAGAGATAGTAGTCATGTAACACAATTATATTGCATGACATAAGTAAACTAAAAACCGAGAGTTTTGTTTCGCCCGCTACGCGGGCGGAGCAAAGCTCTGGTTTGTTTTTTTAATTAAGTTGAGCTACTTAGATTTTTATTGCTGTTTATTACTAGAAATACGAAAAATCATTAATCTTGATTGTTTTTCGTACTATGCTGATATTTGCTATGAAAAACTCTGTTTTTCTTTTGACTTTCTAGCAATCAGTTTCTAGCAATAAGGATTTGAAGATGTCTGAAGGTTTGCCTAAATTTGAAGCGATCGCAATGGGGACTGAGGTGCAGCGCGTTGAGGCTTTGCGAGAGTTTTTGGGCTATCCTTTGCAGGAGTTGGATCGGACGGGTTCGGGGTTTCGGTATGTGAGGGCAGGGCAGGATGTTGCACAGGCTCAGAATACTTGCCCGATCGCTGTGGGGTTTTATGAGGAGCTAGATCGGCTTAGTGATGCTGAGATTAAGGACTTTTTGGTTGACAAACCACAGCAGCAGAAAATCTATGGGCATTATCAGAATCAGGAACCCGAAAATACTCCTGTGATGTATTTACTGTTGCCAGTTGCCGAGCGAGTAGGACGGGTGGCGATAGTGTTACCTGCGGAAGGGAAGTTGCGTAAGAGCCAGATTCAAATTTTTGCTTGGGATAGTGATGACCTCAAGGCGCGATTGGGGCGTTTGCAATGGGGGACAATGCAATGGGCTAACAAGATTACTGAGACAGCTTTGCTTTTTTTGCCTAATGTGGATTGGGTTTTTTATAAACCGATTGAGACGGCGAAAGAGTTGGCGATCCAGTTAGCCCTTGTGACCCGTCAAATAGAGCAAGCAATTTCTGATGTATTTGCTAAAAAGCAAGCTAATGATTATTTACAGCGATTGTTAGAGAGTTTTAAAAGGGAGTTGCTGCCAAGTCTAAAGCCGTTTGCGGAGAATGAGAAGGATTACAGTTTTGCAGATATCTATGCTCAGACGATCGCCTATGGTTTGTTTACAGCGAGGGTATTTCGGCAAGTGCGCGATCGCAAAGAACAGAAAACTATTCCTACCTATTTCACTCGTCAGGATGCTTGGGACTGTTTACCTGAGACAAATCCATTTCTGAGGCAGTTGTTTAAGGATGTGTCTGAGCATAGTTTAGATGAGTTTGGGGATGAACTAAGCGATGGGATCTTAGAAATTTTTGGCATTCTCAGAGCGGCGAAAATGGATGCGATTTTGTCTGATTTTGAGCAGAAGATGAATCGTGAGGATATTGTAATTCACTTTTATGAGGATTTTTTGGCGGCGTATAAGCCAAAGATGCGCGAACGGCGCGGGGTTTACTATACGCCTGAGCCTGTAGTTTCCTATATGGTGCGATCGGTTGATATTTTAATCAAGGAGAAGTTTAATAAGCCGCTTGGGTTAGCAGATCCAGAGGTGATGATTCTCGATCCTGCCAGTGGTACGGGGACGTTTTTGTTATGGATTTTTAAGTTGATTCACGATCGCTTTGAGAATGATGGTGAGGCGCGATCGCTAATTAAACAGAGGCTTGGTGATATTTCATGGTCGGACTATGTGCGCGATCATTTGTTGCCGCGTGTGTTTGGGTTTGAGTTGTTGATGGCTCCCTATGCGATTTGTCATTTGAAGTTGGGTTTGTTTTTGGAGGAGTCGGGTTATCGGTTTGATAGTTCGCAAAGGTTAGGAGTTTATCTGACGAATACGCTTGATGATGCGAAGCGGCGATCGGAGACTTTATTTAAGGAATTTATTGCTGAGGAATCGAATGAGGCGGCTGGGGTCAAGCTAGATATTCCTGTGATGGTGGTAATTGGTAATCCTCCTTATTCTGGACATTCTGAAAATAAGAGCGAGTGGGTGGGCGCTTTGGTGAAGGATTATTATTTTGTGGATGGGTTGCCATTGGGAGAGAAGAATCCGAAATGGTTGCAGGATGACTATGTGAAGTTTATTCGCTTTTCACAGTGGCGCATTGATAAGACGGGGACAGGGATTTTGGCGTTTGTGACTAATCATGGTTATTTGGATAATCCCACTTTTCGGGGAATGCGTCAGAGTTTGGCGAAGAGTTTTAATTGGATTAGGATTTTAGATTTGCATGGTAATTCTAAGAAGAAGGAAACGGCGATCGATGAGAAGACTAAGGAAAAAACAAAGGATGAAAATGTGTTTGATATTCAGCAGGGCGTGGCGGTTTGTATAATGATTAAAGAGCAGGGAGCCTAAACCTATGACAGCAACTATTTTTAATATTGGTACGCTTATCGTTTGCGATCCTGATATTTGCGGAAATCGTCCGCGTATTGCGAATACACGCATTACGGTTGGACGCATTGCGACATTATGGAAACAAGGTTTAACGCCTGAGGAAATTGCGGATAATTGGGGTTATCTGAGTATGGCTCAAGTTTATGCGGCGCTGACTTACTATCATGCGAATCGAGAGGAGATTGATCAATCCTTGCGTCAAGATCGAGAGGATTACGATCGCTTATATGCTGAACATCAGGCGGCGAAGGGAAGTTACTAATGAGTAATATTCGCTTCTATCTAGATGAAGACAGTATGAATCGGGCTTTGTTGATGGCGCTACGTCAGAGGGAGATAGATGTAACGACAGTCAGTGAGGTTAAACGCGAAGGTTTTTCAGATGAGGAACAGTTGTTATGGGCTGGTCAAAACAATCGAGTCATTTGCACCTATAACATTCGCGACTTTAGCAAGATCCATAAGCAATTTTTAGCCGAGGGTAAAGTTCATGCTGGAATATTGTTAATGCATCAGGATTTTTCGATTGGTGAGAGATTGTACGGTTTGTCTGTGGTTATGGCTTCACTCACAGCAGAAGATATGGTTAATCAAATGATTTTTTTAAGCAACTATCTAAAAAGTAATGTCTGATATTCAACACGCGCATTTGTATGGGATGAGAGAGGCTAAGTATGATTGGCTATCGACTCATGATGTTAATTCTACAAATTGGAATGAGATAGAACCTCAAAAGCCTTTTCATTTGTTTATTCCACAAGATAATGATCTATTGAGTGAATATCAGGAAGGATGGAATCTATCAGAAGCTATGCCTAGAAATCTTCTTGGCTTTCAAACTCATAGAGATTCCATAGCTATTGCATATGACAAGTTGACACTAACTGAACAAGTAAAAAACTTCTTAGGAAAAGAACCTGATTCTGATTCTTGGAAGAATTATTGTCGTCAAATTGATTACAGACCTTTTGACACAAGAATTGCATACTTAGGAAAAGAAGTTACAGATAGACCTCGCCTTGATGTCGTAGGACATTTATTTTATGAAAATTTTGCTCTTAATTTGGTGCGTCAGACTAAAGCTTCTGAGTGGCATCATGCTCTAGTTTCGCGAAATCCAACTCCAGCAGTTTTTATAGAGATAAAAGATGGTTCATCTATTTTTCCTCTTTATCTTTATCCCAATACAGATAATTTACAACAAACGACAACAGAACAACGCCGCCCAAATTTCTCTGATGAATTTCTAACAGAAATAACCAACAAACTAGGCTATACCCCAACCCCAGAAGCAATCTTCTATTACATCTATGCAATCTTCCATTCTCCAACCTATCGCACCCGTTACGCCGAATTTCTAAAGATCGACTTTCCCCGAGTACCCCTCACCAGCGACGATCAACTATTCCACAAACTTGGCGAATATGGTGAAGAATTGGTTGCATTGCACCTAATGAAATCACCCAAACTAGACCAACACCTCACCCAAATAATCGACAAAGGCGGCGAATTTGTAGTTGATGCAGGACATCCCAAATATAGCGATGGTGAAGTCATCATCAACAAAAAAGGCGACAGATTTACAGGAGTACCCGAAAGCGTTTGGGAATTTTATGTCGGTGGCTATCAAGTTTGTCACAAATGGCTCAAAGACCGCAAAGGTCGGCAACTCAGCCCCGAAGACCTCAACCACTATCAAAAAATCATCGTCGCACTTTCTGAAACCATGCAGATTATGAATGCGATCGATGTTGCCATACCCAGCTTTCCCATTGAGTAAAATTAAATAAATACAGGGCAAGGAAAAAAATATGAACTACCAAGACCGCATCACAATTGAATCAGGCAAACGTAGCGGTAAACCCTGCATTAGAGGAATGCGAATCACCGTCTATGATGTACTGTCATATCTAGCTTCTGGCATGACATATCAAGAAGTTTTAGAAGACTTCCCATACTTAACCCAAGAAGATATTCTTGCTTGTCTGAGTTATGCAGCAAATCGTGAACGTCAAACTCTATTAATACAAGCATGAAGCTCTTATTCGACCATAACTTATCTCCTCGGTTAGTCAATCGTTTAGCAAACTTATTTCCTGAATCCACTCATGTCTATACATTAGGAATGGGGCAAGAAGACGATCTCAATATATGGAAATATGCTCTGAGTAATGACTTTACTATCGTCACCAGAGATAGTGACTATAACGAGCTTTTGGTGTTGAAAGGATTCCCGCCCAAAGTTATTTGGATTAGGCGCGGTAATTGCTCAACCAACGAAATCGAGACAATGTTGCGATCGCATATTGAAGATATTCAGTTGTTAGCGATCGATCAAACCTTTGGAATACTTACGCTGTACTAAAAAAGATTACAAATTTGCTAACAAATTTGGAGCTTGTTGCCGAATGTCATTGATATAGCTATTCAGCCCCACAATCACATTCTCCTCACTCGCAGAACTCGAATAGCCAAAACATATTTGAAGAGACTTATCACAACTAACCATCGGCAAAACGCGATCGCGCACAAACACAAACCCCTTAACCTCAATCAACTTCAAAATAAGCTGCTCCAAACAAATCACCCGTCCACATAACCGCTTATAAATTTGTTCAGGAATTGCCGCTAGTTGTGTAATACAGTTTTTGTCACCACTTAGCAATAAAAAATCTGTCTGCGATCACGTCGCCACAATCAGCGCCGCCTCACCTATATCAATACCCGCAAATCCATTTAACAACTCTGCTTCTAGGCTATTCTCTACCATCACCTTTTGGCACTTTTGCGTAATAGCGATCGCCTTTTGACAAACTGACTCAGAATACTGAGCGATGTAACTCTTACCCCGAAAAGTATATTGAGCAGTGCTAATTACTTGTAGCTGTGTCCAATCTAAATTTAAAACAGCAATAGCTTCATCAAATAAATCAAATGCAGATAACTTAATAACAATGTCATTGTCTAGGAAACAGGTAAGCAATTCCAAGACTCCTCAATGATTTCGACAATATCTAATCCCAGAGCCAAAGCCAAGTATTCTCGATTGTCATTACTTAAACTGTCCCAATCAAGGGACTTACTGAGATATCGATTAATCTGTTGTGGAGCATTGCTGTTTTTCTCGATTAATCCAGCCGCCTTACGAGCGACAGGAAAATGACTTGTTTTATACCAGCCATAGTTCCAAGCGATCGAACCAGCATCCACGCGATCGCGACGAGATTTCTCCATTGCGCTTTCCGAGAGAGCTTCGGCTGTCATGTAATGAGGGAAATAGTAAACGCGATCGGGCTGTCCTAGTATTAGCTCCGCCGCAAACTCATTAGCCGCACTTTCATCATCATCAAGCTGATCGAGCATACCTAGATTCTGCTCACTAATAATCAAGCCATCCTCAAGATGCCCCAAGGCAATATGTCCTAGCTCATGGGCAATAATAAAAGATAACCGACTAGGAGATAAGTCACATAGGCTTACCACAATCACAGGATGCCCTTTGCTTTGTGTGACCATGCCAAAAAACTTTTTAACTTTAGTGGGGAATTCCGCAAAATGCCCTATAGGAATTCCATACTCATGACAAAAGCCAAGTAATGCTTCTAAAGTCACAGAGGTATATTTATCAAGAATTGCCGCCCGAATCTCCTTAGCTGTCATTCCTACAATTGATTGATACTGACACTTGTATGTATATGCAATCAACTCAGCTACTCTTAAAGCCAGATTTTGAGCAACAGCTAATTCAGCCTTAACATTTTCATCATTTGCATCTTGGTTCTTGACAGTTTTAAATAGTGCTTTACTCTCTGCATCAAAAGCGGGAGTGAGATCTGGACTTAGAAGAGAAGGCAAATCCAGATTAAATCTCCGTGACAAGTAGGCTGCCGCAGTTACAACAGCATCCCCAGAGGCTTCATATTCTTCACACCACCAATCAGGTAGCCCGTTACTGAAGATAAAATCTTGATTAAAGCCAAGTTTTCTGAGGCGATCGTATAAAGTTGAGAGATCGACTTGTTTAGGCTTAGCTATAGATTGGGTCATTATATGTACCCTCCTGAGCAACTATAATTTCATCTTAACTTTGAAAATTCTACAGCAAATTTTTATAGAGATTTTTAGCTAATGCTAGACAATATTATCGCAGATCTCATCCGCAAAGAGCGCCCCTACTATTCGCCCCAAGGTAGTCCGATAAAAGGGCTAGACAACCAATATTGGCTAGTTTTCAAACACCGTGACGCTGATAGCCTACTCAAAAACATCGCCTCATTCTTCGGGCTAGGCAGCAAAAAAGACACCCATATTGTCGTTCGCATTGACCTACAAGACGCAAAAATTTATTACTATCTCCCCAAAAAACAAGGGGATATCCCTAGCACGAGCTTACTAAGAATTGGCAATATCAAAAGCATTGAGAAGTTCCTAAATCGCGATCGCGTTACCAAAGAACCAGCATTACTAGAAGGTAGCCTCAGAGCGATCAAAGGCATTCAACGCCGCTATAACTTACCCGATGAATTAGCAAAATATAATATTGCGATCGCCCAGATGTTAGAGCGCAGCGTTATTTATCGACGATCCACCTATAACTTTGACAGTGGTATCCTCAAATTTTATGAAGAGCCACTACAATCAATCATTCAAACCGATGGCAAAATCCTATTACTAATGGATTGGCAAGGCTTTTCTAAAAAGTCTGATCTCAATGAACTTGAAAAATTACAAGACCCCGACTATCGAGCCAAATTTGCTCAACGGACAATCCAAGAATTTTTAAAAGGACTTGCTGATAGCATCTTTAGCCATACTGAGATTTTGGCGGAGCTTGTCCGTTTAGAGTTTTTGCAAATTAAGCTGATCAAAATGGATCAAGCTTTCACCGTTTATCACAAAAAAACAGGTATCTTTAGCGATTCCCTCGATAACCACATTCTCCATGAAGGCTCAGACAACTTCACCCGTGCTGCCCATTCTCGCAATGCTGAGAGCGTCACCTTTTTATATTCTTGGGATGATTTAGATCGTGAGGCGATCGCTCAAAGCATCCAACAATTCGATCAAGAATGGCATCGTCAAGATCTAGCTTTTGACATCAGTTTGGAATTTTTGCAACAAGTCCGCGCCGAACGCGATCGCCGCGCCCAATTCCAAAAGCCCAATATTAAAACCATTAGCCCCGATCAGTTGCCCTCTGGTGAAACTACCAAAGTCGAGATTACTGGCGATAACCTCGATCAAGTTACCCAAGTTACGGTCATTGACGATCCGCTAGTCAAAGTCAAGATTACAGACCAAACTCAGGACTTAATCAAAGCAGATGTTGCAGTCTCGGCAGATCATCCCCCTCAGACTCTTAATGATTTTCGAGTCAGGGATAAAAAAGGCGAAGAGTACAAAGTTAATCCTGCGATCGCGCCCAAAGTTAGCAATATTGTTAAAGTTCCTGAGTTTCCTGAAATCCTTGGCTTTAAAGAGGCAATTGAAAAAATCCTCGCAGGTGAATATGGCACACCTAATGACTTTCTCTATTGGATGGCAAAACAACGCCCCAACCAATTTCGGGTCAAGCAGGACAGTTATCTCGATGAGTTAATCAACCAAAGTATTCTCTATGAACATCAAAAGTCAGGCGCACAGCATTGTCTGAGGGTAATGCAAGACTTTGGGGTTGCGGTCTGTGCCGATGCCGTCGGACTTGGCAAAACTCGCTTAGCGGCTGCTGTTGCCTATCTCTATCGAGAGCAAAAAGAACAACAATGCGGACAAGCAAAAATTGCGATCGTGGCGGCTCAAAAGCTCTGGTCAAACTGGGAACGAGAAATGTCTGAGCTAGGTTTTCGCCGTAAGGACTATGAACTATTTAACAAAAACCTAATGAGCCGAAAGGGAAGCAAATTTGTAGAGGAGTTCAATCGCTTTGAAGGCGCAGATTTGGTAATCATTGATGAGGCTCACGAAGGCATCCGTAACTTTAACAACCGCATCCATAAGACCTGTTTACAAATCCGTGAGCAAGATCAACGCAATGGCAAACAGAGACAATTTCTATTACTAACTGCTACGCCTTGGAATAATCGCCGCGAGGATATTTACAACATTCTCAGTCCATTCTTAACCCGTCTTGAAGGCTTTAAAGAAGTTGGCTTTCCTGCTGAAGTTTCACAATGGTTTGCCAGTCGTGAAAGTGGGGTTGAACAGTTCACCGATCAAACCGACCTATTTCGCCGCGTCTATAAACAACTCTTTTTGCAACGGACTCGCCAGATGTTGCGCGAGGCAATGCCCGAAATGAATGTCTATGCTAAACGTCTTGCCGAGTGGCTACCTGTCCAGTTTGAACCAAGTACCGAGCAAGCCCTAGAGCAGATCTTCACTCAGTTTGAGACGAGTCTCTATATCCCCTTTGCTGATCCATTGCGCTATTTCACAGGTACAGCCGAACAGCGATCGCTACTCAAAAATCAAAGACGTTTTTTCCTGCAACGTGCTGAATCAAGTATGTATGCTCTTCGCCGCACCATTGTTAATTTCAGGATGCGAATTAAATTAATGAGCGATCGCTTAGCAAAAATTGCTGATGCTCCCACTGCTGAAGGGTTAAATAACTTTCTTCTTGAACATTACGGCTTTAGCAAACAAACAAAGATAGAACTTGATTATCAACTCAACTATGAGGCAGATTTCTTCATGGAAGATGAAGACTATGAAGAAGAGGAGGAGGAGGAAAATAACGATCCTGAAACTAGCAAAGAAACTAAGCGTCAACAGCTTTGCAACCAAATTGATAGAGCAACTGATGCTCTCATCGATCATCCTGAAAAAGCTAAACAAATCTATGACCTGATGCTCGCCGCCTGTGAACAGGATTTAAAGCAGATGGAGCAGATCCAAAATTTGCTTGCTGATGAGTTTCTCAAAGACCACAAACGCGAACAGGTAACGCAGCAAGTCAAAAACTTAATTAGCCAAGGCAAAAAAGTATTACTGATTTCCACCTTTTCCGATACTGTCCTTGATTACTATTTGCATATGTCTAGGGACAGTGCGATCGCTAGTCAAGGTATCGGTATGGCGATCGGTTCCACAAAAACCTACTTTCCCGAAAACGCAACTCGTCCCCTTCAATTTGCCCCCCATAACTTCATCAAATACAATCGCCCAACTAACGGTATTAAGCGTCAACAGCTATTTCGACTCTTTGCCCCTGTTGCCACTTGCAAAAATCCTAGCGATCGCCCCAGTCCATCCGATGAGGTCATGGTACTAATCGGTTCAGAAACACTCTCAGTCGGTCAAAACCTCCAAGATGCTGACTATTTAATTAATATCGACCTGCCTTGGAATCCCATGACTCTAGAGCAACGTATCGGACGGATTGACAGACCTAAGCAGCACAAAGCCGAAAACATTGTCATTTACTATGCCAACAGTGAAAGTCAGCTATTAAGACAAGCAAGCCGCCTCAAAAATCTCAACAAAAAACTTGTTGGCGATCTGGCAAATCCAGACGGTGAGATTGCTAATGTCACCGATGCAAATACTCTGGGCGCTTCAGTTTATGGTGACACTCTTTTTGACGATCCCATCTTGCCAGGGTATGTAGACTTCATTCAAAGTCTTGCCAAGTCTCGAAACATGGAGCATATCAATCTGCAAGAAGAAGTCTATCGCCAGCAAGAAAATTCCCATGACCTGTATACCCATCAAGAAATTTTGTATGCGGAGGACTTAAGTAAACGAATTGCTGAGCTAGGTCAAGACTATCAAGCTAATGCGATCACATTAGGGCAAAGTAGCGATAAAAAAACTGAACCACAGGCTTTAACAGGTTTAACAGTCAAATATTTTGACCCCAATGGCGCAGTAATTGCCGAACAAGAACAGCATATTTTCTGGAACGATCACACAGGTGAGCGTGATGCCTATGGGGTAGCGATCGCCACTGCCTTTAATACGCCTGAAGTGAGCGAAGTAATTGCCGCTAATCATTTACTCACCTCAGCAAACAACCTTTACAAACAACTAGTAAAACTCAAGCAGCATCTATCAACTGACTTAGCCCAAGTCGATACCTTCGCCAATATCAATGTCGATTCTGAACGACTCAGCAAGATTAAAAAGCGAGTTGCCCTATTGTCTAGCTTTCCGCAAGGTATATCTCGTCAAGATGTTACTGAAACACTCAAGAAGCTTAATTCCTGTAAACATTCAAAGCTAGTTCAAAAATTACTCAAGGACTACACGACTGGGGAAAAAGCAAAACTTGCTCATGATGCCTTTGTTGCTCAGTTAGTAGCGGATACGAACAACCTAAATCTATTGGCGATCGATAACGCTAAAGCCTCAAGCTTACAAATATCGCTAGATGCTCTACTCCTCAGACTGTAATAATCAAAATTTTTAAATGGGAATTCCCCCTTTGGATTCCCCCTTGGACAAAAAATCTAGCGATCGCCCACTCAGATTTTTTTGTTTTACTTTGTTGCGGTTAAATTTTGTCAAATTAATGAACGGGTTAGTCCGACAATATAATGATAATGACTTTTGGGTTGATGATTTGTTTTAGGCTAAAACTGTTATTATCCTTTTCTGCTTAAAATCTATCTTTTTTTGCGTCAATCTTGTCCAAAGTCTAATCAACTATGTTCAGGATTTTATTGTTTAAGTATTCTTCAACACTCAGTCAAAGCTAATGTCAAAGGCAACCAAATCACAATCTGTTCCCGAAACAATGCGGGCAAAATTTGTGGAGATTACCAGCCTCACGGATAACTTTTGCCTGAGCCATCTCAATGATGAATATGCCCAGCAATGTCGCTATCTTACGGCGGCTCTTTGTCGCAAACGACCTTCACCCCTAACAAGCGGAAAAGCAGATACTTGGGCTTGTGGGATCGTTCATGCCCTCGGAATGGTCAATTTCTTGTTTGACCCATCTCAAACGCCGCACATGAAGGCAACTGAAATTTATCAAGGCTTTGGGGTGAGCCAGAGTACAGGGCAGGCAAAGTCAAAACAAATTCGCGATTTAATGAAGATCCATCAAATGGATCCAACTTGGTGTCTTCCCAGTCGGGTAGATGACAACATTCTTTCTTGGATGATTTCGGTCAACGGTTTTCTGATAGATGCTCGCCAAGCACCCCGCGCAATTCAAGAAGAGGCATTTCGTAAGGGTATGATTCCTTACCTTCCAGAAGCCAAAATTGGAGATGACTAAAAATCTACTGTGCAGAAAATTCAAGCGTATCAGCTTCGCCTCTGACAATCCCATACTGGCGATCAGCAAGCCATTGAAAATATGAGCGAATTTCGCTAACAGGACTATCACGGAATAATCGGATACCAGACTTAACCTGACTAGCGGTAATGAAACAATCTTTTTCTTTTGCGTACTCCAAAATTTTAATTAGGGGCGTTGAGTAAAGATGATTAAATGCGTCCGCATATCTCGCGCTTTTTGCCCGAGTCTGATAATCAAGTTTTCAAGTTTTTACGATACCAACACTTAAAAAGCATAAGATCTAAATTTTGAACGACAATTTTAAAAACCACATTCCGCTCGTAATGGAAGGGGAAAAACAATTACGAAACAGGCAGAGGAAGGGTCTTTGAGGAAACGAAAGCCACGCTCAGTGACCTGCTGAGCCTTATATTCCCGTAAAGCATCATCAGCCGTAAATTGTAAGGAATCAAGAATATTAGTGGCTAAAATAAACCTGCCACAACGCTGTCTCTGAACCAAGATTTCCGAGTCTATAGGAATCACCATCGCCGTAACCCGATAACTAATGCTGGTGGGTATCGCATCGAGAAATGAAAAAAGTGTGAGTGGAAAGATTACAAAGCGGTAAATGCTCAAGGAACAGTAGCAGCTTATTTTCTTAATAATCAAGGTTTAGTCGATTGGGTACAAAAACAACCATTGGCAGAAATATTCTCTTGTTTGGGTGATGGGCATGACGGGATCTGGAACTTATTTGCGGTCATAGCAACATCAGAGCAAAGGTTTGAAATATTGGACTGGTATCATTTGAAAGAACATCTTTACGCTGTTGGCGGTTCTTTGCATCGTCTAGATAAGGCTGAAGATTTGCTATGGCAAGGTGATGTTGAGCAGGCTATTAACCTATTTGCAGGGTGTACTTCCACAAACCATATAGGGTGGTCATGCAATGTAATTGTGTTGCGGGCGCTTCGCGCCCGCAACACAATTACTAAAAATTACTTTGCAGCACTACCAAATCTACAAATGATTTAGGAATGCTATATATTCATGCTTTGAGTAATTATCAAACTAAAAATGGGGATTTTATAAATCGCTAGGATTAATCTTTTCATATTTCTCAAAAGGCTGATGAATCCAAGGATTGTCGGATAAAAAGTCGATATAATAATCGGGCTTAGCTATAGAACAAGCCTTAAACCAAAGAACCGCCGATCGCACTTCTGTAATCGCAAACTCTGGATGTTGCTTAAGCCATTCAAGAATTTGTGCCAACGTGACACCTGAATCCACCAAATCATCCACTAACAAGATCCGCTTACCGAGGGTATCTGTAGTCATGGTGATACTATGGGCAATTTTTAGATCACCACGTTCTTGAAAATTTTTGCCCCCATAGGAAGAAGTCGAGAGAATTGCTAAAGGCTTATCAAAAATCCGCGACAAGATATCGCCAATGCGTAAGCCCCCCCTTGCCAGACAGAGAATTTGGTCAAACTCCCATTGTGACTGATAAATTTGGGCTGCCAGTCCTTCGATTTTGGCGTGATATTCATCCCAAGAAACATATAAATCAGACATAGTGGCAGCTTTGATAAATAAATCTCCAGCAAATATCCAAATTTTGCGCTGTCCTTATAGTATCAATTAGTACATTCAATTGGACTTGTCCAAAAGTAGGGATTAGACTAGAGGAAGAAAAATGAGATAGGGAGGCAAAAGCGTGGTAGCTGTTACGGACATTCCATCTATTAGCAAAATATTAGAGAAGCCTATTGAGCGTCGCTTGACCCTGCAGGTTTCAGAAATTGCGGCGGACACGACTACCATTCGATCGCTAGATTGGGATCGTGATCGCTTTGATATTGAGTTTGGCTTACAAAATGGGACAACTTATAACTCCTATATCATTCGTGGCGAAAAATTAGCCCTAGTCGACACGTCCCACGCAAAGTTTCGCGAACTATACCTTAAAACTCTTAAGGAACAGATCGATCCCTCTCAGATTGATTACTTAGTGATCAGTCATACGGAGCCAGACCATAGCGGACTGGTTAAGGAAATTTTAGAACTTGCCCCCAATGTCACCGTCGTAGCCACCAAAGTCGCATTACAGTTTCTGAGTGAATTGATCAACCGACCTTTTAAACAGCAAGTGGTCAAAAATGGCGATCAAGTGGATCTCGGTAAAGGTCACATTTTACAGTTTGTGAATGCACCGAATCTGCACTGGCCAGATACGATGATGACCTTTGACCATGCCACCTCAATTTTGTATACTTGCGATATTTTTGGAATGCACTATTGCAGCGAGGCAACCTACGACGAGGACTTACAAAAGATTACGCCCGACTACCGCTTTTACTATGAATGCCTGATGGCTCCCAATGCGCGATCAGTCATCTCGGCGATGAAGCGAATGGATGAGTTGCCTCAAGCAGAGATTGTTGCTAATGGACATGGTCCCCTGCTGCGCTACAACGTTAAGGAATTGACTGAAAACTACCGCCAATGGAGTCAAGCACAAACTAAGGGCGAAACTAATGTGGTGGTATGCTATGTGTCGGACTATGGCTATTGTGATCGCCTATCGCAAGCAATCGGTCGTGGGATAGCCAAAACGGGTGTCGCCGTGGAAATGGCAGATCTCAAGGTGATTGATTTGCAGGAATTGCGCGAACTAGTGGGTCATGCTTCGGGCTTAGTCGTATGCACACCTCCCGCATCCAATAGTCGCGTGGAAACAGCGATCGGCGCAATCTTAGCAGCCGCAACCGAAAAGCAAGTAATTGGGTTGTACGAGCCACATGGTAACGAAGATTTTTCCATCGATTTATTGAATAATCGCTTTAAGGATCTCGGTGTGGTTAATGCTTTTCCACCTATTCGAGTGCGAGAAAATCCTAATGAGTCTACCTATCAGGTTTGTGACGAAGCGGGAACTGACTTAGGACAGTTGCTCACTCGTAAACAAAATATCAAGCAACTCAAGGCGATCGATGCTGATCTCGATAAAGCTTTGGGGCGCTTAGCAGGTGGTTTATATATTATTTCCGCAGCTAAGGGTGGTGCTCGTAGTGCAATGTTAGCCTCTTGGGTCGCGCAGGCAAGCTTTAAGCCGCTTGGCTTTACCGTTGCTGTGGCGAAGGATCGGGCGATCGAGTCGTTTATGCAGGTAGGTGATCGTTTTGTTTTGAACGTTCTCGAAGAAGGAAACTATTCCAAATTGATGCAGCATTTCCTCAAGCGATTTGCTCCTGGGGCAGATCGTTTCGAGGGAGTGAAGACGCAAATATCTAACTCTGGTGCACCGATTCTCACTGAGGCACTTGCCTTTATGGAATGTGAAGTTATGAGTCGGATGGAATGTGCCGATCACTGGATTATTTATGCGATCGCCGAAGAAGGACGTGTTTCTAAACCCGATGCCCTTACTGCCGCGCACCATCGCAAAATTGGCAACCATTACTAAAAAAGATGGTGCACAAAGCGCTCTATCTTTTTTGCATGAGTAAGGGACAAAATATCTGTAAAATTAGTTACATTTTAAAAACCAAACTCTCTTTTTTGGGAGTAAAATGTCAAGAACTCATGACATTTTACTCCCAATTTTATTTGTTTTCGTTCATGTTGAATTTTCAAAAAGCATGATCAAGGTGGCAAAGTTATTGGTTTAAACTCTTTGGTAGATGGCAATCCTGTCCCTTAACCTGTCCCATTGATAGACCACATCATAAACACGTTGTTTGGAGAAAGATACTACGACGCACCTTTATAATGATCGCAAATAAAAAAGAGGCGCTTTGTGCCTATTTTTTATACTTTACCAAAGCGCCGATCCCGCTCTTGATAATCCATCAATGCGCGATGAAACTCACGGCGATCGAAATCTGGCCAAAGGGTATTGGTAAAATACATCTCGGTATAAGCCATTTGCCAGAGCAAGAAATTACTTAAGCGCATCTCGCCACTAGTGCGAATCAGCAAGTCAGGATTATGGGTTCCCGCAGTATAGAGATGCTGCTCAAATAGATTTTCATCAATATCTTCAGGTTTGATTTCCCCTGATTGGGTCGCTTCCGCAATTTGGCGACAGACTTTCACGATTTCGCGGCGACTGCCGTAATTAATCGCTACCGTAAAATGAATTGCTTGATTATTTGCCGTAGCAAATTGCGATCGCTCGATTTCTGCACGTAAGGAATGGGACAGAGAATCCAGATCACCCACAAAGGAAATCCGCACCCCTTCACGACACATTTCATCTAATTCACGGCGCAACATCCGCTCAAATAAAACCATCAAGAAATCAACTTCCTGTGCAGGTCTACTCCAATTTTCCGTAGAAAAAGCGTAGACTGTCAGCGCTTCAATTCCCCAGTCTTTGCAACAGCGTAGCAAGTCCTTGAGAGCATCAACCCCCTGTCTATGCCCAGCAATTCTGGGCATTCCTTTTTGCTTAGCCCAACGCCCATTCCCGTCCATAATTACGGCAACATGTTTAGGCAATCGCTGACGATCTAGATCTAGTGGCAAAGTTTGCAATAGCTTAGCAGTCATTTCTTTTCTGACGATTTTCGACTTACCATATTTTTGATATTCACACTTGACCAGAGCCAATTAAACTTGGGCACTGTTCTTCCTAAAGGAGTTGGACGATAATTACCGAGTTTAGTTTCTAATATTTCTCGGAGCCGACTGCTGGCGAGAGGACGATCTAATATGCCATTTTCGGCGATCGCTATCGAACCTGTTTCTTCGGAAACTACAACACAAAAACAATTTCTGACACGATCAGTAATGCCCATAGCGGCTCGGTGTCTTGTGCCAATTTCCCGTGAAGCAGCCCGATCTGAAATAGGCAAAATCACACCAGCTGCTACAATCCGATCTTCGCGAATTAAGATTGCCCCATCATGCAAAAGTGTAGATGTTTGAAAAATGGTATGCAGTAGCTCTTTTGATAATAGGGCATTAAGTTTAACACCAGGGACAGAAAAATCGCGATCATCAATCGGTTCACCAGTTTCAATAATCATCAATGCACCTGTCCGATTTTGAGATAGCTCGATTACTGCCTCGATAATTTCCTCAATCACTGAATCAGCTTCAGCAGGTGTACGTCGATTGGTGGTTGTTTGTAGTAAGGAAAGCACATCTCCTCGTCCAAGACGTTCGAGAAACCGCCGCAGTTCTGGCTGCAAGATCACTGCCATGGCTACAGCAGAGCCAATTAATAATTTATCAAGAACAAAATTCAGGAATCGTAAACCAAGGCGATCACTAACAACACTAGCAATCAGTAAAAAGATAATGCCCCGCACCATTAATAAAGTGCGGCGATCGTTGCTGAGGGACAGCATGAGATAGATCAACCCAAACAGTGCAAGGATATCGATCGCCCTCATGATGAATGCAATTGAGTTGATATTGGCAAACCACTGCATTCATAACCCTCTCATTCATAACTAATTTCGCAATTACTTTGATAACTCATTTTGCAATTACTTGCGTAGTCTTTCTGGCAAACAATCTTGACGCAATAGATCATCACGAGTTTCACGCTTGATGATCAAACTAGATTCGCCGCCTTGGACAACTATAGCCGCAGGTTTAGGCAAGCGGTTGTAATTAGAAGCCATGCTGTAATTGTATGCGCCTGTTCCAAATACAACTAGAGTATCGCCTGCCTTGGTTTCAGGCAACTGAATATCTTTAATTAAAATATCACCTGATTCGCAATGCTTACCTGCGATCGTCACAGTTTGCGATAGAGGAGCGCTCATCTGGTTTGCCACGACAGCTCGATATTTGGACTGATAGGTAATCGGACGAGGATTGTCAGACATTCCACCATCAATAGTCAAATAGGTGCGAATCTCAGGTACAGTCTTGCTACCACCGATTGTGTAAGCAGTGGCACAGGTCGCACCAACTAGAGAGCGACCTGGTTCACAGAGCAATTTCGGCAAGGCTAAGCCTGCTTCAGCAAAAGCATCTGTGACTCCTGCGCTGACCGCTTTGATCCATTCCTCAATACTGGGAGGATCATCAGATTCGACATAACGAATACCTAAACCACCGCCAATATTTAGCTCGGAGAAACTCAATCCATACTTTTCGCCCGCAAGTTTAAACCACTGCACCATCACACTGCCAATATCTTGGTGAGGCTGCAATTCAAAAATCTGAGAGCCAATATGGGCATGAATACCAATGCAGTTGAGATTTGAGCCTGCTACAAAGGCAAAGACTACTTCAATTTCATTGGGATCAAAGCCAAACTTACTGTCAATATGCCCTGTTCGGATATATTCATGGGTATGACATTCAATTCCAGGGGTTAAGCGTAACATGATCCTTGGGGCGGTAAAGGCGATCGAGATCGATTGCTCTTTGGCAAGGCTGGCTAGGGTTTTCAACTCATGCCAATTGTCCACTACGATTGTGCAGCCAACCTCTAGAGCATAGCTGAGTTCATCGAGGGATTTATTGTTGCCATGAAAATAAATCAAACTCGGAGAAACACCTGCGCGGACTGCCGTCAGGATTTCACCAGAAGAAACCACATCAATACCTAAGCCCTCCGATGCAACAATCGCACAAACGGCGAGGCAACTCCAAGCTTTAGAAGCATATAAAACTTGAGAGGTTCCTTGATAATGCTTGACCAAAGCATCGCGATATTGCTGACAAGCAGTTCGCAAACTGACTTCATCCAAAATATATAGTGGCGAACCATATTGGCGGACTAACTCCACTACATCGCAACCACCAATTTCTAAATGATCATCGGCATTAACTACAGCCGTTAGTGGTAACAGTTGTTGATTGGGCGACAAGCTATTTAAACTCAAAGCGTTACTTTGTAGTGAATTTGACGCAACAGTCTCGCGTCTTAGACTATTTAAAATAGTAGTCATGAAGCACCAATAATTTGTTGTAAATCTTTATCTAAATATCTATTATAAAAAATATAGGCATTTTTGTTTTATAAACATAGAAGCAAGCATTTTGCACTTGCTTATAGCCTGCTTCAATTTCTATTCGATTTTTTCGAGATTGAGCGATCGCTGCAACTCAGCAATCTCGTCCTTGTGAGCGCGTACTTTTAGTTTGCCATCAGCTAGCAGCTGCAAGCTCACCTTCTGCTCACGGGGAACACCACGCCAATAAAACCAACCTGCGATCGGTGATGCAATGATCAACCACAACCAGAGATTTTCTAAATCAGGAATTAAAACCCCCAAAACTAAGCCGAAACAAGTTAAACCAATTGCTGCCAATATTGTCAAAAATACGGCTAGGAAAATACTCGGTCTAACTTGACCCAACAAAATCGCCACATCCCGTTCTGGATCGATCTCCACAACTTTATAAGCTCTTTGCTGGAAATGATCACGGACTTGCATTAATAGGCGATCATCCGTAAGTTGAACAACATTAAAAAGCACATCGGTAGTGCGATCACGAATCGAACCTCGTAAGAAAGAAATCAATCCCAAAAACAGTAGAATTGTTAAGAGGAGTGTGGAATATATTGTAGGAATAGTGACAGGCATTCGGACTGAAATTTTATAGGTTTGGGTACAATCTGTTCATTACTTTTGTTATAGCGTTTTGTCAATGCATATATACTCATTTGCAAAATCAAAACTTTACAGCGCTTTGCGCTTACTTAAAACCCAGAAACATTTTTGAAAGTGGCGCAAAGCGCCACTTTCAAAAATGTTTCTGTACTACTCAAATCCTCAATAGGCTGTAATTACAGCAGAGGTTTTGGAGGTCTCATTTTACATACGGCAAAATGAAAGCTGCTATAACTGTCTATTATAAATACCAAATCTAGGGTAAATCTAGAAATTAAACAGCTTTCACATCTTGAACTTGAATTTGATATCTATTCCTGTGATCTAATCACAAATCTAGTTTTTCCTAGAAAAATTCAACTTATGCGATCGCTAGCTCAAAAAGTTACCTCTCATAATTCTTAAACATCTACAAACTATACTTGATTGCTATATTGGCTCGGTTTTGATATAAACATTAGCTGTTCAGCCTGTGATGATTAGAGCTACTTAGGTAAAAATAAAACGATGACTGAATATCCTAAAGCGACCTACGCAGGCAAGTATGTCGATGATTCGTTTAAACTTGCCAAATTCTTCCGAGTACTACGCAAACGTTGGATTGTCATCGTAGCTGTTTCTGCCAGTGTATTTGTTGGCAATGCTTACTATACATTTACCAGAACTCCCCAATATCGATCCAGTGCATCTCTTCTAATTAATAACTCTACGATCTCTATATCTGATATTCAAGTTCCTGGTTTACCGGGTAGCTCATTAATTAATCTTGGTACAGAAATTGGTATTCTCCGAAGCCGACCTCTAATCGAAGTCGCTGTTACCAAGATAAAACAGTCCTCTGCTAGTAGCACAGTCAAAGATATCGATGCTGGGACGATTATGAGCGGCTTAGAAATTCGTCCTGAAAAAGACGCTTTGATTTTGCGGCTTAACTATACTGATAGCGATCCAAAACGTGCACGTGAAGTTCTCAATGCTTTAGCTCAAACCTATGTCGAATATAGCTTAAAAGATCGACGGACTAAATCCAGTACTGCGATTAAGTTTATTCAGGATAAATTACCGCAAGTCAAACAGCAACTTGACAAGTCCGCCCTTGCTGTCACCCGATTTCGTAAAACCTATAACATTGTCGATCCTGAAACCTATGCGGCTGCAGTTTTTAAAATGCGTGAGGCTTTAGAGGTTCAAGCTCAAGAACTGCAAATTAAGATTGCACAAACCCAACAACAATATAAATCTCTTAGCCGCCAAGTTGGTAAATCCCCAGATGCTGCAATTAGTGGCGTGATTTTACAACAAGATACTCCCTATCAGTCACTAGTTAAGCAATTCCGAGAAGTTGAAACTAACTATTTTCTAGAGCGGACAAGATTTCGTGAAGATCATCCTACGGTTCAAGCTCTCAAGGATCGTCGTGATGAACTCTATAAACTATTGGAAATTCGTGCTCAGTCAGTAGTTGGCACTAGAGGTACCAACATTACCAATGAGCCGAATAGTCCCATACAACAAACTTTAGCCACTCAGTTATTTGAAGCCCAGACATCTCTGGCAGTGAATCAGGCTCAGTTAGAAAGTATTAGAGGTGCTCAGGCTGAAGTTGCTAAGGCTTTTTCACAAATTCCCCAAATACAACAAAAGTATATAGAAATCCAAAGAAAATTAGCTTTAGATACGTCTACTTATCAAAAATTAACTGAAAAATTGGAGGAATTGAGGATTTCCGAAGCTCAAGAGATCTCCTCATGGAGAATTTTAGAACCACCTCTGATTCCTACCCGACCATCATCACCTGATATTGAGAAAAGTTTAATTGCTGGCACTTTCATTGGATTAACCTTAGGCATCTTGTGTGCATTGCTATTTAATCGCCTCGATCAAAGGATTCGTGAGGTTGAGGAAGTCAAGGAAATCATTGATATTCCCTTGCTGGCTTCAGTTCCTTTGACTGAAGTAGCTTCTTTAAGTGCAATGGTAAGTCAGGGAATTTTGCCAACTAGCAGTTACTATGCTTTTAAAGAAGCATTGAGTTCACTAGCTTTAAATCTTCGCTATTTAGGTACTGATAATACGATGAAGGTAATAGCTTTTACCTCATCAGTACCATCTGAGGGTAAGAGTACATTGACCTATAATTTAGCAACAATTTTAGCAGCGCTAGGATATAAGGTGCTCTTAGTGGATGCAGATATGCGGAAGCCGACTGTTCATAAATTATCCAAGTTAAGTAATAAGTTTGGTTTATCAACGGCTCTCGCGACACCAAGCCCTTGGCAGGATCTAGTCCAGATTGCAGATGATAAGGGTAATTTGCATATTTTAGCATCAGGCTCACTACCGCCAAATCCCATGTTGTTATTGGAATCAACAAAGATGACTGCACTTTTGCAGGAATGGCGACAAGCCTATGACTATGTATTAGTAGACACTCCACCTGTGATTGGGATAACTGATGCTCAATGTTTAACTTCTAAGGTGGATACATTTATTCTAGTTGCTGCAATTAATCGTTCTACGAGAGGAGGTATCGCTCGTGCTTTAGAAGTCTTGGGAATCGCAAGAGCAAATGTGTCTGGTTTATTGATTAATATGATTGGTTCTTCGGATAGTGAATACCACTATGGATATTATGATCAGTATTATCTCAATCCCAAAGGACATGAAGAAGATCTTGAACCAGATTCAGAAGTAACTGCCATTAAAGTTGCTAAACAATAAATGGGACTTAATCGTCGAGTAGATATAGCGATGGCTTCGCCATCACTATATCTACATCAAACCTAATAAATTTGTTTGTTTGCGTACAGTTATTAGTCAGGAAGAATATAAGCATCTTTACAATGAAGTACGGGGGATTATCGGAGTTTAGATAGTCACGATAACGAACCTGCAAATCTCTCAGGTCGATTTGCATTGAAGCTTGCATCTTTGGATGGGGATCTCGCTCAAAGTCGGGATAAAACAGATAGCTGATTTTGGGTTTGTGAAGGGCTTTGTTGCGTGAATAAAAAGAAGAGAAAAGATAGGGAATATTAGGATAGATAATTAAGGATCAACAGGATAAGAGAGAGGTTTAGCGAGTTGAATCATGCGATTGAGCGTAGTACACTTGATGAACAACTCAACCGCCTGATTGTCAAATTTACGAGAACATAGAGTACCACCAAAGATTTTTTTGAAACGAAACATCGTAGTTTCTGCCAAAGACCGTCGATGATAACCTGAGTCACGTTTCCATTTTTTACGCCCATGTTTGCGGATATAGCGGAGATTTTGGTCACGGGGATGGGGTGGTGCACTGGTATTGCCATGCTGCCAGATTTTGGCATCTTTGCGGGGAGGAATCACGGCTTTAGCACCATGTTGAGCAATCTCATCATAACAATGGCGATGGTCATAGGCTCCATCTGCGGAAACTTGAGCGATTTCAGTGTCAATTCCTTCTGAACTGAGACCAGAAGGACAAACCAACAGTCGCAACGGCTATAGCCAGAAAAAGCTCCAAGGCAACTTTGGCGTAGCTGAAATTGCAGTCCTCCGAGTTTGTGCTGATCTCAAGGCAATTTATGCTGCGGCGACCGCATCGGAGGCAGAGTTTAACCTTGAGTTGTTTGCTGAAAAATGGGACAAACAATATCCCTCGATCTCCAAGTCTTGGCGCAATCATTGAGCGCATATTATCCCATTCTTTGCTTTTCCGTCCGAGATTCGCAGAGCAATTTACACCACCAATGCGATTGAGTCGATGAATAGCAGTTTGCCTAAGGTGATTAAATCTCAGCAGATTTTTCCTTCCGACGAGGCTGCTTTCAAGCTAGTTTATTTGGCAATGCGGAATATTTCTAAGAAATGGACTATGCCCATTCGTGACTGGAAACATGCTCTCGATCGATTTGCTATCCTCTTCGAGGATCGCCTTCATCTCTAGCTTCTAGACTTTACACACTTTGCTTGACAGTCTCTTAAGAGGGATCTTAACAATTTGGGTAAAAAGGAGTGAAAGCCGTACACACAGAATGCTGCTAATGCTGTGCTAGTATTAACTTTAACCAGAACGCAGCAAAGTATGGGGAAACGCCATGTTTGAACGCTTTACAGAAAAAGCAATTAAAGTCATCATGCTGGCTCAAGAGGAAGCTCGCCGCCTCGGTCATAACTTTGTCGGCACAGAGCAAATCCTATTGGGTCTAATCGGAGAAGGAACTGGCGTTGCCGCCAAAGTACTTAAGTCCATGGGTGTCAACCTCAAAGATGCCCGCATCGAGGTTGAGAAAATCATCGGACGCGGCTCTGGTTTTGTCGCAGTTGAAATACCTTTCACGCCTCGCGCCAAAAGAGTCCTAGAGTTGTCGTTAGAAGAAGCCCGCCAGTTAGGACACAACTATATCGGTACTGAGCATTTATTGCTAGGACTGATTCGCGAAGGCGAAGGTGTTGCCGCGAGAGTTTTAGAAAATCTCGGGGTGGATCTCTCCAAGGTTCGCACCCAAGTCATCAGAATGCTCGGTGAGACTGCCGAAGTATCCGCAGGTGGCGGATCATCGGGGCGAACCAAAACGCCTACCCTTGACGAATTTGGCTCGAATCTGACTCAGCTAGCCCAAGATGGCAAACTCGATCCTGTTGTGGGTCGTGAAAAAGAAATTGAACGAGTAATCCAGATCCTCGGTCGCCGCACCAAAAACAATCCTGTTTTGATCGGTGAACCAGGTGTGGGTAAAACCGCGATCGCTGAAGGTTTGGCACAGCGCATCTCCAACAGTGACATCCCCGATATTTTGCAAGAAAAGCGGGTTGTCACCCTCGATATCGGCTTGCTCGTTGCGGGTACAAAATACCGTGGTGAATTTGAGGAACGCCTCAAGAAAATCATGGAAGAAATCCGCACGGCTGGCAATGTGATCTTGGTAATTGATGAAGTCCATACCTTGATCGGTGCTGGTGCTGCCGAAGGCGCGATCGATGCCGCCAATATCTTGAAGCCTGCTCTCGCTCGTGGCGAATTGCAATGCATCGGCGCAACCACCCTTGACGAATATCGTAAGCACATTGAGCGTGATGCCGCCCTTGAACGCCGATTCCAACCCGTCATGGTCGGTGAGCCTAGCGTTGAAGAAACCATCGAAATCTTAATCGGTTTGCGTCAGCGTTACGAAGAACACCACAAGCTCAAGATCGACGACGAAGCCCTTGTTGCCGCCGCAAGATTGTCTGATCGCTACATCAGTGATCGCTTCTTACCTGACAAAGCGATCGACTTGATCGACGAAGCGGGTTCTCGCGTACGCCTGATTAACTCGCAGTTGCCTCCTGCCGCAAAAGACCTTGATAAAGAATTGCGTCAAACCCTCAAAGATAAGGATGATGCCGTTCGCAAGCAAGACTTTGACAAAGCAGCAGAATTGCGTGATAAGGAAATCGACCTCAAGCAACAAATTCGCGCCCTTAGCCAAACTAAGAAAACCGAAACTCCTACCGAAGATGCTCCTGAAATTCGTGTCACCGAAGAGGACATCGCTTATATCGTCAGTTCTTGGACTGGCGTACCCGTCCTCAAGATCACCGAATCAGAGTCCGTCAAGCTCATGCAGATGGAAGAAACCCTGCATAGCCGTGTCATCGGTCAGGATGAAGCAGTTAAAGCAATTTCCCGTGCAATCCGTCGCGCCCGTGTCGGTCTGAAGAGTCCGAACCGCCCGATCGCTAGCTTTATCTTCTCTGGTCCAACAGGCGTTGGTAAGACTGAGCTAACCAAGGCACTTGCATCCTATTTCTTCGGTTCTGAAGAGGCAATGATCCGCCTTGACATGTCCGAATATATGGAGCGTCACACCGTATCCAAGCTGATCGGTTCACCTCCTGGATATGTCGGCTACAACGAAGGTGGTCAGCTTACCGAAGCCGTCCGTCGTCGTCCCTACACCGTCGTACTGTTCGACGAAATCGAAAAGGCTCACCCCGATGTCTTCAACTTGCTGTTGCAAGTCCTTGAAGATGGTCGCCTAACTGACTCGAAGGGGCGCACCGTTGACTTCAAGAACACCCTGCTGATCATGACCTCTAACGTTGGTTCTAAGGTCATTGAAAAGGGAGGTGGTGGACTCGGCTTTGACTTCGCGGCTAGCCAAGAGGATGCGCTTTATACCCGCATTCGCTCCCTAGTTAACGAAGAACTGAAGCAGTACTTCCGTCCAGAGTTCCTCAACCGTCTTGATGAAATCATTGTCTTCCGTCAGTTGACCAAGCCCGAAGTCAAGGAGATCGCTGATCTCATGCTCAACGAGTTCTTCAAGCGGATGCTTGACAAGAACATTGTTCTGACCGTGACTGAGCGCTTCAAGGATCTGTTAGTCCAAGAAGGCTATAATCCCAGCTATGGCGCACGTCCACTACGTCGAGCGATCATGCGCTTGCTCGAAGATTCTCTTGCTGAAGAGATCTTGACGGGCAAAGTCCGTGAAGGCGCATCGGTACAGGTAGATGTCGATGATGATGGCAAGGTCAAAGTCATTGAACAAGAAGCTTTAAGTGGTTCTGATATCAACCTCCAGCTATTGCCTTCAGCTTAGAATTGACAAGGGGCTTAGGTCCCTTGTTTCGTGATCTTTAGATTTTTAGCTTGACAAAGCTTCATGAATGTAAATGAGCGTAATATAGCCGTGAGAACTAATCCTCTGTCGCCTAGCAAACTCCAGTCAGGTGCAGGGGATTTGTCATCTGCGGAGATGCCTGAAGTGATTGTTGTTCCTGATTTTCAGGAACCTATTGGCAACATTCCTGCACCTTTAACCCTTGCGGATGTCGAGGGTGGGGAGCTTAAGCCTATTCCGATCAAACCTTCTAAGCAATCGCAACCTGAGTCGAATAGAGATCCAGAGATTTTTCAAGTCAGATTTAAGACCCTCGATGGTAAGCTAAATCTGTTATTTCCGAACGAAAACAAGACAAGTATCACGCTTGATAAAGTTACTAATGCAGATCAAGCAGTTACAAGTGCTAGTAAAGATGGCAATGATATTACTTCGGCAACACCATTCTTTGTTTTAACTTGGCAAGAGCTACTTGCCCAGCTAGAACAAAGAATGGCGGCAAGTGGACATGACTGGAAGCCCCGCACACAGGTGTATTTGCAAGCAGGCGATCGCTTATTAGATACGCGCCAACTCCAAGAACTATCCGAGTCATTACAAAATCATCAATTGCTGCTACATTGTGTGGTGACAAATCGCCGCCAGACAGCAATTAATGCTGCAAGCATGGGCTTCTGTGTAGAGCAGGGAACTATCTTCGGAGAAATATTAGGATTCAATCCGATTCCTGATGCTCCTCTAGATGACCCCCTCTACATTAAGGCGACCGTAAGATCTGGTACAGAAATTCGTCATTCTGGCAGTATTATTATCTTCGGTGATGTCAATGCTGGTGCAGAGATAATTTCTGAAGGTGACATTATTGTATGGGGCAAACTCAAAGGTATGGCTCATGCAGGGCTTAAAGGCAATGCTCAAGCGGTAGTAATGGCTTTGCACCTCGAGGCTACCCAAATTAGAATCGCTAATTTGATTGCCCGTGTTGAGAGTCCGAGTACTTATTTTTGTCCTGAAGTTGCTTTTGTAAATACACAAGGAGTACCCGCGATCCAAATTGTCCAAGCTGTTGATTATTCTAAAAAATAAGTATTTAGTCGCGTAAAGCGCTATTAACCATCAAGTAGTAACCTATCGTAATCTGTAAACATGAGTCGCATTATCGTTGTTACCTCTGGTAAAGGTGGTGTCGGCAAGACCACATCTTCTGCAAATCTCGGCATGGCGATCGCTAAGCTTGGGCGTAAAGTGGTTTTAGTGGATGCTGACTTTGGCTTGCGAAATCTCGATCTGCTATTGGGATTAGAAAATCGCATTGTGTATACAGCCCTAGAGGTGATTGCGCGAGAATGCAAACTCGATCAAGCCCTAGTCAAAGATAAGCGCCAGCCGAATCTGTCCTTATTAGCAGCACCACAAACTCGTAATAAAACGGCGATTACAGCCGCGCATATGAAGGCTTTGGTGGAAGTTTTAAGCCGCTATTTTGATTATGTCTTGATCGATTGTCCCGCAGGAATTGAGTCAGGCTTTCAAAATGCGATCGCTGGAGCAAAAGAAGCCATTATTGTCACGACTCCTGAAATTTCGGCTGTACGTGATGCAGATCGGGTAGTTGGACTTTTAGAAGCCAATCGAATTACGGATATTAAATTAATTTTAAACCGAATTCGCCCATCTATGGTAAAAAATAACGACATGATGAGTGTTGAAGATGTGCTGGATATTTTGTCAGTTAAATTAATTGGCGTAATACCCGATGACGAACAGGTGATTGTTTCTACTAATAAAGGGGAACCATTGGTGTTGTCAGACAAAGCTTCACTCGCAGGCACTGCCTATATGAATGTGGCAAAACGACTTGAAGGTAATGAGGTTGAGTTTTTACAACTCGAATCTCCACCCAAAGGAATCTTTGCTCGTCTGTCAAGCTGGATTAGTGGGAATTACTGAGGTTTGAGATGATTTCAGCACTGCTTGATCGCCTTTTTCAACGCCAAAATGTTACTAGCGGAACGCAAGTCAAACAGCGTTTAAAGTTTATCCTCGCCCATGATCGAGCTGCGATCGAGCCACAGGTGTTCGATAACATGCGTAACGAAATTATGCGTGTTGTCTCTAAATATGTCGAGCTTGATGAGGGTTCTCTCGATATTCGTCTAGAGTCCGATAAACGGATGACTGCATTAATTGCCAATTTACCCATTAGGATGGTGCGCGAAGAACCACCTGATCTAGTGGCACTTTTTGATGAGCCGAGCGAGGTAACTAATCCTGAGCAAACAGACCCATCAGCTTTAGAGATGGCTCAATTTGCAGACGAGGCACTTGATGCGATCGCGGCAAAAGAAAGTCCAAAAACTACCTCAGAGAATTCGAGTTTAGAAAACACTACAGAGCTTACTGAGCAAACTACTGAAGTATCTAGCAAATTAAGGAATGCAGCGAATAAATCGCAAAAGCAAAATTTGGAACAAAATGTCGAAACAGATAAGTCCATAGAATTTGCCAATGCTGATGTCATTGAGGATGAAGTTTCAAGTACTTCCAGTGAGTCCGTAGAAAATTCTATTAGTAATGAGACGGAACAACTAGAGCAACAAGTAAACGATCAACTAGAGCTATCATTCGATATGACGGACTCTGAGGAATCTTCAGAAGCCTCTAACCAAGTCTCAGAGTGAGGGAAATTTGAGTTTGAAGAATCTACAGCTTTCAAGATGGGCTTCAGAAGTTATTGCGAATGTGCTTTTTAAAATCTGGGAGGCTTAGTTACTTTGGGCTTCCTATCAGATAGTTTCTGTAGTTTTTAGGGACTTGACTTACAGCCTGTTGAGGCTTTGAGTAGTACAGAAATATTTTTGAAAGCGCAAAGCTATACCAGACATTATAGCTATCGGATAACATAGCTTAAGCCATCAAAACCCTATACAAAGCGGAATAAAAATTAATTTTGCAGCAGTTTCCTTTTGATTTTGATGATTTGCCTACACCAACATATCTTGTGGGGGGATGGGTGCGCGATCGCCTATTGAATCGTCAAGGTAAATATCTTGATTTGGATTTTGTATTACCTGAGAGTGCTTTGGAAGTTGCTCAAGCGATCGCGCATAAATATAAAGCAGGCTTTGTGGTTCTAGATGCTGAGCGCAAAATTGCGAGGGTTGTTTTTAAGAATGGAACGGCAGATTTTGCTCAACAGATGGGAAGTAGTTTAGAGCAAGATTTAGGACGGCGTGATTTCTGTATGAATGCGATCGCGATGGAATGTCATCAATTAATTGGTAATCGGTCATTGGGGATTGGTGATGGTTTATTTGCGGGCGGAGATTTTATTGATCCTTTTGATGGAATTGGGGATTTAACAGCAAAGAGAATTAGGATGGTTGCTCCTGAGAACTTGGCGGAAGATCCTTTACGGATTTTGCGGGGATATCGGCAATCAGCACAATTGGGTTTTGTGATCGAAGCTTTAACGCGTCAGGTTTTGATCAAACTTGCACCAAGATTAAAATCAGTGGCTGCAGAACGGGTATGTACAGAATTAGGGCATCTATTGTCAATTAACAATGGTAGTCGATATATGCTGGAAGCTATCGACGATCATATTTTTGAGGATTGGCTACCAAGTCAGCATTTAAATTTGCCAAGATTTGCTGAGATTGAGGGAGTTATCTCTATTTTGTTATCCCTATTTCCTAATTTAGAATTATTTTTTAGTAAACATTTGGCAGGTGATCGCTTAGCAATTGTAATTGTCAAATTAGCGGCTTTGAGCAATAGTGCAACTGCACTTGAGTTTCTGGGATTAAGTCGTGCTGAGCAGCGATGGTTAATTGGTATTTTGAGATACTTGCCTCAATTTATTAGCCTGCTCGATCATGCTACCCCTAAGGGGCAATATAAATTTTTTCAATCAACTCTAGAGTTTTTCCCTGCAATAGCAACTTTAGCTCTTGCCAGTGGCTATACGATAAAGCAGATTAGCCCTTGGTTAGAGCGTTGGCTCAATCCAAATGATTTGATCGTCTATCCAATTACATTAATTACAGGTGATGATCTGCGTAAGGAGTTAGGCATGACACCTAGTCCCAAAATTGGCGAATTTCTCGAAAGTGTCAAAATTGCTCAGGTAGAGGGCAAGATCAGTTCTAAAGCAGAGGCAATCACTTTTGTACAATCAATTCTAGAGTGCAAAACTTTTAAATTTTATAAATCGTAGCCAATCTTAAAATGTCAATTTAGCGAGATAGCCATGCGATCGCTTCTTTAATCCAAGCTTCGATGTCTTGAGTTTTCGCGAGGATTGGCAAACTGATGATCCCATTAATGGCATTACTAATTTCTGTAGGTGTATAGCCAAGAGCTAATAAAGTCATCTCTAATTCTTCTTGGAGAGAGGCACTTAAGATACTGCTTGGCGATCGCATTAGACCAACCTGAGCCAATCGCCCATCCGCAAGTTTTGTTTTTAGTTCTAGCGCCAATCTCTCCGCCGTTTTTGTCCCTACCCCAGGAGTTAAACTTAACACCCTAGTATTGCCCGAAACTATTGCTTTAACTAGATCTTGAATTCCTAAACTGTTTAATAAAGCTAAGCCCACTTGAGGACCAATTCCTGAAACGCTGATTAATTGGCGAAATAGCTCACGTTCGGCAACAGTGGGAAATCCAAACAGCACCATTTGATCCTCACGGACAATCAAATGTGTAAATAACTGTGCTTCTTCGCCTACAGAGGGCAACTTACCCGCAGCACTGGCCGTAATTTGAATATCGTAACCAACACCATGCACATCGAGGGTGAGCCAATAGGTAGGCGTATTTTTGCGAGAACTGTCAGCAGCTTTGCAAGCAGCGATCATGCCACGTAAAAAACCAATCATTGGCGGGGCAATGGTGGGAACTGAGGAAGCTGCACTGCAGCCAAGGATGTCACTGCTTTCCGAGTTGCAGAATTAGCGATCGCTAGTTGAGGTGACTCTTCCTCATCGTAGTTAGCATTGCCGTATAAAGCATGCATAAATTTAGGCGCAGTTACAGTAGATACCGATGAAGTTTTGATAGTTGGGGCTGAAAAAATTGGCGCGTCATTGACAACACTACCATTATCTTCATTTAAGGATTTTTCTGGATCTGGTTGATAGCTGGTGGTACTAGTGACTATGTTAAGTGAGTGATCAACTATCTTTTTAGCTTCAGATTTTAGATCAGGAATGATACTTGGTTGCCACTTGGGTAAATTTGGGGCAATTGGTGAACCTTGGGAAGCTTTGTGCGGCTTAACAATGAGAGGTGAGATTGGTTGATTTTTGGCAGGGATGGATAATCTAAGCGGTTCTTCGATAGCTTCAGGTTCTTTAGATTGTTTAATCAAAGTAACTTCTGGAGTCTCAGGTATATCTATTGGCTGGGGCGCAGGCGCAATTTTAACTACATTTTGCAAAGGTGAATTACTAGCAACTTCTACTGGTGTAATCTTTTCATCAGCCATCTTAGCGATCGACCATGATTCTAACGCCGATAAAGCCATGTCCTTGGGTGCAGGAGTTGATGTATCGAGACAACGTTCGAGAGCAGCCTTTAATTGTGATGTATGATGCTGCTGACGTTTGAGGCGATCGCGCAACTCATCGCAATTATTATGCACATCTTGTAACTCACTCTCTAACTGATCAATCCTTGCTTGGAGAGTTTGAGTTAAAGTTTCTTGGCGTTGGATCACTAATTGTGAAAGTTGTAATTGTTCATGAGCCTGACGCAATAAGACGTGAGCCTGCTGACTGCGCTCATTACAAAGATGCAGCTCTTGCTCTAAAACTTGACGAGGCAAGGTATTCAGCAGAATAGACTCATCTCCGAGCATGTTGGAATTCAAACTCTGAGACTGGGATTGCGGTTCCGATATCAATGGATTGATGATCTCTTGTGATGATGAATCGCTAAATCCTGCCTGACTCATGACCTACCCTTCACACAAAGAACTTTACTTAGTGGTAAATTCTATCTTAAAAATTTGTTTTTTGTATCATTAATTTTTATTAATTAAACAAAGGCTCTGACAATAGCAGTAAGAACCAGCAAAAACGAGACAAATTCTGCCATTTACATCTAAAGCAAGATGTAGTAGGCGCTCTAACAAAAATTTAGAAAGGTTTTGGTAAGTGCGATGAATTTGGGCTTGCAAAAATTTCTTCTTACTCCTTATACGCATCAAGGGCACTTGCGATTAATCAAAGTACCTACGGCTTCGACTTCGCTCAGCCAACGTTGGTCGAGCGAAGCTGTAGTTGAGAAAAAAAATACCAATGTATTCTTTGTCCCATCATTAAAAATGATAATTGATATAACATGAAGGCATTCCATCTAGATATTTACAGCGCTCAGTGCTGCCTATCTTGCTAATCATTCCGTTTCCACCTGAGAGATATTCGTGAAGATTTGTAAAGCAATAATCGCCTATAAGTCGGGTAGTCAAATTGGCAAAATGTGGGCGGAGCGATGTAGTTGTGAGCTAGAAGAACTTGGAGTCAAAGTCTTAATAGGTCCAACGGGCGCTAACGATAATCCCTATCCTGTTTTTCTGGAATCTATGCATCAAGACATTGATCTAGCCGTTGTCTTAGGTGGCGATGGTGCTACTTTGGGGGCAGCGAGATATTTGGCAAGATTAGCAGTGCCGATTTTAGCTGTTAATGTCGGTGGACATTTGGGCTTTTTGACTCATTCGATCGAGGAATGTGGCAATACTAAGGAGATCTGGGAAAGGCTATTATCTGATCGCTTTGCGATCGAAAGGCGAATGATGCTCGAAGCTCGAGTAATCAATGTTGATGAAGGTTTAGGCAGCAGAATGGGGCAGTCCTGTGGTCCTTTTTTGTGCCTCAATGAAATGTGTGTTAAGCCTGCCTCTCCTGATCGCATGGTGACAGCTTCTTTAGAGTTAGAGATCGATGGTGAAGTGGTCGATCAATATCATGGTGATGGACTGATTGTGGCGACACCAACTGGTTCGACCTCCTACACAGTTGCAGCCAATGGTCCCATTGTGCATTCAGGAATGCATGCGATCGCCATTACACCGATTTGTCCATTGAGCCTATCGAGTAGGGCTATTGTGATTCCACCAAAGCTAACAGTTAGCATTTGGTCATTAGCTAACGATGACTTTAGTTTGAAATTATGGACAGATGGAGTAATTGCTTCTTCGGTATTTCCTGGACAAAGAGTAGATATTCGGATGTCAGATTGTCAGGCTCAGTTTATCGTTTTACGTGAAGAGTATTCTTATTATCAAGCATTACGTCAAAAGCTTTTATGGACAGGAGCAAGGGTGCGTTATCCCAATCAATACAGACAATAAGAAAGCCTCGCAATGCGAGGCTTTCTTATTTAGTCTCGAAATGCAATTCGACCTGTTTTGGGCAAACTAAAGGCTAAGAATGAAAATAGGTATAAGCCATAGACAATGCCACCCACTGCTCCAAAAAATGCCAAGTTCTCAACAGGTACACCATGATGAAATGTGTTGCTAAAACTTAGAGGTGGCTCGAACCAAATTTTGCAATTATCACTAAGCTGCTCAATTTTGACAAAGGCACAGTTAGCAAATAATGTTCGCAATATAACGCTTACACCACAATAAATAGTGGTAGCCCAACGCCATCCTAGATATACTGGTCCCAAACTTTGGCGAGAAGCTTCAATATCTTCATTTAGGTCTTGCCAAAACCATAGTGCCAAGACCATGAGAATCTCCGCAACAATACCTGAAATAAAGGATATAGGTAAACTACCAATTGCTAGGTAGATCGTAATTAAAAAGAGGCTAGCTACACGCCAATACAAAAGTAGCGATCTCTTGACTGCCTCACTGCTACTACGAAAAGCCCAGCACAACAATCCAAAAGGGAAAAAAACAGCAAATAGCAGAGCTAATCTATAGTCTAGCCATACAAGTTGACGAATAAGGGTCGCATCCATAGAAGCAAAAATTTTCTGACCGAGTCTCTCAACTTATGTTACTGTACTGAGCCCCAATAAATAATTTTTAAAACTCTATCAGTTTTAAAAATTATTGGCATTGATTGTAAATTAATATTCCTAAATTGACACTCCCCGCACTGAAGTGACGGGGATTCCTGATTCAGCGAGACAACTTGC